>DAIUEO010000077.1:0-17339 GCA_036845125.1 Candidatus Eiseniibacteriota bacterium | reverse complement strand
CAGTGACCCCTTGCTTGTCGAGCAAGTGCTCTACCAGCTGAGCTAATCGCCCGTGAAGCCAAGGATTAAGCCGGAGGGCGCGCGGAGTGTCAAGCTCCGCGCGCCCTCGTGGCCCTACTGCGCCACCACGAATCGTCCTTTGACGGTCCTCGCCTGCTGCGTGAGCCGGGCGAAGTAGACGCCCGAGGCGAGACCCGGCGCGTCCCACTCGACCGTCTGCGCGCCCGACGCCGGACTCTCGATGCGCCGCTCGGCCTGCCGGCGCCCGCCGAGGTCGAAGATCTCGATGGTTGCGGCCCCGGCGGCCGGCAACATCAGCGAGGCGCGCAGTCGTCCCCTCTCCCACGACACCGAGTACAGCTCGAGCACACCGGATGCCGCGAGCGGTGTGGTGAGCGTCACGTCGCCGGCGAAGATCTCCTGGCTTCCGATCCTGAGTCCGAGCCGGTAGCCGTAGGTCCTGCCCGCCACCACGTCACGATCCTCGTACTCGATCCGCCGCGTGGCGTCGGCCATCAGACGCGCGCGCTGGCGCCACGGTCCCAGCGCCTCGCGCCGATAGAGCACGACCTCTCCGCCGCGGGGCAGCTCCCAGCCGAGCCGGATGCGATCCGGTAGTGCCTCGCCGCGAGTCAGAGCAGCCAGGACCGGTGTGGTGTCGTCCAGCACCACAAAGTCGTTGCCGATCTCGGTTCCACCCGGGTTCGTCACCGCGACTGGCCCGGTCGTGGCGCCTTCGGGGACGATGGCCTTGAGCAGGTTCATGCTCTTGACGGTGAAGCTGGCCGGAACACCATTGAACGTCACCGTCCTGGTGCCCGCGAGATTGTCGCCCTGGATCTCGACCTCATCACCCTCGAAGCCTTCGGGCGGAATCACCGTGAGCACTTCGGGCGGCGAATAGAACAGATCCTCGGACGAGTGCGGCCCGCGGGAGCCGGCCAGGCGGATCGGTCCGGTCGAGACGTGCAACGGGACCATGGTCTCGATGGTGGCGTCGGACACGACGTTGAACGGCGCTTCGGTTTCGCCGAACCGCACAGACCGGGTGCCCGTGAAACCGCTCCCCGACAGGGTGACCAGGGTTCCGGACGGTCCGCCGGGTGGCGTGAAGCCCGAGAAGCCGGCGTCGTCGCCGGGGGCCGACTGCCAGTAGGCGACGGTACGGAGAATCGGGTCCTTGATGACCGGGTCGTATCCCAGCTCAAAGGCCTGGTGGATCCCCAGGGCCAGCAGCTCAAACTTGGCCGGTGCGTCGCAGTCCGAGCAGCCGTGGCTGTACCGCTGGCGCACGAAGATCAGCTTGAACGCATAGTACTCCCGATCCGGGAACAGCCGGACTCCGTCACCCGCGAAATTATTCCGAACCCCAAGTCGGGCGATGTTGGAGCGGTAGTCGAGCCCGTACGTAAAGCTACCTCCCCCAACCCAGAAGCGGGGCGATTCACACACGCTCTCGTGAACAAAATCCGCGCTGACGGTGGTTCCCAGGCACGCACCGGAGCCGAGTCTCCACCAGTCGGGCAGCGCACTTGTCGATATGGCGATGTCACACCCCACCCACTTTGCTTGCATGATGTCCGCTGGTGGTACGAACGATCCGATGAGGCGGAAGGTTCCGGCGCCCTGGCCGCATGTGAACGTGGCGAAGTCCTCGCCCTGATCGGCGCATTCGTCCCATGAGAGGTTGATGCCTCCTCGCATGGGTCCGACCAGGAAGGGGCCGTGCCTGCCAGTGCCGCCGGCGTTCGAGACTTCGATCGCCCCGGTCGCGGCTCCGGCCGGCACCACGGCGGTGATACGGGAGTCCGACATCAGCTCGAAGGAGGCGGGGACGCCGCCGAACCGGACCTCGATCGCGCCAGTGAAACCGCGTCCATGTAGGCTGACGCTGGTCCCGACCGGCGCGCTGGGCGGGATGGTGTAGACGATCGCGGGCGCGGGGCTGAAGTCCTGGCCGCTCGTGGCCGAGCCGAACGGCGTCTGCACTTCAATCGGCCCGGGCAGGACGGATACCGGGACGAAGGTGCGAACCTGGGAATCCGAGATCGGGCTCGCGATCGCCGCACCTCCCCCGAAGCGAACGATGGAGGTATTCGAAAGGCCTGTCCCCGTCACCGTCACGAGGGTGCCGGAGCCGCCTCCTGACGGCGAGAAAGACGTGATCGTCGGACTCACACCGACGTGACCCTGCCAGTACGCGGTCGCACCCGTGATCGGGTTCGTCAGCACCGGATCCGCTCCAGAACCCTGCGTCTCGAACACCTGTATCTGCTCGAGGTTCAGGACCACGGGCAGAGCGCAGCCGCTGCAGCTTTCGGAGCCCGCGGTCCTGGATCGCGAGATGTGGACCCGGAACGCCGTGTACTCGGTCGTGCTGCCCAATGACATCGGATCGGCATTGGCGATCTGCACCAGGAGGCGACCGGTGTTCGCACCGAGACCGCCGATCGTGAAGAGGAAGCCGCCCCCCGACTGGCCGCCCCACGGGCTGACGCAGGATTCCGAGGCGTCGAAGCTGATTCCCAGGGCGCTCGAAGGACGGCAGGTTCCGATCTTCCACCAGTCCGGGTAATCGGGCGCCGCGAAACGGATGCGTGCGCTCACTCCGATGAAACGATCGATCCCATCCGGCGGAACGAACGAGGCGACGAGATCGAATGGCGCGCCGGTGTTCGTGTCGCACGCGAATTCCTTGATGGCCTGGCCCGCGTCACCGCAATCGTCCCAGGCCAGATTGATACCGGTGGCCGAGGCGGTTGCAGCGTTGAGCAGGATCGCGGTGATGATCCAGGCGGGGACACGAACGGTGCGGCGAGCACGAAGCAGTGCGGCAACTGCTCGGAACATTCGCATGCGGACCTCCTCGGTGGGATGCCGGGACGCCGCAGTCTATGGCGCGTTTCGCGCGCTGAATAGTGCCGGTGTTTCTGACGCTTTTGCGAATCAATCCCGACACTTCTTACTCGACACCAACAGTGCGGCCACCCCGGAGGGTGGCCGCTGGTGACGTCACATGCTTCGAGCTATTTCACTGAGCGACGAAGAATCGCCGCGACGCGAGGCTCCCGTTGTGCGTCAGGCGCGCGAAGTAGATGCCCGAGGCCATGCCCGGAGCGTTCCATTCGATCGCGTGCGTGCCCGGGGCGAGACGCTCGATCCCGCGCTCGAACTGGCGCCGGCCGCTCAGATCGAACACCTCGAGCGTGGCCGGGCCGGAGGCGGGCAGGCTGAGTGCGGCGCGCAGGCGGCCCTTCTCCCACTGCACCGAGCGCAGCTCGAGCGAGGCCGACGTCCCCGCGGGAACGAGGATCGTCACGTCGCCGGCGAAGATCTCGTGGCGACCGAGCATCAGTCCGAGGCGGTAGCCGTAGGTCGCGCCCGGCGTCACGCTCCGGTCCTCGAACTCGAGACGGCCGGTCGGCCCTGCGTTCAGTCGCGCCTGCTCGATCCACGCGCCCACGCCCTCCCGCCGGTACACGCTGGCCGCTCCGGCGCGCGGAATGTCCCAGGCGAGCCGCACGCGATCCGACAGCGCTTCCGCGCGCGCCAGCGAGACGAGCGTCGGCGTGCTCTCGTCGACCACTTCGAAGTTGCCGTCGAAGACCGTCGTGCCGGCGGGGTTCGTCACGGCCAGCGGTCCGCTGGTCGCGCCCTCCGGGACGACTGCCCTCAGCTTCTCGCTGCTTTCGACGGTGAAGGTCGCGGGAACGCCGTTGAACGTCACGGCGGTGGTGCCTTCGAGATTGGCACCGTTGATCGCGATCTCGTCCCCGATCATCCCGACCGGGGGCACCACCTGCAGCACGCTCGGCGGCAGATAGAAAGGCGCGGACGACGAGACCGTCCCCTGCGGCGTGATGATCATGATCGGTGCGGTCCCGGCCAGGGGAACCAGCGCCTGGACCTCACCGTCCGACAGCACGTTGTACGGCGCTTCGTACGACCCGAACCGAACGCTGGTGGCGCCGGTGAACCCGCTCCCGTTCACCGTGACGAGCGTGCCGGTCGGACCGCCAGGCGGGGCAAATCCCGCGATCACGGCCGTCGCGCCGGGCGCGCCCTGCCAGTAGGCCACCGTGCGGAATACCGGATCCGTAATCACCGGGTCATTGTTCAGAGCCGTAGCCTGGTGGATCTGGACGCTTTGCAGCTCGAGGCGGACGGGAACCTCGCAGCCCGTGCAATTCATGGTGTAGCTCTCGCGCCAGCCAATTACCCGGAAGGCGTAGTACTCACGATCCGGAAACAAGGTGACGCCTCCATTGCCGAATACCGTGCTCACCCTGAGCCGAGCGGTGTTCGGGCCGTAGTAGCCGACCAGGTACGAGTGGCTCGAACCGCCATCCCAGAAGGTGGGCGCGTCGCACGTTTCCTCCCCCCGGAAGCGGGTGTCCACGACGAGTCCGCCGGTACCACGGCACTGGAAGGCCCCGTGCTTCCACCAGTCCGGCAGATTCGTGGCGGAGATCGCGATTTCTCCCTCGAGCCACTGGGCCTGGGTGATGCCCGCGGGCGGAACGAACGATCCGATCAGCCGGAATTGCAGCTGGTCGCTGGTACACGCCCAGCTGGTGAGCTGCTGACCCTGATTGGCGCAATCGTCCCACGACAGGTTGATGCCGCCGCGCATCGGGCCCACTTGGAACGCCTGGCTGTCCGTGCCGGCGAGGTTCGAAACCTCGATGGGCCCGGTCGCGGCGCCGGACGGCACCACCGCGAACACGTAGGAATCCGACATCACCTCGAACTGAGCCGGCACACCGCCGAAGCGAACATCGGTGACACCGGTGAACCCGCGGCCGTAGAGGTCGACGCGCGTACCCGCCGGAGCGCTGGGCGGGACGGCATAGTCGACCGTCGGCGCCGGAACGAAGGACTCATCACTCGTGGTGCTGCCGAACGGGGTCTCGACGGTGAGCGGCCCCCCCGGAACCGCGAGCGGGACGAACGCGCGAACCTGGGTGTTGGAAACCGGGCTCGCGATCGCGGCCACTCCGCCGAAGCGGACGATGCTCGCGCCCGCGAGTCCCGAGCCATGCACGGTGACCAGTGTCCCCGGTGCACCGCCCGCCGGCGAGAAGGATTCGATCTTCGGCTGCTCGCCAACCGCCCCCTGCCAGTACGCCTGATTGCTTGTGAGCGGGTGTGTCAGAGCGGGATTGTTGCCGTATCCATCCGGCTGAAAGAGCTGGATCTCCTCGAGCGTGAACACCAGTGGCTCTGAGCATCCCGCGCACGCGTCGCCGGTCGACTGGGATCGCGCCACGCGGATCTGGAACGCCGTGTACTCGACGCTCTCGAGCGGGATCTGATCCTCGTATGAGTTCGCCGCCTGGACCAGGAGCTGACCGGTGTTGGTGCCGAAGCCCCCGATCGTGAACAGCGAACCGCCGGCACTCCGACCCCAGGGATCGAGACAGGTGTCATCGCCCTCGAAGCTCACGGTGAGCGCACTCGCGGAGCGGCAGGTCCCGATCTTCCACCAGTCCGGGTAGTTCGTCGCGGCGAGTCGGACGCGAGCGCTCATCCCGATGAAGTGATCGATCCCGTCGGGCGGGACGAACGACGCGAACAGAACGAAGGGTGGCCCGGTGTTGGTGTTGCAGGCGAAGGTGGCGATGTCCTTGCCGGCTTCGCCGCATTCGTCCCAGGCGAGGTTGATTCCGGTGGCCCGGGCGCTCGAGGCGCCGAGCAGGAACAGGAAGGCCGTGAGGACGGGAACGAGGTGGAGTGAGAGGGCGGATCCCGGTCGGATCGGGTGAACCGGACGGACGAGGCTCATTGAGTTCCCTCGGGGGCGCATGCCAGAGGCCGCGCCTGTGCTTCCCGGTCCTTCACTCCCGGCGAGGGGAATCAAAGCACAAGCGCGGCTTTCCCTGCTACGAGTTTCTTCCTGGCTACTGCACCACCACGAATCGCCCGCTCACGGTCCTCGTCTCCTGCGTGAGCTTCGCGAAGTAAACCCCCGGCTGCAGCCGGGTTGCGATCTCCACCCGGTGCTCGCCCTCGTTCAGGCCCTCGAGCCGCTTCGACACTGCGCGACGGCCGGTCAGGTCGAAGATCTCGAGCGAGGCCGGGCCGCCGCGCGGCAGCGTGATCGAGGCCACGATGCCGCTTCCGCTCCAGCCGATGCGCGCCATCGAGAGGGTGCGCACCACCGCCGGCACGGTGAGCGCGGTCTCGCCGCCGAAGATCTCCTCCCCTTCGATCACGAACCCGAGCCGGTAGTGATAGGTCATCCCGGGACGCACGTTGCCGTCGATGTACTCGATGCGGTGCTCGCCGTCGGGTGTGAGCCGGTCCATCCGCTGCCAGGCACCCTCGCCTTCGCGCCGATACACGGTGGCCGCATCGCCGCGCGGCAGCTCCCACACGATGAGGTTGTGGTCCGCATGCGCTTCGGAGATCACGAGCGAGATCTGGACCGGGGTCGCGGCCCCGCACGAGGTCGCGCCCTGCCAGGTGACCAGTGTGTTGTCGGCCGGAAGCTCGATGATCGGGTTAAAGTTCATGTCGTCGGGCTGGAACAGCTGCACCGAGTTGAGCTCGATGCACATCGGCGTGTCGCAGCCGGCGCACGCCCCCGACCCGGTGGTTGAGCTCCGGAGGATGTTCACCTTGAACCCGTAGTACTCGAGCCCCGGAAGCAGCGGCCCTTCCAAATCCAGGGGGACGGCCGCCTGCACCAGGATGGTTGCCCGCGACGGATTCCCCCCGTCCAGCCCGCCGACCGCGTAGTACATCCCGCCGACACCCTGACCGGCGAAGAAGTCCAGGCAGCTCGAATTGACCGTGAAGTCGAAGGTGGTTTGAATGCCGTTCGACCCCCGGCAGAATCCCGTCCCGTGTTTCCACCACTCGGGAAGGGTGCCGGCGGGATTGGCGAT
Source organism: Candidatus Eiseniibacteriota bacterium (assembly GCA_036845125.1). Classification (GTDB taxonomy): domain Bacteria; phylum Eisenbacteria; class RBG-16-71-46; order RBG-16-71-46; family RBG-16-71-46; genus DAIUEO01. The sequence goes on along the minus strand of DAIUEO010000077.1, from coordinate 10,449 downwards.
CGTGATCATCGCGCTGAGTCCGAGGTAGCGGAACATTCCGGACGGGGGCCTGAACGAAGCCACCAGCGTGAACGGCGGTCCGGAATTGACGTCGCACGCGAAGGTCTTCGAGGTCACACCCGATTCTCCGCAATCGTCCCACGAGAGGTTGATCCCCTCGGAGGTCAGCAGCGGGCCGACGGTGAACGGCCCGGGGCTGGTGGCCGTTCCGCCGAGATTCGTGACCGTCACGGGGCCGCTGCTCGCAGACGCCGGCACGGTCGCAATGATCAGGTCGTCCCGCGGGATCGAGAACGACGCCAGCACTCCGTTGAAACGAACCGCGGTCGATCCCGTGAAGTTGTATCCGACGATCCCGATCTGCGACCCCACCGGCGCCTGCGCGGGCGACAACTCGGTGATCACCGGGGCCACGATGAAATCGCTGGCCGATTCGAAGACCTCGGATGGAGTGATCACCCGGATGCGGGCGGTTCTCGCCCCGGCCGGCACGCTCGTGGTGATGGTCGCGTTGGACACCACCGTGAACGAGGCCGGGTAGCTGCCGAATTCCACGGCGGTCGTCCCGGTGAATCCGGATCCGGAAAGCGTGACCGCGGTCCCCGGTCCTCCGCCGAGGGGCGCGAAGAGGAACGAGGGCACCGTTGGCGCTCCCTGCCAGTTCGCCACGGTCGAGACGAGCGGCGTCGTGAGGATGGGATCGTTGAGTGCGGCCGCCGGCTGGAAGAGCTGGATCGATTGGAGCGCAATGCTCACCGGCGTCAGGCATCCGCTGCAGCTTCCGACACCCGTCGTCCGGGTCTTCAAGATGGCGATCCGGAACGCGTAGTACTCCTCGCTCGAGTCGAGGAATTGGGCCTGGTCCACAGGAATCGCGGCCTGGATGCGGAGGCGCGCACGGTTGGGTCCCCCGAATCCGACTTCGTACAGATTGCCGCCAGCGGCCTGCCCGTAATAGGTGTCAAGGCACGAGAAGGGGCCCGCGGTGAAATCGAACGAAGTGGACATCGCCGTCGCCCCCCGGCACTGCCCGGAGCCAAACTTCCACCAGTCGGGAAGCGTCGCGGCCCCGGCGTCGACGATCAGGTCCGCAGACATCCCGAGGAACTGATTGATGTCGTCGGGCGGCACGAACGAACCGAACAAGAGGAACGGCCCACCCGTGTTCACATTGCAGGCGAACGTCTGCAGGGGGACTCCGGCGCTCCCGCAATCGCTCCAAGCCAAGTTGATTCCATTGGGAGCCCCTGGGCCGAGGGTGAACGGGGTCTGCGAGACCACGGTCCCGGCGGGAGTGGTGACGTCGATCGGCCCGGTGGTCGCGCCCACAGGAACCGATGTGGTGATCAGCGTGTCGGACGAGATCACGAACGTCGCGGGCGTGCCGTTGAAACGCACCTGGCTCGCGCCGGTGAAGTTGAGGCCGCCAATCCGCACGTTCCGCCCGACCGGACCCTCGGTGGGAGCGAACGAATAGATCTCGGCCGCCACATAGAAGGGCTGCGGGCTTTGCGCGGTTCCGTTAGGGCTTGTGACCGTCACGAAGCCGGTCCGTACACCGAGCGGAGCGGCGGTGGTGATCAGCGAGTCGTTCACCACGGTGAAGGGAACGGACGGGTTGAAGCCGGAGACGGTCTGGAAGTTCACCGCGGTCGCACCCGAGAGGTGCAATCCGTGGATGGAAACCGTTTCTCCGGGTGCGCCGAAGGCGGGCTCGAGGAAGGTGACCACTGGCGATGGTCCGGGCACGCCCTGCCAGTAGGCCACGTTTCGATGAAGCGCGGTCTGGAGTATCGGGTTATACCCCACCCCCGGGTTCTGGAATAGCTGGATTGAGAGCAGCTCGAGCCTGACGGGAGTCGTGCATCCGGCGCAGCTGGAGGCGCCGGTCGATTTGGTTTGAGCGATGGTGGTCTGGAACGCGTAGTACTCCTGCGACGAATTCAGGGCCCCCGTTGCAAATTGGATATGGAGGCTGAGGCGGGCCGTATTGGGGGCGTAGTAGGCGATATCGTAGGTCTGGGTTCCGGCTGGGTTGCCCGGGAAAAGGTCCTGGCACGTTGTGCTCAGGATGTTGAACGTGGTCGAGATGGCGCCAATGCCCCGACACCCGGACGCACCGTGCCTCCACCAATCGGGCAGGGTCGACGCACCGGCGTCAATCCGGACTACAGCGTCGAATCCTATGAACTGGGTGATGCCGGCCGGCGGCCGGAAGGAACCGATCAGAAAGAAGCCCGGGCCGGAATTCGTGTTGCAGGCGAAGGTCTGGATCTCGTTTCCCGCGAGGCCGCAATCGTTCCAGGACAGATTAATCCCGGCGATGAGCGGGCCGACCGTGAACGGAGTGCCGGAAACGTCGCTCCCTCCCGGATTCGTGATCGTGATGGGTCCGCTCGTCGCGCCGGCCGGGACCGTGGCGGTAACCAGGGTGTCGTTCACAGCCGTGAACGTGGCCGGCGTTCCATTGAAGAGTACCTGCGTCGTTCCGGTGAAGTTGATGCCGATCAGCGATACCACGGTTCCGATCGGGGCCTGAGCGGGCAGGAACGACTGGAGGTCCGGCGCGACCACGAACGGGGACGGGCTGGCGACCACGCCATTCGGCGTTTCGACGGTGACCAGTCCGGTGCGCGTTCCCACGGGGACCGTGGTGCTGATCGCCGTGTCGGCAACCACCGAGAAGGTCGCGATGGTGCCGTTGAAGCGGACACTGGTCGCACCGGTGAAGTAGGCGCCACGAATCGATACCGGCGCTCCGATTCCCCCGGCGGGCGGAACCAGCGCGCTGATCTGCGGAGCCGGCCCCGGGATCCCCTGCCAGTAGACCGTCGAGCGCGTGGCCGCGGTGGTCAGCACGGGATTGAACGGAATGCCGGCCGACTGGGTGAGCTGGACCTCTTCGAGGTTCAGCCGGACGGAACGCTGGCAGTTCGCACAGCTTCCGGGTCCGGAAGCCATGGTGCGCGCGATCAGCACCCGGGCCCCCGTCTGGTTGAGACCGGGGTCCAGCGCTATTGGCACTCCCCCCGGCGGAGTGGCCTCGACCGTCAGGCGCGCGGTGGCCGGGCCGTAGTAGCCGATCTCATACGTGAAAACGGGTACGCCCGTCGCCCATGGAGAAGGACACGAGGTAGTTCCATCGAGCACCGCCGAAAGATCGCCCGTGCCGCGGCACTGCCCGGCGCCATGCTTCCACCAGTCCGGAAGCTGTCCGGCTTCGATGCGGAGTCGCGCAGTCATCTTCGTCACCGAAACCGCGCCGGCCGGCGGCCGGAACGAGATCACGAGCGGGAAAGCCGGGCCGGGGTCTGCGGTGCAGGCGAAGGTCTTGAGGGCCGCTCCCGAAGCGCCGCAGTCATCCCACGCGAGATCGAGCGTTCCGGTCGGCAGCGGACCCACGTTGAAGACGGGACCGACATCGACTCCGCCCGGGTTCGTGACCTCGATCGTACCGGTGGTGGCGCCCACGGGAACCACCGCGGTGAGGAGCACGTCCGAGATGTTCGTGAACAAGGCCGGCGTTCCGTTGAAACGGACGTTGCTGGTGCCGGCGAGCCCGGTGCCGCGGATCGCGATCGTCGTTCCCACGGGTGCCGTGGGCGGGATGTAGTCGGTGATGTCAGGATTGCGGTAGAAGAGCGTGACGCTGGTCGCCGATCCGCTGGGGGTATTCACCACGATCGGTGACGATTGGAATCCAGCCGGCGCGCTGGTCGAGATCTCGGTGTCGGACACGACCGAGAACGTGGCCGGCGTCGGACCGAAGCGCACCGAGTTCGTCCCGGTGAAGTGGTTCCCGGTGACCGTGACCGGGGTTCCGGCCGGTCCGCCCGGAGGCGAGAAGCCGGCGATTGTCGGCAACGGTCCCGGCGTGCCCTGCCAGTAGGAAGTGGTGTTCCAGAGCGGGACTGTGATGACGGGATTGGGTCCGCCCTGCTGGTTGAGCTGGATGTTCTGGAGCGCAAGCGACACCGCGAGGTCGCACCCGGTGCACATCCCGAGGCCGGTCACCTTGTTGCGCGCGACGACGACCTTGAACGCGTAGTACTCCCGGTCGGGCGCGAGAGCGATCGGGCTGGTGCGGTTGGCCGTGACGCGAACCCGCGCCGTCTCAGGACCGTAGAACTCGATCGAATGCTGCAGGAGGCCGCTTCCGGTTCCCGCCCACGGATCACTGCACGCGGTCTGTCCGGAGAAGTCGAAGTTCACGGACATCCCGTTGGTGAACCGGCACTGTCCTACGCCATGCCTCCACCAGTCCGGCAGCGACGATCCGCCGATCCGGATGTCCGACGTGATCCCCTGGAACTGTGTGACTCCAGCCGGCGGGGTGAACGAACCCACCAGGGTGAATCCCGGTCCAGTATTGCCGTCGCATGCGAAGGTCTTGAGGTTGGTCCCGGCGCCGCCGCAATCATCCCACGACAGGTTCATGGCGCCGTCGGCCGGGCCGACGCGGAACGTCGGGAGGCTGCCCGAGCCGGCGGAGCTGGTCACCGTGATCGGACCGTCGGTGGCAGATGCCGGGACCGTGGCCTGGATCGCGTTGTCCGACTGAACCGTGAACGTGGCAGAGCCGGTGCCGAACATCACCGACGTCGCTCCCGTGAAATTGCGGCCGCTGATGTGGACCGCGGCGCCGACGGGCGCCTGGGTGGGAACGAAGTAGGTGACGACCGGCGCGACGATGAAGGCGTTGTCGCTGGCCGCGGTGCCGAACGGGGTGTCGAGCTCGATGAGGCCGCTGTGCGCGCCGGTCGGGACGGGCGCGACGACCTGCGTGTTGGTGACCGAAGACGGTGCCGAGGCGATACCGCCGAAGCGGACCACGGAGGTCCCGGTGAGCCCGGTGCCGGTGATCGTGACCGGAGCGCCCTCGACGGCGCCCGCCGGGGCGAACGAGACGATGTCCGGCGACGTGCCGGTCGTGCCCTGCCAGTAGGCGATGTTGCGATTGATGGGCGTCGTCAGGACCGGGTCGTTTCCGGTGGCGGTGGTTTGGAAGAGCTGGATCTGCTGGAGGGTGAGCCGCACCGGAATGGCGCAGCCGGCACAGCTGCCGGCGCCCGTCGTGTTGGTCCGCGAGATCAGAACCCGGAACGCGAACTTCTCGTCCACGGAAAGCGCAACCGGCTGATCGACGGGCAGCGCCGCCTGAATGGTGATGCGCGCGGTGTTGGGGCCGTAGTACGAGAGGTCATAGAAAAGCCCGCCTGCGGGGGCGCTACTCCATGGTTCCGCACAGACGGACAGGCCGCCGTCGAAGCTCACGTTGATGCTGCTCGGCGAGCGACATCCTCCAACGCCCAGCTTCCACCAGTCGGGCAGAGTGGTGGCCGCGGTGCGGATCTCGGCGGAAAGGCCGATGAAGTTGTTGATTCCGGCGGGGGGAACGAACGAGCCGACGAGCGCGAACGGCGGACCGGTGTTGGTATCGCATGTGAAGGTCTGGATCTCGGAGCCGGAGGTTCCGCACTCATCCCAGGAAAGATTGATGCCCGCGGCGCGGGCGGAGCCGGGTCCGAACGAGAGCGTGGCTGCGAGAAGGACCCAAGCGATCAGGCGGGAGCGGACCGAGGACACGGGGCACCTCCATGGAAGTTCATCCACTGGGTGGCGGGCTGGGCGGGCCCGGAGCGGCGTATATAGAAGTGTAGGCGGAGAGGTCAGGGAGTCGTTAGGAAAAAAATACTGCCCGGCCCTGCGGCCTAAACTGTTGGCGGCCTTAGCGAACGACCGCGAAACGCCGGCTCGCCGTCGCCGATCCCTGGATCATCCGGCCGAAGTACACGCCGGGGTGGAGGGCGGCGGAGACGCCGACCTGGTGCTCGCCCGCTTGCAGCCCTTCGAGGCGGCGCGCCGCGAAGCGCCGGCCGCCGAGATCGTAGATCTCGAGCGTGGCCGGCTCGCCGGACGCGAGCGTGATCGAGGCGGAGATCACCCCCGAGCTCCACGACAGCCCGCCGATCGCGAGCGTGCGGGAGAGTGTCGGCACGAACACGGTGGTTTCACCGGCAAGGATCTCCTCGCCCTGCACCACGATCACGAGGCGGTATCCGTAGGTGCCGCCCCGAACATCGCGATCGATGTACTCGAGCCGGTGCTCGCCGTCCGGGGTCAGGCGCGTGACGGTCCGCCACTCCCCTTCCCCTTCGCGGCGCTGGAGCATCGCCGCATCACCACGCGGCAGCTCCCAGACGAGATGGACGCCGTCGCTCTTCGCCTCGGCCCGGATCAGCGAGACCTGGACCGGCGTCAGCGTGAGACAGGCGTCCTGCTGGCTCTGCCAGTAGGCGCTGTTGCTGAAGAGCGGCAGCGTGAGCAACACGTCGGGATCGCTCTCCTGCACGAGCTGCATCTCATTGAGTGTGATGCACACCGGGGTGAGGCAGGCCACACAGCTTCCGTTGCCGGTCGTCTTGCTGCGCGTCACGTTCACGCGGAAGGCGTAGTACTCGTTGGCCTCCGCCAGCGCCGCGGCGTCCTGCGCGGGAAGCCCGTACTGGACGCGGAGCCGCGCGCGATGGGGATCGGGGAAGAAATCGTATGTGAAGCCGCCCGCCGCTCCGCCGGCGAAGGGATCCACGCACGTGCTCGGCCCCGCGGTGAAGTCAGCGCTCGCGAGGAGCGACGCGGTCCCGCGGCAGAGCCCGGTGCCGTGCCTCCACCAGTCGGGCAGCGCGCCCTGGGCCGCGAACCTCACCTCGGCGGTCACCCCGGTGAAGCTCGCGATCCCGGCGGGCGGGATGAACGACGCCACCAGCGAAAATGCGGGGCCGGTGTTGCTGTCGCACGTCCAGGTCTTGAGCGCCGCACCGGCCTCACCGCAGTCGTCCCACGAGAGGTTGATCCCGGCTTCGAGCGGCGTGCCGATCGCGAACATCGCGGTCGCGGTGTCGGCGCCTGCCGCGTTGGTCGCAATCAGCCATCCGTCGACCGCCCCCGGCGGAACCACCCCATCCAGCGCGGTGGATGAGACCGGCGCAGAGGACGCGGGCAGGCCGGCGAACTCGACCGCGATCGGCGCACCCAGGTTGAAGCCGGTGAGGTGCACGATCTGTCCGATGCGCGCGCGCCCGGGCGCGACCGCGCCGATCATCGGGGGCCCCACGAAGCTCGAGAGACTCGCGCCGGTGCCGGTCGGGCTCGTCACGGTGATGAGCCCCGTGAGCACGGAATCCGGAGCGTCCGCGTGGATCACGGTGTCGGATTCGACGGTGAACGTCGCGACCTTGTTGCCGAATGCGACGCCGTTCGCCGTATTGAAGTGGTCGCCCACGATCCGCACCGAAGTCGCGGCGGGGCCGGCCGGCGGAGTGAAGCTCAGCACCTCGGGTTTCGGCACCGAACCCCCCTGCCATTCGATCGTGTAGTTGCGAATCGCGGTGGTGATCGGCGGCGGGTTGAACCAGAGATTCTCGTCCTGGAACAGCTCGAGCTTCTGGAGGGTCACCGTGGCGGCCGAGGCGCAGCCCGCACAGCTGCCATTGTCCACCGTGTTCGCGCGGCCGAGCGTGACGCGGAAGGCGTAGTACTCGCTGTCGGGGTTGGCGGCAACCGCCGGTCCGAAGGCCGAGACCAGGAGCCGCGCCGTATTGGCGCCGAAGTAGCCCACGTCGTACTGCACCGAGCCGACGCGGCTGCCCGCCCAGGGATCGCGGCACGTGAACGGGCCGCTCGTGAAGTCGTAGTCGGCGAGCAGCGCGCCCGCATCGCGGCACTCGCCCGGGCCGAAGCGCCACCAGTCGGGCAGCGGATCACCGCCCACGCGCATGGTCGCGGCGAAGCCCACCATGCGGATCACGTCGGGCGGCGGAATGAACGAGCCGTAGAACTGGAAGGGAGTGCCGGTGTTCGTGTTGCATGCGAACGTCTTCAGTGGCGGGCCCGCAGCTCCGCAGTCGTTCCAGGCGAGATCGAACACGCCTTCGAGCCACGGCCCGACGGTGAACGTCGCCGCCGACGTGGTGGTCGCTGCGCCGCTGCGGAGCGTGATGGGTCCGGTCGTGGCGCCTTCCGGGACGCGGGCCTGGATCAGGGTATCGCTGCGAAGCGCCACCGTGAGCGCCGTCGTTCCGTTGAACGTGATCTCGGAGATGCCGGCCAGGTTGTCGCCCACGATCGCCACGTACTCGCCCACCGGCGCCTGGTGCGGAACGAAGTAGCGGAAGGTCGGCAGCGGCTCGAACGCCGCCGCGCTCACGCCCGCGCCGTTCGGCGTAGTCACGTGGATCGGTCCGTAACGCGCGCGCGCCGGGACGGCAGCGGTGATCTGCCCGTCGTGGTCCACCGTGAACAGCGCCGCGGTCGTATCGAAGCGGACACTGCTGGCTCCGGTGAAGTTCGCGCCGCCGATCGTGACGGGTGCGCCGGCGTTGCCGCTGCCCGGCGTGAACGAGCTCACCACCGGGGGCGGCGCCGGGACGCCCTGCCAGTTCGCGACCTTGCTGTTCGCGGCGGCGGTGAGGATCGGGTTCGCGCCGGCCGCCTGGAAGAGCTGGAGCTGCTCGAACGTGAGCGACATCGGCACGCCGCAGCCGCCGCAGCTCCCGGCGCCGGTGCTCTTCGCGCGGGTGAACAGCACTTTGAACGCGTAGTACTCGGTCTCGGTGTTGACGTTGACCGTGCTCGTGGTCATGTAGCCGGTGACACGGATGCGCGCCGTGTTCGTACCGTAGAACCCGAGGATGTAGCTGACCCCGGGTGACGCGAGTCCGTTCCAGGGGTCGGCGCACACCGTGGGGCCGGCGGTGAAGTTCATCGAGCTCACGAGGCTCGAGAAGCCGCGGCACTGCCCGGTGCCGAGCCGCCACCAGTCCGGGAACTGGAGCCCGGAGACCCGGATGTCGCCCTGGACGCCGGTGAGCTGGGTGATCCCGGCCGGTGGCACGAACGACGCCACGAGCTCGAAAGGTACTCCCGAGTTCGAGTCGCAGGCGAAGGTCTGGAGCGGGTCGCCCTGAACACCGCACTCGTTCCAGGACAGATTGATGCCTTCGGCATGAACGAACGGCGCGGCCGCGACGAGGCACATCGCGGCCAGCGACCAGGGGAACGCCACCCGGCGCAGCGATGAGGGCACGAGCATTGGTGGAGAAGCATACCGTGTGCGCCGCGTCGTGGACAGCGCCAAACCCCGCAACGAGCCCGCGGTCGCCTGCCGTGCGGGCCTCAGACCCGGCGCCCTACCACTCCGGCGATGGTGCGGATCTGCTGCATCAGGTCGTCGAACTGGCCCGGGTAGAGGGACTGGGGGCCGTCCGAGAGCGCGTGGTCGGGGTCGTGGTGGACCTCGATCATGAGGCCGTCGGCTCCGGCGGCGATCGCGGCGCGCGCCATCGGCGCCACCTTGTCGCGGATCCCGGTGCCGTGCGAGGGGTCCACGATCACCGGCAGGTGCGAGCGCTCCTGCACCACCGGGATTGCGCTCAGGTCGAGGGTGTTGCGCGTCCACGTCTCGAAGGTGCGGATGCCGCGCTCGCACAGGATCACCTGCGTGTTGCCCTGGGACAGCACGTGCTCGGCGCTCATCAGCCACTCCTCGATGGTCGCGGCCAGCCCACGCTTGAGCAGCACCGGCTTCTCGACCTGGCCGACCTCGCGCAGCAGCGCGTAGTTCTGCATGTTGCGGGCGCCGATCTGGAGGATGTCGGCGTAGCGGGCGACGAGCGACACCTGCTGGGTGTCCATCACCTCGCTCACCACCGCGAGCCGGTTCGCATCGGCGGCACGGCGGAGGATCTTCAGTCCCTGCTCCCCCAGCCCCTGGAAGGAATAGGGCGACGTGCGCGGCTTGTACGCGCCGCCCCGCAGGATGGTGGCGCCGGCTTTGGCGACCGACTCGGCGATCGTGAAGGTCTGCTCCTCGCCTTCCACGGAGCACGGTCCCGCCATCACCGCGAGCTGAACGCCGCCGATCTCGCAGCGGCCGACCGGAATCACCGTGGTCGCCGGGCTGAACGCGCGGCTGGCGAGCTTGAACGCATGGGGCAGCGGCGTGGCCGACTCGACGTCCGCGCGACGCGTGATCTCGCTCCAGTCGACGCCCGCGGCATCCCCCACCGCGGCCAGCCGCACGCGGCCTTCGTGGTCGACGCGGTGGACGCTCAAGCCCAGCATGCGCAGCCGCGTGACGAGGTCCTGCACCGCGGCTTCGCTCGCGCCGCGGGCGAGCATCACCAGCATGGCGCTCCTAGCGGTCCCGGCCGCGCAGGGCGCGCTGCCGGAGCCAGGCGTCGGCGAGCACGATCGCGAGCATGCTCTCCGCGACCGGCACGACGCGCGGACAGATGCAGGGATCGTGGCGACCGCCGATCTCGATGGTGGTGGTGCCGCCCGACGCGGTCGCGGCGGTCTGCGGCTTGCCGATGCTGGTCGCCGGGCGCACCGCGACCCGCGCGACGATCTCGGCGCCGTTCGAGATTCCGCCCGCGATGCCGCCCGCCC
>DAIUEO010000076.1:7842-17431 GCA_036845125.1 Candidatus Eiseniibacteriota bacterium | reverse complement strand
AGTCAGGAACAGGCGGTGAGGAAGATGGAGCAGTTCACGGACGCCGTCTGCAAGTGCAAGGCAGGCGACGCCAAGTGTGCCGAGCGCGTCGTCGAGGACATGAAGAAGTTCGCCGACGAGATGGCGAAGACGGCCGGCAAGGAAGGCCGTAAAGCCGCCCGCAAGGAGAAGGAAGCGGCGGCCGAGGGCGAATCCGAGCGTCCCGGACGTGGCAAGCGCGGGGGCCGCGACAGCGAAGGCGGCGTAGTGGCCCCGGCCAAGAAGCGGACCCGAACCGGGGTCAAGACCGGATAGCGTTTCTGCCGATTCATCAGGGAGTCTGGTGCGCGGGCGGGGCGGTTCACCGCCCGCGTTCGTTTACCGGCTTCCCCACCTGGAGATCCACGTGAGCCTTCCCGCGACAGCATTGATGCTGCTCGCCCTGACGCAGGGGCCGTCCGCGCCGCTTCCCGGCGCGGCCCCGGCTTCGGCGTCGGAGGCCACGGCGGCCGCCCGTCCGCCGGCGGCGGAGTTCCTGTGGGTGCTCCGCGGCTCGCTCGGCTCCGCGGCTTCGATCGACCGCGTGGTCGCACGGGCCCGCGAGATGGGCGTGCGGGGTCTGCTCGTCCAGGTGGTGGGCCGGGGCGATGCCTGCTATCCGTCGGCGATCCTGCCGCGCGCGTCGTTTCTCGGCTCCGAGCCGGCGGCCGTCTCCGATCCGCTCGACGCCCGGCACGATCCCTTCGGATACCTCGTCGCGCGTGCGCACGAGAATGGCATCGAGGTTCATGCCTGGGTCAACTGCCTGCTCGCGTGGTCGGCGCCGACGCCGCCCCGCGATCCGCGCCACGTGCTGCGCCGGCATCCCGAGTGGGTGGCGCGCCTCGAGGACGGCCGCTCGATGGCGCGGCTCACCGCCTCCCAGCGCCGGCGCCTGCGCGTCGAAGGCGTGTTCCTCGCCCCCGCGAATCCGGGTGTCCAGGAGTGGCTCGTGTCCATCGTGTCGGAGATCGCCGAGCGCTACCCGGTGGACGGCATCCATCTCGACTACATCCGGGACCCCATCGTGCCGGTCGGCTTCGACGCCACGACGCGCGCGCGCTTCGCTCTCGCATCGGGTGTCGACCCGAACCGCATGAAGGGCCTGCCCCCCGAGCAGCGCTCCGAGATCCGCGCGGAGCTCGCCGCATTCCATCGTGATCAGATCACCGGGATCGTGAGCGGGGTGCGCACCGCGCTGGATTCCATCCGTCCCGGGCTGCCGCTCAGCGCTGCCGTGATCGCCGACAGCGCGGCCGCCGAGCGCATCCACGCGCAGTCGTGGCGCGCCTGGCTGCGCGCGGGACTTCTCGACCGCGCGTTTCCGATGTGCTATGCCGCTCCCACGCAGCAGGTGATGGACCAGCTCGTCGAGTTCCGCCGCGACCTGGGGGCGGATGACCGCGTGGTGCCGGGCTTCGCCGTGTACAACGCCAGTGCCGTCACCACCGCACTCAAAATTCTCGGGGCTCGTGCGCTCGGCTTCCCGACGCTCGCCCTCTACTCGTACGATTCGCTGTTCGAGCGGCCCTCCCTCTGGAACGACCTGAGGCGGCAGCTCCAACCCTAGAAGGGAAGTCCATGCAAGAGAGCACGACGGCAGCGTCGGCCCCCGACGCCTCCATCGCCCGGGAAGGCCTGCGCAACATCGCCATCATTGCGCACGTCGACCACGGCAAGACCACGCTGGTCGACGCGTTGCTCTGGCAGAGCGGTGTGTTCCGCGAGAACCAGGAAGTCGCCGAGCGGGTCATGGACTCCAACGACCTCGAGCGCGAGAAGGGCATCACGATCCTCGCCAAGAACACCGCCATCCGCTACGGCGACACCAAGATCAACATCGTGGACACCCCCGGCCACGCCGACTTCGGCGGCGAGGTGGAGCGCACGCTCAAGATGGTGGACGGCGTGATGCTGCTGGTGGACGCCAGCGAGGGGCCGCTGCCGCAGACCCGGTTCGTGCTGCGCAAGGCGCTCGAGCTGGGCCTGCCGCCGATCGTCATCATCAACAAGATCGACCGCAAGGACGCGCGCCCGCAGGAAGTCCTGAACGAGATCTACGATCTCTTCATCGATCTCGATGCCGAAGAGCACCAGCTCGACTTTCCGGTGCTCTACACGATCGCCCGGGACGGCATCTGCCGCCTCACGCCGGACGGCGAGGACCATCGCATGAAGCCGCTGTTCGACGAGATCATCCGCACCATCCCGGCGCCGCGCTATCAGCCCGAGATCCCGCTCCAGATGCTGGTGCTGAACCTGGCCTACTCGGACTTCGTCGGCCGGCTCGCGATCGGCCGCATCGTCAACGGCAACCTCCGGACGAAGCAGGACGTCGCGCTCGCCCGCACCGACGGCAGCCTCACGCGCTCGCGCGTCACCAACCTGTACGTGTTCGAGGGTCTCGACCGCGTGGAGGTGACCGAAGCCGGGCCCGGCGACATCGTGGCGCTGGCGGGGTTCGAGGTAGTGCACATCGGCGACACCGTCACCGACACCGACGATCCGCGCCCGCTGCCGCCCGTGACGATCGACGAGCCGACCGTGAGCATGATGTTCTCGGTGAACACCTCGCCGTTCGCCGGCCAGGAGGGAAAGTACGTCACATCCCGCAATCTGCGGGAGCGCCTCGATAAGGAGATTCTGACCAACGTGGCGATCCGCATCGAGCCGGGCGAGACCCCAGACGCTTTCAAGGTCTCGGGACGGGGTGAGCTGCAGATGGCGATCCTGATCGAGATGATGCGGCGCGAGGGCTACGAGCTCGCGGCGGGCAAGCCGGAAGTGATCACGCACCGCAAGGACGGCGTGGTCCACGAGCCGATGGAGAAGCTGGTCATCGACTGTCCCGAGGATTTCGTCGGCATCGTGACCCAGAAGATCGGCGGGCGCCGCGGGCGCATGACCAACATGGTGAATCACGGCACCGGCCGCGTGCGTCTCGAGTTCCGCATCCCGTCACGCGGGCTGATCGGATTCCGCAGCCAGTTCCTCACCGACACCCGCGGCACGGGGCTCCTCAATCATCTGTTCGACGGACACGAGCCGTGGACGGGCGAGATTCCCCATCGCATGACGGGGGCGCTGGTCTCCGACCGGCCCGGCCGGATCACCGGTTACGCCATCGAGCACGTCCAGGATCGCGGCGAGATGTTCGTCGAGCCCGGCGAGCGCGCCTACGAAGGCATGATCGTGGGTGAGAATTCGCGCGAGGAGGACATCGACGTCAACATCGTGAAGGAGAAGAAGTTGACCAACATGCGGGCTTCGACCTCCGAGGAGAGCCTGCAGCTGCTTCCGGCGCACCGGCTCTCCCTCGAGCAGGCGCTCGAGTGGATCCGCGAGGACGAGTTGCTCGAGGTCACCCCGACCAGCCTCCGGCTGAGGAAGCGCGTGCTCCAGTCCAACATGCGGCCCCGGTACTGGCAGAAACAGGGAAAAGCGCCCAGCGCCTAGGGCCGCCTCAAGTCACCCTCCGTCAGGGTCGAAAACCTTGTCCTATGGAGGGTTCCCCGAAGCAGACGCCTCCCTCCGTTTCCCTCGGCCGGCCGGGGAGCACCGGTACCGCGCCTCCGGAGCGGAGCGAGAAGCCCGATGACGTGAAGCGCCGTCCCGCGACGGGCCCGAAATGGAGCTCGAGCGGGATCGCCTACGGCTTTGCCGCGCTGGTCATCCTCGCCACCATCATCATCAACGTCTACATCTCCCGGAACGAGCTCGGACGCATCGAGAGCGACGGCTGGGATGTTCTCTCGACCGGCACCGACCGCAAGATCTTCGAGCTGAACGGACCGCTCCGCGATCTCGTGCGCTCCGGTGAGTTCGTGGCGCGGGAAGCCCTCGAGCGCCGCGGCCGCCGCTCGCAGCTCCACCTGACCCAGGCGACCACGGCCTTCCGCTGGAAGGACTTCGAGATCCGCGACGCGAAGGGCGCGCTCATCGCGAAAGCCCGGCGCGACACCATCCGGGCCGCCGTCGACGTTCCGCCCGACATGATCCAGGAGGCGTTGCGCAGCGGAGAGCCGGTGATGTCCGTGCGCCCGGGCCGGGAAGGCCCGGTGATCGTCGTCATCCTTCCGATCGTCGACCCGCCGTGGCGCTCGGTGGTCGGCATCGTGTTCGCCGATCCCGATCCGCTGTTCCGGCCGCGCCTTCTCAACTGGCCGGCTTTCGGCGCCGAATCCGGCTCCTACCTGGTCACGCGCGACGGCGAGGAGACGGTCATCCTCACCCGCCCGCCCAGCTCGACGGTCCGTGCCGGCACCCGCATCGTGGCTGCCACCGGGCCCATGCAGATCGCGGTGCCCGCCGCCTCCGGCGTCGAAACCCGGATGAAGGCGCGTAGTCGAACGGGAGAGGTGATCTGGAGCCTTTCGCGCCAGGTGCCGGACCTCGGCTGCTCCATCGTGTCGCAGGCGACCGGCCGCAGCCTGACCGCAGGATCGCGGAATCCGTTCTGGGGGCTCCTGCTCCTCGACCTCGCGATCGCGCTGTTCGCGGTCGCCGGCCATTACCTCTGGAAGCACGAGTTCTCGGCGCGGCTCGCCCGCCACGACCTCGAGGTCGCCCAGCGTCATGCGGGTCACATCCAGTCGGTGTTCGACAGCGCTTTCGATGCCATTCTCACGTATGACTACTCGGGCCGCGTGCAGAGCGCGAACCGCGGCGCCGAGCGCCTGTTCCGGATGTCCGTCGAGGAGCTGCGCCAGCGCTCCTTCGCCGAGCTGATCCGGCTGCCGGGCCCGGCGCGCGGCCGGCTTCCCCAGCCCGGCCGCGTGTCGAGCGCCGAAGCCCGCGCGCTCGATGGCCCGGGCGTCCCGGTCGAGGTCTCGATCTCGGTGGTCGGAGAGGGGACGGCGACCCGCTACACCGCGATTGTCCGCGACGTCAGCGAGCGCGTCGCCGCCGAGCACCGGATCCGCGCGTTCGCGGAAGGGCTCGAGGCGAGCAACCGCCGGCTCGCGGAGCTGAACGCCGAGCTGGAAGCGGCGTCGCGCCTCAAGAGCGAGTTCCTGGCCAACACCTCCCACGAGCTCCGCACGCCGCTGAACGGCATGATCGGCTTCCTCCAGCTCGTCCTCGACGGCATGTGCCGCAATCCTGAAGAGGAGCACGAGTTCCTGAGGCAGGCGCTCCAGTGCTCGCGCCACCTGCTCGGGCTCATCAACGACGTGCTCGACATCGCCAAGATCGAAGCCGGCAAGATGACGCTCGAGATCCAGGAAGTCGATCCGCGCCTGCTCTTCGAGGAAGTGCAGACGGTGACCCATGTCCAGGCCGCTCAGAAGGGACTCTCGCTCGTGTTCGAGCCGCCGACCGCGCCCGGCCGCAACGTGCGGGGCGATTTCCGGAAGGTCAAGCAGGTGCTGATCAACCTCGTCGGAAACAGCGTGAAGTTCACCGCCGAGGGCCGGGTGATCGTGCGGGTCATCGAGCGCCGCGATCTGGGCTACAGCATGTTCGAAGTGGTGGACACGGGAATCGGGATTCCGCGCGACCGCCAGGCGGTGATCTTCGAGAAGTTCATGCAGGGGGATGGCAGCACGACGCGGCGTTTCGGCGGCACCGGCCTCGGCCTCGCGATCTGCAAGAGCCTGATCGAGCTGATGGGCGGCGTCATCGGGGTCGAGAGCGAGGGCGAGGGGCACGGCACGCGCATGTACTTCTCGCTCCCGCTGTGGACCGGCGAGGAGATGGCGTCCCCGGTCGAGGGCCGACCCGAGGAGCAGATCCGCGGACCGGCCGGCGGCTCGCTGGCTCTGATTGTCGAGGACGACCCTTCGTTCCGCTCGTACGTGCAGGCACTTCTCCAGGACCACGGTTACCGCACGGTGGAAGCGCGCCACGCGGAGGCCGGCTGGATGCTGGCGCGACGGCTCAATCCCGCGATCGTCCTGCTCGACTACGCCCTCAGCAGCGTCGAGGGGGCGAGCGTCCGCACCGGCTGGGACCTCGCGGAGCGGATGGCCTCCGACCTTCGAACCCGCCACATCCCGGTTCTCTTCATCACCGGCTTCGAAGACGAAGTGAAAGAGCGGATGCGCTCCAACTCGTTCACCCGTCCGCCGTCGCACCTCGTAAAGCCCATCGAGGGTCCGCGCCTGATCGCCACGATGGAATCCCTCCTGGGCCAGCGCTCGCTGCGCCCGGTGCGGATCCTCATGGCGGAGGACGACCCCACGGTCGTGGCCTACGTCCGGAAGGCTCTTCCCGAGGAGCGTTTCGTACTCGAGGTCGCGAACAACGGCGAGGAATGCCTGCACATCCTGCGCGTCCAGCCGAGTGGCTTCGACCTGCTGCTGCTCGATCTCATGATGCCGGTGGTGAGCGGTTACGACGTGCTTCGCGAGCTGAGCAGCCCGGACGGGGATCCCTCGTTGCCGGTGCTGGTGCTGACCAATTATCCCGAGGGTCGCACGGATGAAGAACGAGCGCTGCTCGAAGATGGTCCCGTGCTGGACGTGCTGTCCAAGTCCGCGATGCACGAGAACCCCCTGATCCTGCCGCACATCATCGACTGGCATCTCCAGGTCGTGGCGCGCGGCGAGGTGGAGCCGGAGGCCGGCAGTGCCGGCACCGGCAAGAACGAAGCCGAGGAGGCGGCATGAGCCGGATTCTGGTGGTCGAGGACGATCCGACCAATGCGCTGCTCTTCCGGATGATCCTGGAAAAGCGCGCGGGGTTCGAGGTCGTGGTCAGCGAGTCCCCCGAGGAGATCTTCGAGCTGTGCCGCGGCGGCACGATCGATCTCGTGATCATGGACGTGTCGCTCGCACATTCCCGGTGGGAGGGAAAGCCGGTCAACGGTGTCGAGCTCTGCCAGATGATCCGAAACGATCCGACCACCGCGCAGGTCCCGGTGATGCTCGCCACCGCGCACGCGATGCGCGGGGACGCCGAGTCGCTGCTCGGGGACAGCGGCGCGCGCGACTACGTCTCGAAGCCGATCATGGATCACGGCACCTTCGTGAACCAGGTCAAGCGCATGATGAGGAAGGCGGCATGAAGCCCGCGTCGGAGTCGCGCGTTCTCGTGGTCGACGACGACCCGGTTCTGCGAAGCATCTACCAGAAGCTGCTGGAGGTGAACGGCTGGAAGGTGGCGGTGGCGGCCGACGGACGCGAAGGCATGAAGGCCATCGTGTCGTTCGAGCCCGAGGTCGTGCTGTCGGACTGGATGATGCCGTACGTGGACGGCCTCGAGCTGTGCCAGGCGATCAAGACCGGTCTCGGCGAGGAAGCCCCATACTTCCTCCTCGTGTCCGCGCGCAGCGAACCGGAAGACCGCGCCCGCGCCCTGGCGGCCGGGGTCGACGACTACATCGTGAAGCCCTGCGATCACGCCGAGGTGCTGCAACGGATCCAGGCCGGATTCCAGGTGACCGGGCGCGCGGCACGCGTGCGCGCCCTGGAAGAGGAGCTCCGGGTCACCCGCCTCGAGCTGGCGGCCGTTCGTCGCGAGCTGGCCCGGCGGAACGGTGACGTCGAGGACGAGGCCGCGGCCGCCTGAAGAGTCCCACAAACGCTCCGGCCCCGGCTTTCCGCGACCCGCGCGCGGGGTTACGCTCTTCGGCCCAATGAAGGAGGCCTCGTGAGGCAGATCCCGCGCCTGATGATCGCGGCCGTACTGGCGGGCGCCGTTGCCCGGCCCGCGGCAGCGGCGGGCTCCGCTCCGCCCGCCGACACTTCCCATGTCACGCTCCGCGCCGGACCCCAGAGCACGGGCGCGTTCGTCGCCTGGCCCGGCGGCAGCGGGCCGGCGTCGGGGCTGGTGCTGGTGCACGAGTCGTGGGGCATGAACGCCGGGATCCGCGACATGGCGCGGCGTTTCGCGCGTCAGGGGTACGTGACGATCGTTCCCGACCTCTATCACGGCCAGGTCGCGGAGGACGCCGACGGCGCGCGCGCGCTGGCCACCTCGCTCGACCCGAAGCGCGCGATTGCAGAGCTCGGCGCCGCCATCGCCTGGCTGCACGGCGAGAAGCGCACAGCGAAGAGCCGGGTCGGGGTCGTGGGATTCAATGCCGGCGGGATTCTCGCTCGTGCCTTCGCCTCGGGGCGCCCGGACGTGGCGGCGGTTGTCGTATTCTACGGTTCGCCCGAAGGAGGGCCCGGCAAGCTGGGGACGCTCACCGCGCCGCTCCAGTGCCATTTCGGCGAGAAGGACGAGGCGATCGACCTCGCACAGGTGACGGCGCTCGATGCCGAGCTCACGAGGGCCGGCCGTGTGCACGAGGTGTTCGTGTATTCCGGGGCCGGGCACGGATTCATGAATGAAGGTGCCGAGAGCTACCACCCGGATGCCGCGCGCCAGGCCTGGGCGCGGACGCTTTCCTTCCTGCAGAAGAACCTGAAGGTGAAGCCGTGACCGCGGACGCCACCGAGGGCGGTCTGCGCGGAACGGCATTCGGCGGGGAAGACCGCGTTCTGGTGCTCGGCGGAACGGGCTTCATCGGCGGCCACGTTGTCCGGGCGCTGCTCGAGGCCGGCCGCCCGGTGGCCGTGCTCGCGCGTGGCGGGCGAACGGCTCCGACGGGCGCCGAGCTGATCGTGGCCGACCGCCGCGACGTCGAGGGCATGGCCCGCGCGATTTCCGGCCGGCGCTTCGCCTTCACGGTCGACCTCTCCGCCTACGACGCTCCCGACATCGAGAACCTGATGCTGGTTCCCTACGCGGTCACCGGCCCGTGCCTCATGATCTCGACCGGACAGGTGTACCTCGTGACCGGCAACACCCACATGCCCTACCGCGAGGAGGACAGCGAAGCCGCGGTCATGCCCGAACCCGAGCCCGGCACCTCGAATCACGCGAACTGGGTGTACGGGGTCGGCAAGCGGCGCGCGGAGCGGGCGCTGCTCTCGCTGCGCGCCACCCACGGCGTGCGCGCCACCATCTTCCGCATTCCGGTGGTGGTCGGAACACACGATACGAGCCTGAGACTCTGGGGGTATCTCGAGCGGATGCTCGACGGCGGGCCCATCGTGCTGCCGGATGGCGGCCGCCGCATCCTGAGGTTCATTCACGCGGCCGACGTGGCGGGCGCGGTGCTCCGGCTCGTGAACGGCCTTCAGCTCCGCGAGGCGGTATACAACCTCTGCCAGCCCGACTTCATTTCGCTGCGCGAGTTCCTCGAGAGCGTGGCGAAGGCGGCCGGTTGTGAGCCGCGCTTCGAAGACGCGTCGTGGGACGAGATCGAGGCCGCCGGCATCGACCGCTGGTTCACCCCCTACGGCGGGCGCTGGGTGTCGGTGCTCGATCCGGCGCGCGCGGGGGCCGAATTCGGGTTCCTTGGTGCGCGCGTCCCCGAGTACCTGCCGGGCGTCGTCCGCTGGCACCTCGAGAACCGCCCCGCGCAGAGCCACCCCGGATACGCCGAGCGCGGGAAGGAGCTTGCGCTGGCGCAAGTCCTGCGCGAGCGCGCCTTGACCGTCCCCGGACCCGGCTCGTAGACTCCGGCGCTCTTTCAGGCCCCTGCCCGCCAACGGGCAAAGGCCGAAGGCCTGGGTCCTAGCCGATCCCCCCCAAGATTTTCCATTCCTCGGTAGCTCAACGGCAGAGCATCCGGCTGTTA
>DAIUEO010000076.1:1316-7832 GCA_036845125.1 Candidatus Eiseniibacteriota bacterium | reverse complement strand
CGCGGCGGGCGCGGGACGATCGAGATCGCGGCCGCGGAGGAACTGCGGGCCGCGGGCGTCCGGGCGCGGGCCGGTGGCCCGGGATCGGAGCTCGGCATCGCTTGACCGCCTCGAAGCGCGGTCGGTAGACTCCCTCGCCTTGTTTCCAACCTGCCGCCTCGCGGGACCGCCCGGACCCGCTGAAGAGATCGTTCCTCGGTAGCTCAACGGCAGAGCATCCGGCTGTTAACCGGAGGGTTGTAGGTTCGAATCCTACCCGAGGAGCCAGCGTTCGAGAGCCCCCGCAACGTTCTGTTGCGGGGGCTTCTTGCTGGCTATGCTGGCGCCCATGAACGCCATCATCCGCGACTATCGGCCCGAGGATTGGCCGGCCATTTGTCGTGTGCACGATCGCTCCCGGCCCGACGAGCTGCGTGGATCGTACGATGCGCGCGCATTCATACCGCTGGCGGAGGATCCTGAAGGCCGGTACGTCAGCGCCTGCGTCATGTTCGTCGCTGAGCAGGGCGACCAGGTCGTCGGGTTCGCGGGCATCGACGACCCGTACCTCGCCTGGCTCTACGTGGATCCCGCGCATTACCGCCGCGGAATCGGCCGGGCGCTCCTGCGGCACTGCCTCGCTCGATTGGACGAAGATGCCTGGACGCAGGCGTGCGGCAACAACGACGCCGCGCTCCGACTCTATGTGAGTGAAGGCTTCATGATCGAGAGCCGGTTCACCGGGGAGAATGCCGGATACCATGGGCCCGCGGCGAGACTGGCGCTCCATCCGGAACGGCGAGGCTGGATGAGGCCCAAGAGGAGCCAGATATCGCCCGGGCCGGAGGAGGCGCGCCGATGACGGCCCGAAAACGGCGTACGAAATCCGTGCCGAAGCTCAATGCCGAATGGCACGCGAAGCACCGCATGCCGCGCAACGCGACCCCCGGGCAGAGGCTCGCGTGGCATCTCGAGCACCAGAAGCACTGCGCCTGCCGTCCGCTTCCGGCCGCCATGCGGGCGAAACTCCAGCGCGGGGTGCGTTCACGTCGCGCGCGGTGACATCACCGCTCGACGCCTTCATCCCGGGCCCGGACTTCCGCGAGCGCTTCCACGTCACCGTTCGTGCGCCGGCTGGGCTGGGGGAAGCTCGTGGATGAGCCCGGGCGCCTGATTGCCTGCGGTGCCGTGTGCCGCCCCCGGCTCGCCGACGTCGGATTCACTCCGATCCCGGCACGCGAATTCGCCGCCTACCACGAGCCCGGCTGGGTCAAGATCGCCTGGACGCTCGAAACCGAGAGCACCGGTTCCGCAACGACCCGCTTCTCGCACGAGACCCGCGCGGTGGCCACCGACGCCGAGGCGCGCAGCCGATTGCTCGCCTACTGGCGGTGGGCCCACTTCGGGATCATTCCGATCCGCCTGCTGCTGATGCCCGCGATGCGTCGTGCCGCGGAACGACGGTGGCGTTCGGAATCACCATCCGGCGCAGGAGTCGGTGGTTCGCATAGGCGAGCATGTGGACGACCACCGCGATCGGGAGCAGCATCGTGACGCCCCACCACATCCCGGCGATCGCTTCGAGGCCCGCCGCCCACCGGTTCTGAGCGGGGTGGAAGTCGTTCGCGAGTGACCGGAGCGCGAACAGGATCAACCCGTAGACCGCGATCGACAGGTAGACGCTGAACGGCGAGTACCAGTAGAGGCTGCGCGCCCCGGTGCGCCGGTATATGGGGATCGAGATCGCCGCCACGATCAGTCCGGTGCACGCTCCGGCCGCCACGCCGGCGAGCGGGTGGGCTCCGAGCACCCCGTAGGCGCGGGCACCGAGCGCGACCGACACGGCCCACCAGGCGGCCCCGAAGACCGCCGCTGAGATCCAGATGATGACGTGCACCATGCGCCCGGTGATTCTCGGCCGATTGTGGTTCGTGCTTGATCGCCCGCTACCGCGATGGCTACCGCTCGCTGTCGCCTGCGGCCGTCAGCCATGCTGCCAATCTAGGGGTCACGGAGAGGAGCTACTGACATTTCCTGCTCCCTGACCGCCAGGATGGCAGGCCCGTTTTCCCGCGGGCGATCTTCCCCGAGCGTCCGGATGAAGGTGCGTAAGCGGTTGGCCGCATGCCGCACCGTGGCATGCGCGATGCACGAACGACTGCGACTCGCCACCTCGAGTTGCCGCATAGCCGCCGAAGCCGGCTACCAGGACCCCGAAGAGGGACTCCGTCACGGGACGCAACCCGCGCCGCCCGTCGAATTCAGCCACTGAAACGAAACCCCACCCTCACCCGTTTCGCGGCCCCCACGCGATCGCCCTTCCGTTCTGACGAGCCACTTCAACGCTCGTCGAGGAGGTGTTCGATGAGTTCACGCAGCTTCGTCATCCGCACGGCACTTGCGATATCTGCCCTGCTGGTCGCGGGGCAGGCGTTCTCGCAGGTGCTCGATCCGAGAACCCTGACCAAGTACATGGACCCGCTCCCGGTTCCGGGGGCGATGCCCATGGCCGGCCCCAACTACTACGAGATCGGGGTCTGGCAGATTCAGCAGCAGCTGCACAGCCAGCTTCCTCCCACGACCCTGTACGGATACGGCACGTCTCAGGCGACCGCCAGCTATCCGGGCGCGACCATCGTGGCCCAGAAGGGCGTTCCCATCTCGATCCGATGGACCAACAACCTCACCGGGCCGCACATCCTCGACTACGCCATCGACCCGACGATCCCGAAGGCGCACACGACCACCGGCGTGCCGATCACAACCCACGTGCACGGCGCCGAGGTCGAGCCCCAGAGCGACGGCGGTCCCATGACGTGGTTCACGAAGGACTTCGCCGAGAAGGGGCACGACTGGAAGAAGGAGGTCTACACCTACGCCAACGATCAGCTGGCCTCGACCATCTGGTACCACGATCATGCTTTTGGTTATACGCGGCACAACGTCTACGCCGGTCTCGCGGGGTTCTACGTCATTACCGATCCCGGGAACGAGCCGGCCGGGCTTCCGAGCGGCCCCTACGACATCGGTCTCGCCATCCAGGACCGCATGTTCACCGTCGACGGCCAGCTCTGGTACCCCAACGTGGGAATCACCGACATTCATCCCATCTGGATCCCCGAGTTCTTCGGTGACGTGATCCTCGTCAACGGGAAGGTGTGGCCGTACTTGAACGTCGAGCCTCGCAAGTACCGCTTCCGGATCCTGGAAGGTTCGAACGCGCGCTTCTACAGCCTGACTCTGGCCGATCGCGCAACCGGTGCTCCCGGACCGGCGTTCCATCAGATCGCGACTGACGGCGGCTATCTCGCCGAGCCGGTGCTGCTGAACGATCCGATGAATCCGGAATCGCCACGCCTCGTCATAGCACCCGGTGAACGCGCCGAGATCATCGTCGACTTCTCTGCGTACGCTCCGGGCGCCGAACTGGTTCTCCGCAACACCGCCAAGGCGCCGTTCCCCAACGGGGCGGCGGCTGATCCGCAGACCACCGGTCAGATCATGCTGTTCCGGGTGGTGCCGTTGACCGCTCCGGACAACAGCGTGATCCCGCCGTACCTCACCACAGTGAATCGTCTCGGCAGCCCCTCAATGACGAGGGTGATGACGCTGAACGAAGTCACGGACGATGGCGAGCCCACCGGCGCTCTGCTCAACGGCATGCCGTTTCACGACGTTCCTGCGACCGAATACCCAATGCTCGGTTCCACGGAGATGTGGGAAGTCGTGAACATGACCGCTGACACCCATCCCATCCATATTCATCTGGTGCAGTTCCAGCTTCTCAACCGCCAGAAGGTGAACGTGAAGAAATATGAGGGCGCGTTCGAGATGGCCAACCCCGAGCTTCCGACCGACGCATACGTCCCGGTCGACGTCGGGCCCTACGTCAAAGGCAAACCCGTCCCCGCGCCAGCCAACGAGCGCGGGTGGAAGGACACCTACCGGATGAACCCGGGAGAAGTGACGCGGATTCTCGTGAGGTTCGCACCTCAGGATGAGTCTCCGTCCTACTCATTCGATGCGACGGCGGAACCGGGGTACGTGTGGCACTGCCACATTCTGGAGCACGAGGAGAACGACATGATGCGGCCGTACCACCTCGTCAATCCCGCTGCACCGGCGCAGCCGGTGGCGGGTCGAACGGTTGGTGCAGCGGACGAGGCGAGGCCTCGGCTGTGGGCACCGCAGCCGAACCCGACCGCTTCGGGCGCCACGTTCAGCTTCTCGCTGCGCGCGCCAGCAACGGTGGAACTCGACATCTACAGCGTGACCGGACAGCGGCTGCGCCAGCTCGCGAACACCACGTTTGGCAGCGGCGGGCACACCGTGGTCTGGGACGGCCGGGACGACGCCGGCCGCACCCTGATCCCGGGCATGTACTTCATCACCCTGCGGGCGGACGGCGTGTCGACCACGCGCAAGCTGTCCGTGACACCGTAGGTCACGGGGCACGGGGAGGCGCCAGTCTCCCCGCTGGACGGGGCATGCGTTCGCGTGCCCCGTCCGCTTCGAAAGGGCGATTGCCATGCGTTCCATCCAGTGGTTTCCCGGGGCCGTGATCGCCACAGTGGCATTGACGTCTTTCATGGCCGCGCCGGGTGTCAGCCTGGCCCAATTCACTGCCCTCACCGGATCCCCGCTCGGCAACAACGCGAGTGGGTTCGGTGTGGCCTGGGGGGATTTCGACGGAGACGGGGATCCGGATCTCTACATCAGCAACGATGGCCCCAACCTGCTCGTTCGAAACAATGGTGCGGGGAACTTCTCCGACGTGACCGCTCCTCCGCTCGACAACGCCGACAACGGCAGTGCCGCGGTGTGGGGGGACTACGACAACGACGGAGATCCCGATCTCTATCTCGTGAACTACCTGGCCGCGAATCGCCTGTTCCGGAACGATGGCGCCGGAGGATTCACCGACGTCACCGCGGGGCCGCTCGGTGCCACTGGTCCCGGACAGGGCGCCTCGTGGGTCGACTACGATCGTGACGGCGACCTCGACCTCTATGTCGTGAACTACGGCACGGCGAACCGACTGCTGCGCAACGATGGGGTCTCCGGATTTGCGGATGCGACCACGGGCCCTGTGGGAGACACCGGTTGGGGCGTCGCCGCCACATGGGGGGACTACGACAACGATGGTGATCCGGACTTGTATGTCACGAATGACGGGCCCAACCGGCTCCTGAGAAATGACGGAAGCGGCGTGTTCACGAAGGTGAGCAGCCTCGTCGTCGAGGACTCGGGACCGGGTCAGGGCGCCGCGTGGGGGGATTTCGACCGGGACGGAGACCTCGACCTCTATGTGGCCAACTACGGCATGGCCAACAAGCTGATGAGGAACGATGGAGGAGGCGCGTTCACCGCACTCACCGCCGGCCCGCTCGGGGATACCGGGAACGGGACGGGCGTGGCCTGGGCCGACTACGACAACGACGGGGACCTCGATCTCTACCTCGCCAACTACGGCGGTACGAACCGGCTGCTCAGAAACGACGGGGCCGGCGTATTCGTGGCGATCACCAGCGGACCGCTCGGGGACACGGGCAACGGAACCGGCGTAGCCTGGGCCGACCACGACGGCGACGGAGATCTCGACCTTTACCTGGTGAACGATGGCTCGGCGAACAAGCTGCTTCGCAACGATCTTTCGAGCGGGGCCCATTGGCTGCACGTCGACCTGGCCGGAAGAGTTTCCAACCGCTCGGCCATCGGGGCCCGGGTCGTGCTCCTCGCGGGGACCGTGCGCCAGATCCAGGAGGTGTCGGGAGGTTCGGGGTACTTCTCTCAGAACTCGCTGACGGTGGAGTTCGGCCTGGGGCCGGCGGCAAAGGCCGATTCGCTGATCGTTCGCTGGCCCTCGGGCGCGGTGCAAGCAATGGCCAACGTCACTGCCAACCAGCGACTGGCGCTCGTTGAGCCGTCGACCGTCGATGTGACAATGGGGGCGACATCACCGCCGCTCGCGTTCGACCTGCCGGCACCCAATCCATCATGCGGGCCGACCCGCCTTCGATACTCCGTCCCATCCGAGACGCATGCGGAGCTGGCGGTCTACGACATCCAGGGCCGGCTCGTGACGACGATCGCACGGGGGAGACAGGAGGCGGGGTGGCACACGGCTTCCTGGTCAGGGCGGGACTCGCGCGGAGTCCCGGCACGAAACGGCGTCTACCTCCTGCGCTTCACGGCGATGGGAACCACGAGGACCCACCGTCTGGTGTTGGTGCAGTAACCGTCGGTGTTTCGCAACGAGCGGTTGCCCTTCGCCGGCTCAGCCCAGCTTCGCGGCGGCTGCTCCGTCAGGCCGCTAGAGCGTCTTCTTCAGGAACTCCATCGCCTTCGCCCACGACTTGCGGTCGGCGTCGGCGTTGTAGGCGAGCGCCTCCAGGCCCGCCTGGTCGGCAGCCGGATTCGTGAAGCTGTGCTTGGCGCCGGGGTACACCACGACCTCGTACTTCACGCCGGCGTTCTTCATCTCCTTCTTGAACTGGTCCACCATGGCCTGGTTCTGCGCCTGCGCCTGTTGCGCGC
>DAIUEO010000076.1:0-1306 GCA_036845125.1 Candidatus Eiseniibacteriota bacterium | reverse complement strand
CATCGGATCGGCGCCGCCGGTGAGCACCAGGATCCGCGGCTTCACCTGGCCCTTCTTCGCCGGATTGGTGGTCGCGAGCGCCCCGTGGAAGGTGACGACGGCGTCCAGGTCCTCGCCGGCGCGCGCCATGGCCAGGGCCACTCCGCCGCCGAAGCAATAGCCGATCGCCGCGATCCGGCTCGGATCCACGTTGGGATCCTGCTTGAGCAGCGCGAGCGCCGCGTCGAAACGCGCGGTGAGCGCCGCCGGATCCTTGGCGGCTTCGGCCATGAACCCCTGCGCATCGGCGGGATGGGTCGTCACCTTGCCCTTCCCGAACATGTCGAGGGCAAAGCCGACGTAGCCGGCCTGCGCGAGCTTGCGCGCCGAGTTCCGCGCATGCTCGTTGTGTCCCCACCACTCGTGGACCACGAGCACGCCGGGCCGCTTGCCGGTCACCGCATCGTCCCACGCGATGAAGCCCTGCAGGGGAACGTCTCCCGCCTGGTACTGGAATTCGCGGGTTTTTACCTCGGCAAATCCCTCCGCGGCCACGGCGGTGAGTGCGATGCACAGAACAATCGTCGAAAACGTGCGCATTCCGACTCTCCTCAGGCGGGGGTGATGTTGCGGTTGGTGCGGAAAACGTTCTGCGGATCCCAGCGCGACTTGATCTGGGCGAGCCGCGGCAGGGCGCCGCGGAGCGCGGCCTGGACACGCTCGGGGCTCTCGTCTTCGGTGAGGAAGTTCACGTAGTTGCCGCCGGTCGAGAACCTGCGGAGCGCGCTCCATCCCTCGCGCGCCCAGTCGATGTTCGCCCGGTCGTCCTCGGCCTTCTCCCACGAGCCCGCCAGGTTGAGCACGTAGCGGGCGTCGCGATTGCCCACCGGTGAATGGGCCTCGTCCATCCGGCCAAGAGCGCCGCCGAGCTGGAAGAAGATCACCGCGGAATGCGGGGACTTGATGCGCGCGGCGTGCTCCATCGCCTGCTCACACAGCGCGGGCTCGATCCGCGACAGGTACTCGCTCTTCCAGTAGTAGCGGCGGCCCTTGGGCTGCGTGCCGTCGAGCAGCGACTGCAGCTGCGCATAGGGACGCCGCACCAGGATGTCCCCGATCGGCTTGCCGAACCCCTTGATGGGAGCGACCGCCTTCTCGGCGTCCTCGGGTTTCCCAGTGTGGCAGACGAGGATCGCCACGATCGGCTTCGCGTGCCATTCCTTGGGCAGCCACGGCGCGGGCGGCGCCGGACGCATGAGCGCGACCATCTGCATCTCGGGCGGCGCCTGCTCGGCCATCGTCCGGTAGAGCTCGAGAACCTGCGGCG
>DAIUEO010000075.1:0-17630 GCA_036845125.1 Candidatus Eiseniibacteriota bacterium | reverse complement strand
ACGGTTGGAGCGCTTCCGGCGAGACCGGTGCGGATATCAACGATCCGACCTTCTTCGTTCGTCGGCACATCGGTCAGGCGGGATCCTCGTTCGACATGTACGGCGTCAAGGCGTCCGAGTCGCTCAATACGGGCACGGGCTCCATCGGCAGCCGTGAGTCACGGGAAGACGGCGCGAATCCCCAGATCAACGGCAAGATCTCGCGTCAGGGCCCGACTCAGACCATGTTGAACACGTACTACGACATCATCCTGACGTTCACGGGTGACCTGAATTCGTCAGTCTACGGACCGTTCAGCAACAAGTCTCAGAACGACATTCTCGTGATGCAGAACTTCCTGCTCTCGGGAACGGGCGTTTCGCCGGCGACGTGCGATCGCGGGTTCTGGGCGGGTGGCGACGGCTTCGCGGAAGCGCTGGCCTTCAGCGGCAGCGCGGCGATCAGCGGATTCCTGACGGGCTACCTGGGTGCCAATCTCCTCGACGAGAACTACCTCCGCGCCTCCGGCAACACGAAGTTCAGCGCGGACGTGTTCCCGACCTCGGAGATCGATCCGGGCCTGAAGGACATCTACGGTCTCCGGAACGCTTGTACGTTCACGCTGGACGTGGTCGAGAACAACCCGGGTCTCGCGACGACCGCGGTGGCTGCTTACTACGAAGCCATCTCTCCGGATCCCGCGAACTCGTGGCCGGCGGCTGTGGTGAAGAAGTTCGACGTCTCCAAGCCGTGGGTGGCGCTCACTGAAGGCTGGAACATCAACGTGTTCCGTTCGCGCAACGAAATCTCGTCGCGTGGACGTCTCGCGTACTACTACAACGCGGCAAACGTTGTGTTCGGGGCGATCTGCGGTGTCGCGGGAACGCCGGCGACCACGACTGATACGCCGACGAACAATGACGGTCGGGTGTTCAACGCCTTCAGCCTGGCGAACAACCCGGTGCGTGTTGCGGGCACGGCGCGGCTGAATCTCAGCCTCGCGCAGAACGACATCGTCGACGTGAAGGTGTTCGACGTGTCGGGCCGCGAAGTGCGCACCCTGTTCAGCGGGTTCATGAAGGCGGGTCCCAATCCACTGACGTGGGACGGCATGGACAACCAGGGCAAGCGGGTCGCCCGGGGCGTCTACTTCACCCAGGTGAAGTTCCGGAACAGCAAGTTCGCGGATGCCAAGAAGCTGATCGTTCTCAACTAGTCAGGTGGTAGGCAGTCCATCGGCGGGCGGGGCTTCGGCCCCGCCCGCCGGTCTATTTGCGGCGCTCGACGGGCTTGACGGTGACCGGACCGGGCTGCTAGCTTCCCGGCATTCCCACCTACATTGACTGGGCGGTCTTGGGGGGCGTGAATGCGCTTTCGGGTCGGACTCGTTTTGTCTCTGCTGGCCGTTTTGGTTGCTCTGGGGTGCCGCGACCCCTTGTCACCCAACGCGGATCGGAACTTTGCACCTGAAACCTGGATCACCGCCGCCCCCCAGGACACGATCACCGAGAAGGACGCGAACGGCAGGCCGAAGATCCCCGCCTTCCCGCCGGATGGGGTGGGAACGATCCCGGTTCGATTCCACCTGCACTGGGCCGGGTCCGATCGGGATGGCGCCGTCTCCGGCTTCTATTTCGCGGTGGTCGAGACCGTGCCGCTTCCTCCGCCCGGACTCCCGATGCCCAATCTCCCGGGGCCCAAGCCGCGCGACTACAAGTACACGAGCAAGACCGACAGCGTGTTCATCTTCAACGTCTCGGAGTTCGCCTCCGATCGCGAGCATGCGTTCTACATCTACGCGGTCGACGACAAGGGCAAAGCCGATGCCACGCCGGCCCGCTTCATCTTCAATGCCCAGGACCGCTATCCCCCGGACGTGGTGATCTACGAGGCGAAGGGTACGGGGCCCTTTTATCGGATGATCGCGCCGGGCCAGGTGGTCACCGAGATCCGCAGTATCGCGATCCGCGATTCGGCGACCCTCGCGAACCTGGGATCGGCCCCGCCGGACACGGTTCCCGCGACCTCCGAACTGGTCTTCAACTGGCGCGCGGAGCCGGTGATCGCGGGCACACACGTCACGGGCTTCAAGTACAAGCTCGACGAGGCCGCCTTCATCGAGATCCCCGCAGAGAGCACGAGCAAGACCTACGGGCTCGGCGTGACGACCATCGGCACCAAGATCTTCACCCTGCGGGCGCTGGACGGGGCAGGTGGCGCCAAGGAAACCAACCGGCGCTTCCTCGTGAACCGCAGCCCCGACACCTGGTTCGCCGGCCCCCCGCCGGGCCTCTTCGGCCCCACCGGCTACATCGAGGTGAGCCCGATGACCGACGCCGGCCTGCGCGCGATGCCCGAGCTCCAGGGCACGATGCTCAGCTCCGACAGCCTGGTCACGATGCCGCCGCTCCGTCCGCGGTACGAGACCTTCTACGAGCTTTACGATCCGGACGGCACCGGCCCGCTGGGCACGCGCATCTACATCCGGCAACCGGGGGACACTGTCCACATCAATTCCTGGGTGCTCTTCCACAGCGGCGGGCGGGACGACGATTCTCCCTACGACGTGCCGGTCAGTTTCAACGACGCAAGCTGGATACAGGACACCGCGTTCGTGAACGGCCCCGCGTACGTCGTTCGGGCGGGTCCGCCGAACGGCTCGCCGGTCGGCTTCAGCCAGCAGGCCTACACCTTCGCCACCCCCAACGGGCCCACCCGCAAGCCCACCTCTTCGGGTGCCTATCCGGTGTTCAATACCGCGCGGGTGGACTGGGCCCCGTTCATCGGGGCCTATCTCGGCGTGAGGGCGGCCGGGCAGGTCTTCCTGGTGACGCGCGCGATCGACGGCAACGGCTCCGCCGACAACCGGATCCGCGACCCCAAGGCCTTCTACGAGACGAACTGCACGGGCCTCGATCCCGATCCTTTGTGCTCGCGTGTCATCACCTTCTACGTGGACAAGGCGCCCTACCTGCAGACCTGGCTCACCGGGTTCGTGCCACAGCCGGGCGGGCCCAGCAGCGTGTTCCAGACCCGGACGCTAAACTTGAACCTGATCGCGTCCGATGACGATCCATACGACCGGGATCCTTCGAACTTCGTGGCGTCCCCGGGGGGACCGTCCGCGACGCGAGTGCTGCGGTGGACCGTGACCATCAAGGGGAAGAACGCGGCGGGCAACGACACCACGTACGCGCCCACGCCGCCGTTGCAGCAGTTCGATCCCAACTTCCAGATCCAGGTTCCGACCTACATCGTCGGACCCGCGGCCCAGGTCGTCGTTCAGCTCTGCGACTGCGCGTACTGCGAGATCACGTCGGGAGAGGGACGCTGCATCACGCAGACCATCGACATCACCATTCCGACGGCCGAGCCTGCTCGCGCGACATCGGCCGTCACCACGCCGGGACCGGGGAACCCCCAGGCATGGGGTAGGAGCTCCAGATGAAAACCGATTTGCGCTTCCTGCGTTGGTTACCGCTGTTGCTTCTGGCCGCCGGTATCGGCGCCGTTGGCTGCGACAAGCTCGAGAGCAACCCCCGGCAGAATATCCTTCCGCAGGTCCGGCTGACCTCGGCCCCGGTGGACACCAGCCAGGACTACTTCTACTCGTACACCGTCAACTGGAACGGCAATGACCCCGACGGCCGGGTGGATTACTTCCTCTATACCGTGCTTCCCGAGAGCCTCTTCTGGGTGGACGGGGACGGCAAGCGTACGTTCCTGCCGACCGGCACGCGGGACACCGGCTGGGTGCAGACGGCCGCCAACGAGCAGCTGCTGTTGTTCAAGTCGACCCAGGCCCGCGAAATCAACAAGAACTACACGGGCGTCGATCAGCACACGTTCATGATCAAGGCGGTGGACAACAAAAAGGCCAAGGGCCCGTGGCAGGCCCGCACCTTCTGGTCCTTCACCACTGCCCCGGAAATCCAGATCCAGAATCCGATTCCCAATGACTACCAGTCGTTTGTGACTCCCTCGGTGCGTATCTCATGGACCGGACAGGACCGGGACGGCGTCTTCACGACCAAGCCGATCAAGTACAAGTACACCCTGCTCAGCTCCTCGACCGAGTTCCCGAAGGACCTCGCGCTCGAGCTGCCCGACTCGTGCCGCGTCTACTACGAGAGGCACCCACTCGGTCCATGGGCCGGATGGGACTCGACATCGGCCGAGACCACGCAGGTTCAGTACACCAACCTCACCCCCGGACAGGACTATCTCTTCATCGTGATCGGATTCGATGAGGCCGGCGCCTACTCCTCTTTCTGGAGCCTCACCACGAACATGCTGAAGATGCGGGTCGGGTTCGCGTCCACGCTCGGTCCCAAGATCACGATGTTCAACGAGTACTTCAACTACACGTATCCAACGGGCGGCTTCTGCGCCTGCGAGCAGGCGGAAGTCTTCATCGAGATCCCCGCCGGGGTTCCATTGACCGTCAACTGGTTCGCCGAGCCCCCGCCGGGCGCCGACATGCGCGGCTACCGGTGGACGCTCGACATCGACAACGTGTTCAACGACGACCCGCGCAATCCCGAATCCACCGATCTCAAGCACTGGAGCACTCAGAGCCTGAACACCACGAGCGCCACGGTGGGTCCGTTCCCGGGCGGCGAGGAGCACTTCTTCTACATCGAAGCCCAGGACAACAACGGCCTGAAGAGCCTCGGCATCCTGCGCTTCGAGACCGTCGCGGCGTCCTTCGCGCGTCCGCTCCTCATCGTGGACGACACGCGCCTCGAGCCGGACAAGATTCTGCCCAACCGGACGTGTCCCTCGGCGGCGGTCGGACCGTGGCCGGTGGCGTCCGAGCTGGACACCTTCCTCTACGCGCGTGGAAACGTGGACTGGCGCTGCCAGGGGACGATCAGTCCGCCTCCCATAACCAGGCCGGGCCTGTTCGCCGGGTACGATTTCGACACCATCGGAACGCGCACCAACAAGCTCGACCTGTCGGTCCGGCTCAAGACGCTCGGTCAGTACCAGCACATCGTCTGGCTGGTGGACGGTCTCGGAGCGACGTACCTCCAGGGCACCGACCTCATCAAGCCCGGCACCTCGCTTCGCTACATGTCGGCACCCAACCGCGTGAACACGCTCGCCACCTTCGTGAAGCAGGGCGGCAAGGTGTGGCTCGCCGGCGGCGGCGCCGGGTACGCGGCGGGGATCAGCTTCAACGATCGGACCAACGACCAGCCGACCATAACCATGTCCTCGATCACCGGCCGTGGTGAGCTGCAGCCCGGAAGGTTCATGTACGACCTCGCGCACTGGCAGAGCGAGTACCGCACCACCAACGCGACGGTAGCCATCTTCAAGGCCGCGGGACGCTACGACTCCGCGGGGGTGGGGCCGCCGCCCTACGGGTTCCCGCCGGCGCGACTCGAGTTGAAGTCACGGACCGATGATCCGATTCTCGTGGAGGCTCCGACGCGCTCACAAAGCAGCTTCTACCAGAGCACGATCTTCGTGGAGTTCCTGCAGGTGGGGAACCAGATCCTGGAGGACACGAACAGCCACCCCGACAGCGTGAGGGAGGAATCCACACTGGACACCCTCTACCGGGCGACCGGGGGTCAGCTCTTCAAGTCGGCCCAGCACGTCCCGATGACCTACTACCACGGGCCCGCTCCGGCCTATGATCAGTTCATCTTCAGCGGGTTCCCGTTCTGGTCGTTCAAGCGCACCCAGGGCCAGGGGCTCGTGGACTTCGTCCTCCAGAACCTGTGGGGTCTGCCGAAGAGCCCGCCGCTCCCCGCGCCGGTGCGAACCGCGTCCTATCAGGCGACTCCGGAGGCGGGTTCGGTACCGACCCGCTATCAGCCTCCGCGGCCGGTCGCCACGCCGGATCAACGGGCCCGCCGGTCCCAGAGGGACTAGGGCATGATTCGTTTCGGGCGGTTCATCCTCGGCATCGTCATTCCCGCGCTGGCCCTCGTGGCCGGCGCGGGCGTGGCCCCCTCCTGGGGCCAGATTGGAAACACCCCGGGCTGCGAGTTCCACGAGCCCGGCGCCGCGCACCCCGCGTTTCCCAGGATCCCGGTGTGCGCATTCCCGGGGGCCTACCAGGACAGCACCGTGCTGGTGCCCCGCAAGTGCTCGGGCCTTTTCTCGGAACCGCTGCACCAGGAGCCAGGTCACGTGCCGGACAGCGTCCGCGTGCAGCCGCGCACGATCACGGTCCGGTTCTGGCGCGACCGGAAGGCCGAAGTGCGGCCGGACTTCGGCGGCTATCGCATCTGGCGGTTCACCAATTCGACCGACACCACGAAGAAGGTGCTCATCCGCCGGTTCTCGAGGCAGCTCGGGGACGAGCGGCTCTGGCGTTTTTCGTTTGCCGACACTTCCAACGGCGGCACCACGCCGAATTTCTACTGCGGCAGCGAGCTGGCGAACGACAGCGTGGTGACGTTCATCGATCCGGATTCGAACGGGCATTTCGAGAAGCAGTGCCGGCGCAGGGACAACGTCGGGCGCTGCCTGTCGATCGGCGACTCGGTCTACCGGCTGGTGGCGCCGCCCGGACCGCATGACGGTTTCCGCACCTGGTACTCGGTGACGTACGAATCGCTGAACCGCAACGAGAACAACTACGAGGAGCTGTTCGTCCCGGACACGCTCGACAACTTCGAGCGCTGCGGGACGCTGGGCGACCCCGGAAGCTGCCCCAATCTCAACAACGTGCTCGCCAACATGACGCCGGCCCCGGTCGAGCCCACGTCGGGTCCCGCCCCGAACCCGCTCAAAGTGGTCG
Organism: Candidatus Eiseniibacteriota bacterium; assembly: GCA_036845125.1. Classification (GTDB taxonomy): domain Bacteria; phylum Eisenbacteria; class RBG-16-71-46; order RBG-16-71-46; family RBG-16-71-46; genus DAIUEO01. Next base: position 10,890 of record DAIUEO010000075.1, on the reverse strand, counting down.
CGGTGCCGAACCCCTACCGCGCGAGCGAGGCGTGGGACGCGCAGGGCAAGGAGCTCCACTTCATCAACCTTCCGCCGCGCGCGCGGATCCGCATCTACACCGTGGCCGGTGATCTCGTCGCCGACTTCGAGCACAACGATCCCCTTCGCGATTTCGCGCGCTGGGACCTCAAGAATTCGATGGGCGAGGAAGTGGCCTCCGGCATCTACATGTTCCGTGTCGAAGCCGACCAGTACTCCTTCCAGAACCGTTTCGTCGTCATCCGCTAGCGCCAGTCCCAATGCGGGTTGAGGTGGTGGTTCACCGCGGGCCGATCGCCGAGTCGCGGCACCATGTCGAGTTCGCCGCCGTCACCTCCGACGGCCGCCTGACCGACGGGACCGCGAACGCCGGCCTCGTCACGACCTTCCGCTCGGCGGCCAAGCCGTTCCAGCTCCTGCCGCTCGTGGAGCGCGGGCACGCCGCGCGCTTCGGCTTCTCCGACGAGGAGCTCGCCATCATGGCCTCCTCGCACACCGGCAGCGCCTATCACGTGGAGAAGGTGCGCGGCATCCTCGCCCGGATCGGGCTCGAGGAGCGGCATCTCGGCTGCGGATACCACGAGCCGCTCGATGCCGCCTCGCGGGCCGCCATCGCGGCGGGTGCGCCGCAGGGGCCGATCTGGAACAATTGCTCGGGCAAGCACTCGGGGATGCTGGCGCTTTCACTCGGCGAGGGCTGGCCGGTCGAGGGCTATCTCGATCCCACCCATCCCGCGCAGGTGCTCATCCGGCGTACGGTGGCGGAGTGCTGCGGCGTCGAGCCGGCCGCGGTTCTGATGGCGGTGGACGGCTGCAGCGCACCGGTATTCGGGCTGCCGCTCGCCGCCATGGCCCGCGGATATGCGATGCTCGCGGTGGCCCGCAACGGCCGGGACGCCCGGAGCCGGGCGCTCGACTTGATCGGCCGTTCGATGGCGGCGTTCCCGATCGCGGTCGCCGGCGAGGGCCGCCTCAGTACGGTTCTGATGCAGGCCGGGCGCGGGCAGCTGATCGCCAAGGGCGGGGCCGAGGGGCTCGAGTGCGCGGCAGTTCCCGGATCGGGGTTGGGGGTGGCGCTCAAGTGCGAAGACGGACAGATGCGCGCGGTGGGACCGGCGCTGATCACGGTGCTCGATCGACTGGGAGCCCTCGACGCCGAGGCGCTGCGCGCGCTGGAGTCGCATCGCCGTCCGGTGGTGCGCAATCACGCCGGGCTCGAGGTGGGTCGTCTCGAGACCGTCGTCCATACCACGGCGGCGGCGCTGACGGACGGATGAACGGCCCGCTGCGCGCGGCCGCCTCGCTCCTGCTGCTGCTCGTCCTCGCCGTTCCGGCGGGGGCCGATCCCCTCGGTCGCGTGGAACCAAGGCTACTCGCGGCCGCGCGCGGTACGTCGGCTCCGCTCCACGTCTGGCTCGAGCTCGAGGACAAGGGCGAGCGCAGCCCCGAAGAGCTCGCCACGATGCTGGCAGCCGCGGAGGCCGCACTCACCCCGCGGAGCCGTGCGCGTCGGATCCGGGCGCACGTCCTGCCGCTCGTCGACGAGCGCGATCTGCCGGTGTCGGAGCGCTATCTCGGGGAGCTCGCCGCACGCGGCCTGGCGCCCCACGCCGCCTCGCGCTGGCTCAACCGGGTGGCGGTGACGGTGCCCGCGTCGCGGCTCGGCGAGATCGCGGCGCTGCCCTTTGTCCGCCGGGTGGCGCCGGTCGAGCAGGCGTTCCGGAGCTTCGAGCAGCCGCCGGCCGAAGCGTTGAAGCGCACGTCGGCGCCGCCGCTGAAGCCGCGCACTCCACCGGTGCGCGATCTCGGTACCCGCGCCCTCGACTATGGCCGCCTCCAGACCGTGATGCAGCAGGTGCAGGCGTTCGCCTTCCACGACTCGGGTTACACGGGAGCGGGCGTCCTGGTCTGCCTGATCGACGCCGGCTTCAACTTCCACGACACCCACGAGGCGCTGGCCGGACAGGTCATCGCGCCCGGCCGCACGCGAGATTTCGTCGAGGGCGACACCGTCGTGACCGAGCCCGCGTTCTTCACGCTCGATCATGGCACGTGGGTGATGGGCCTGATCGCCGGCGACCTGCCCGGCGAATACCTGGGTTCCGCGTTCGGCGCCGAATTCGCGCTCGCGCGCACCGAGAACAGCGACGCCGCGTTCGAGCGGCCGGTGGAGATGCTGTACTGGGGAATGGGCGCCGAATGGGCGGACAGCCTGGGCGCGGACATCATCAGCTCCTCGCTCGGCTACTTCCAGTTCAACGATGGCATCGGCGACTACACGTATGCCGACATGGACGGCCACACGACGGACATCTCGCGGGCCGCCGAGATCGCGGCGTCGAAAGGCATCCTGGTCGTGAACGCGGTCGGCAACGAAGGGCAGACCGCGTGGCGCCATCTGATCGCCCCGGCCGACGTCCACGGCGACAGCCTGATCGCGGTCGGCTCAGTCTCCACCACGGGAGCCCCGGCGGCGTTCACCTCGGCCGGCCCGAGCGCGGATGGCCGCATCAAGCCCGACCTCGCGGCGGCCGGGATCGCCGTGCCGATCGTGAACACCAACGGCAATCCCGCGAGCTACACGACCAACAGCGGCACGTCGCTCTCCACCCCGATCGTGGCGGGCCTCGCCGCCTGCCTGCTCGAGGCGCGGCCGGGCTGGACCCCGCAGCAGGTGATCCGCGCCCTGCGCGAGACGGCGTCCCGTGCCTTCCAGCCGGACAACCTCTCCGGCTACGGGGTGCCCAATGGGCGGGCCGCACTGGAGTGGTCGCCGAACGGTCCCAACTTCCACCCGCCGGGCAGGGTCGGCATCGCGCTCACCGGTCCCAATCCCTGGTCGCCGTCGACCGCCACGCTGGTCGTCACGTTCGCGCTCGGCGACGCCGTCCCGTATCCTTCCGCGGCCCGTTTGAGCGTGTTCGACGCAGGCGGGCGCCGCGTCCGCACGTTGTGGACCGGAACGCTGGCGCCGGGCCGCGCCGAGCGCACGTTCTGGGATGGCCGCGACGATTCCGGCCGGCCGCTCGGTCCGGCGGTGTTCTGGGTGGCCGTGGATGCCGCCGGCGAGCTGGCCTCGCGTCGCATCGTGCTCCTCCGTTAGGCGAAAACTCCGCACTCCAGAAGGGACATCGACTTCATGCTGCTGGTCACGATCCTGGCGGTGAGCCTGTTCGCCGCCCCGACCCCCGGTTTCCAGACCGTCACGCTGAAGAACGGCATGCGGGTCGTACTGCTCCCCGATCCGCAGGCCCAGGCCGTGGACGTCGCGCTCTGGTACGAGGCCGGTCCGCTGTTCGAGCCGAAGGGCAAGTCCGGTATCACGCATCTGGTGGAGCGCCTTCTCGTGCGCTCGGGCGGCGCCGACACCGCTTCCTTTCACACGGGCCTCGCGCTGGAAGGCGCCCAGGCGAGCAGCATCACGACCCCCGACTATTCGAGCATCTACGCGACCGGTCCGGCGGAGACGGCCGACCTCGTGATCCGCCGCCTGGCCGCCATTGGCCGCTCGGGGCCCGCCGATGCCGCTGCGGTCGCCGCCGAGCGCGATGCCGTGCTCGCCGAGCGGTCCATGCGGCTCGAGGGCAGCCTCGCCGCGCGCGCGCTCGAGCGCCTCTTCGCGCTCGCGTTCGAGGGCCACGGTTACGCGCGGCCCGTGCTGGGAATCGCCTCCGAGGTTTCGAGCATCACGCCCGAGGATGTCGCGGCCTATCGCGCCGAGCGCTTCATGCCCGGGACGATGGCGCTCAGCGTCGTCGGCCGCTTCGATCCGAAGCCGGTGCTGGCCGCGATCAAGAAGGAATTCGAGCCGCTCAAGGGGCCCAAGCCGGCGAAGAAGAATGGAGCGACCCGCCCCCCCTCGCCGGCGACTCCGGACGAGGAGCGCCGCGGCACCGAGCAGGGCCCATCGGGCGCCGCTGCGGTGGCCGTCGGATGGCGTGCGCCGGCGGCCGGTGATGCGGATCGGGCCGCGGTCGAGATCCTCGTGCGGATCGCTGGTTCCGGCCCCGATTCACGGCTGGGCCGCCGCCAGTCCGAGTCCGAGTGGCCGATCGGGCTCTCCCGCGTCGTGTTCGACGCGCGCCGTGCGGGATCGGCGCTCTACGCGATGGCGGTCCCGAACCCCGGGGCCGAGCTGGAAGCCGCCGAGCGTTCGCTGGTCGGCACGCTGGAGCAGATGGCGGCCGAACCGATCACCGCCGACGAGTTGCGACGCGCCCGGCTCGCCATTGAGCGGGACGGGATGCTCGAGCAGCAGACGGTGCGCGGCCGCGCGCGCCAGCTCGGCGCCGCGCTGTACGAGGAAGGCGAGATGCGCGCGAAGGAGAAATGGCGGGACGCGCTCTCCGGCGTGACCGAAGCCGACGTGCAGCGCGCGGCGGTGCGCGTGCTCAAGCCGGCGCTGCGCTCGGTGGTGCGGCTGCAGTCGACGACGCCCGACTCGGGAGGTGCGCGATGAGAAAGCTCGCCGCTCTCGGGATGCTGCTCCTGGGCGCCCTCGCCGTTCCGGCCCACGCCGTCCCGTTCCAGCTTCCCGAGCCACAGGTGCGGTCGCTGCCGAACGGGCTCAAGGTCGCGGTGTTCCGCGACGCGCGCCTGCCGGTGGTCCAGATCCACCTGCGCGTGGAGGCCGGAACCTCCTCCGAAGCCGCCGGTGAGGAAGGCGCGGCGTTCACGGTGGCCGAGTTGTTCCGCGACGGCTCGGTGACCCGCGACCGGGATGTGTTCGAAAGCGATCTTTCGAAGATCGCCGGCACCTTTGCCGTGACCCCCGGCCGCGACTACACGACAGTGTCGGGCATGTTCGGGGCGCGCGATCTCGACCTCGGCCTCGATCTCGTCGGCGATCCCGTGCTCCATCCGCTCTTTCCCGAGGAGGCCTTTCAGAGGGTGCGCTCGCAGGCGCTCCGCAGCCGGCTCCAGGTCCAGTCCGGGCCGCTGCTCGCGGACGAGCAGATGTGGTCGCTCGCCTTCGGCGACCATCCCTATGGGCGCGGTCCCTTCGGCGGGCACCAGGCCCAGGGTGGTCTCACGCTCGAGCAGGTGCGCGCGTTCCATCGCGCGCGGTTCGTGCCCGCGGGTTCGGTGCTCGCCATTGCGGGCGACGTGAATCCCGACTCGGCGTTCCTGCTGGCCGAGCGCTGGCTGGGATCCTGGGAGGGCGACCCGCCCACGCCCATGTCGTCGAAGCCCGCCCTGCCCAAGACGCCGCGGGTGCGGCTCCTCGATCGGCCCGGGATGCCGGGCGCCGAAATCCGCATCGGCTTCCACGCTCCGCCCGGCGGCAGCGAGGGCGAGCTCGCGGCCGGGTTCGCCGACTACGTGCTCGGCACCGGGCCGGCCTCCCGGCTCGCTCGACTGAGCCGCGCGATGCCCGGCACCTCACCGCGCAGCAGCTACGTGCCGCTCCGCGACGGCGGGCTCCTCATCGTCGGCGCATCCGCGTCGCTCGACTCGGCCTCCAGCGTGATCGAGCGGCTGATCGGCGGAGTTCGCGCGCTCGGCCGCCCGCTCCCGGCCGCCGAGCTGGACCGGGTGAAGCGCGTGGTGCAGAACACCTATCCGGTCCAGTTCGAGACGCTGAGCGCGGTGGTGAGCGCGTGGCTGGCGGCCGACTACGCGCACACGCCGCCCGAGGCGATCCGCGGGTACCAGCAGCGCGTGGGGGCGCTCACCGTGCAGAGCCTGGCGGAGGCGGTGAGCCGCGGGATCGATCTCGACGCTCCCTCGATCGTGGTGATGGGGCCGGCGGATCGGCTGCGCGGGGCTCTCGAGAAATTCGGTGCCGTCGAAGTGGTGAACACGCTCGACCTGAGGCCCAAGCCGCCGGCGGAGCCGGAGCACGTGCCGACCGCGGCCGAGAAGACCGCGGGTCGCGAGCGGGTGAAACAGGCAGTGGCGGCGCACGGCGGGCTCACGAAGCTCAAGGGCATCAAGGATTCGAGCGTCGAGGCGAACCTCACGCTCTCGATGCCGGGCCAGGTGTTCGAGGGCACGCTGACCCAGCTGCGCAAGGATCCCTACCGGATGCTGCAGGTGACCAATCTCGGCGGTGTCGAGATCCGTCAGGGCCTGATCGTGAAGGAGGGCTGGCGCCTCGAGCCCGGCGGCGCCGGAATCCGCGAGCTCGACAGCCTGAACGTCGCCGCGCTGCGCGCGAGCTTCACCGCCGATGTCCCGCATCTCCTCGTGGCCGCGTCGGACGCGAAGGCGGAAGTGTGGGTGGGGGGCGCCGAGCCGGTGGCCGGCCGCCAGGCGACGCGGGTCGAGCTCAAGAGCCCCGAGATCGGGCGGCGCACGCTGCTCATCGACGAGCAGAACAGCCGCCTCGTGGGGGTGGAGCAGCAGGAGGCGGGGGGCGTGAGCCTCGAGCTCGTGCCGCGCCGGATTTTCTCGGATTTTCAGACCGTCTCGGGCGTGTTGTGGCCGCACGCCGAAGATCGGATGCTCAACGGCGAACCGGTGGTCCAGGTACGGGTGAAGAAGGTCGCGCTCAACCAGAAGGTGGCGGACAGCGCGTTCCATCGGCCTTCCGGACAATGACGACATTCCCGCGCCGCCTCGGACGGCGGCGCGCGACAAGGAGGAGATCGTGACGGACAGCATGACGACGACGACCGTCCCGGAGCCCGCGACCACGGACCGGTGGGTGTACTTCTTTGGTGAGGGGCGCGCGGAAGGCAACGCCGGAATGCGCGACCTGCTGGGCGGCAAGGGCGCGGGCCTCGCCGAGATGACCAACGCCGGCGTGCCGGTGCCGCCCGGGTTCACGATCACGACCGATGTCTGCCGCTGGTACTACGCGCACGGCCGGAGCTTGCCGCCGAGCTTCGAGGCGGAGCAGAACGCGGCGCTCGAGCGGCTCGAACGGGTGATGGGGAAAAGGCTCGGCGATCCGTCGGATCCGCTGCTCGTGTCGGTGCGCTCGGGCGCCAAGTTCTCGATGCCCGGCATGATGGACACCATCCTCAACCTGGGGCTCAACGACCGCTCGGTTGAAGCGCTCGCACGCCGCACCTCGAATCCGCGCTTCGCCTGGGACTGCTACCGGCGCTTCATGCAGATGTTCGGCTCGGTGGTGCTGGGGCTCGAGAAGCGCGACTTCGAGGAGCACCTCGAAGCGTTCAAGCACAAGCGGAAGGCGAAGACCGACCAGGACCTCTCGGAGAGCGACCTGAAGAAGCTGGTCGAGGATTTCGCGGCGCTGGTGCGCAAGCGCACCGGCAAGGAGTTCCCGCAGGACCCCCGGGTCCAGCTCGCGATGTCGCGTGACGCCGTGTTCCGCTCGTGGATGAACGATCGCGCGATCTACTACCGGAAGCAGAACAAGATCGCCGACGACCTCGGCACCGCGGTCAACGTGCAGGCCATGGTGTTCGGCAACCTCGGCAACACCTCGGCGACCGGCGTCGGGTTCACCCGCGACCCCGCCACCGGCGACAACCGCTTCTACGGCGAATACCTCACCAACGCTCAAGGAGAAGACGTGGTCGCCGGCGTGCGCACGCCGGTTCCGATCGCGAAGCTCGAGAACGACCTGCCGGACGCCTACCGCGAGCTGCGCGAGATCACGGCGCGTCTCGAGAAGCACTACCGCGACGTCCAGGACTTCGAGTTCACGATCCAGGAAGGCCGGCTCTTCCTGCTCCAGACCCGCACCGGCAAGCGCACCGCGCAGGCCGCGGTGAAGATCGCGGTGGACATGGTGAAGGAGAAGCTGATTTCGAAGGAGGAGGCGGTGCTCCGCGTCGAGCCCGCGTCGCTCGACCATCTTCTCCATCCGCGGCTCGATCCCAAGGCCAAGCTGCCGGAGATCGCGCGCGGGCTCGCTGCATCGCCGGGAGCGGCGGTCGGCATGGCGGTGTTCGACGCCGACACCGCCGCCGAATGGGCGGCCGAGAAGAAGAAGGTGATCCTGGTGCGCAAGGAGACCACGCCCGACGACATCCACGGCATGGATGCTGCGCAGGGCATTCTCACCGCGACCGGAGGCATGACCTCGCACGCCGCCGTCGTGGCGCGCGGGATGGGCAAGCCCTGCGTCTCGGGCGCCGGCATGATCCGCGTCGACGACAAGACGCGCCGCATGACGGTGGAATCGAAAGTGGTGAAGGAGGGCGACTGGCTCTCGCTCGACGGTTCGACCGGCCGCGTCTATGTCGGTGCTTCGCCCACCATCGAGGCCGAGGTGGGCGGCGAGTTTGCGACCTTCATGCAGTGGGCCGACGAAGCGCGGAAGCTCAACGTGCGCGCCAACGCCGACATCCCGCGCGACGCCAAGCAGGCCCGTGCCTACGGCGCCGAGGGCATCGGACTCTGTCGCACCGAGCACATGTTCTTCGCCGAGGAGCGCCTGCCGTGGGTGGTGCAGATGATCATGGCCGCCCCGCGCGCCAAGGTGCTGCGTTCACGGCTGATGGCGAAGGAAGCGGAGCTCGAGGGTCTCGACAAGGTCGCGGCGAAGCGCGTCCACGCCGAGATCGCGGTGCTGAAGAAGCAGCTCGCCGGGCCGGAGAAGGAATACCGCCAGGCGCTGAGCAAACTGCTGCCCAGCCAGCGCCGCGACTTCAAGGGGCTGTTCGAAGCGATGGACGGCTACCCGGTCACGATCCGGACCCTCGACCCGCCGCTCCACGAGTTCCTGCCCAAGCGCGAGGAGCTGATGGTGGACATCGCGCGGTTCCCGCGTGCAGGCGCCAGGGACAAGAAGGAGATGGCGAAGCGGTACCGGATGACCGTCGCCCAGCTCAAGAAGGGCATGCCCGAGCTGCTCCATCGCGTCGAGGAGCTGCACGAGTTCAACCCGATGCTCGGCCACCGCGGCTGCCGGCTCGGCATCACGTACCCCGAGATCACCGAGATGCAGGCGCGTGCCATCTTCGAGGCCGCCGCCGACTGCGCGAAGCGCGGCATCAAGGCGATTCCCGAGGTGATGATCCCGCTGATCGGCCACGTCAACGAGTTCAAGGACCAGGCCGCGATCGTGCGCCGGGTGGCGGAGGAGACGCTGGCGAAGGCGGGCGTCAAGGTCGAGTACCTGGTCGGCACCATGATCGAGGTGCCGCGCGCCGCGGTCACCGCGGCCGAGGTGGCCGGCGAGGCCGAGTTCTTCTCGTTCGGCACCAACGACCTCACCCAGATGACGTTCGGGTTCTCGCGCGACGATGCCGGCAAGTTCCTGCCCGAGTACGTGGACCGCAAGATCCTCGGCCACGATCCGTTCGTCTCGATCGACGAGCCCGGCGTGGGGGCACTCATGCAGTGGGCGGTCCAGCAGGGCCGGAAGGCGCGGCCGAGCCTGAAGGTCGGGATCTGCGGCGAGCACGGCGGCGATCCTTCGAGCGTCGACTTCTGCCACCGCTCGAATCTCAATTACGTGTCGGCATCACCGTTCCGGGTGCCGATCGCGCGGCTCGCCGCGGCCCGCGCCGCACTCATCGGGAAGGCGCAGGGCAGCGATCAACGCTAGTGAAGGGCTGTGAACATCGCGGTCGTGATCCCGGCGCTGAACGAGGAAGCCGCGCTCGGCCCGGTCCTGGCCGCGATTCCCCGCGCGGGTGACGACTGGCGCGTGCGCGAGGTCGTCGTCGCCGACAACGGCTCGACCGATCGCACCGCGGAGGTCGCGCGCGCCGGAGGCGCCACCGTGGTGCGCGAGCCGCGTCGCGGCTACGGCGCCGCCTGCCTCGCGGCCCTGGCGCACCTGAGACGCGATCCCCCCGAGGTCGTCGCCTTCCTCGACGGCGACGGCAGCGATGATCCCGGCGAACTGCCCGCGCTGCTAGCGCCCATCCTCCAGAACGAAGCCGAGCTGGTGATCGGCTCCCGGGTGCTCGGCGAGCGCGAGCCGGGAGCGCTCACCCCGGTCCAGGAATTCGGGAATGTCGTCGCGTGCTCAATGCTTCGCATCGCGTTCGGCGTCCGCCACACCGACCTGGGCCCATTCCGCGCGATCCGCTGGAACGCGCTCCAGCGCCTCGGCATGCGCGACCCCGACTACGGCTGGACCGTCGAGATGCAGGCCCGCGCCGCGCGCCTGGGGCTCCGAGGCGTGGAGATTCCAGTGCGCTACCGGCGCCGCCGCGCGGGCACCTCCAAGGTGGCCGGCACACTCCGCGGCGCCTGGGGCGCGGGCACGAAGATCCTGTGGACGATCGGCCGCGTGCGTCTCGGCGGATGAAGCCGGCCAAATGAATTCTAGCGGGTGAAAGTCTCGGTCGAGACCCGGATGCGTGCGCTCCCCACTTTGGGCGGGACGAGGATCGAGCTCTCGTCCCGTGGCGACACGTTCTGCGGCAGAGGCGGGGACACGTAGACGCCGCGGGGAAGCGTGAGCCGCGTCCACACCGGCACCGGGGTCCAGTCCCATTCGACGACGCCATCCTTGTGGCGGAACCGCACGTCGATTGTGCCCCAGCGGGTCGGCAGCCCGCGCACCCGGCTGCCACGCCACCACCCATCCCGCGCGCCCATCGTGAGCATCAGCGTGTCGCCATCGCTGCAGGCCGCCATGTTGCGGGCGAGCGTGAGCAGCGCGGCGGCCGCCGCCGGGTCGGGCGGAAGCGCCGCGCCGTAATCGCCGCTCCGCGTGAAGCGCGCGGCCGAAGCCCCGCTCGCGCTTCTCCAGTGTTCGAGCGATTGAAGCACGCGATCGGCGTCGTCGCGGCGTCCTGCCAGCAGCGCCCACATTCCGAGGTCGGCTGCCGAGCGCGCATCCAGGGTGTCGGGCGAGCCGGACCAGCCGAGGCCCGCGTCGCCGGCCTGCTTCCAGTGGCGCTCCACGGTGCGCACGAGGCGTGCGTCTCCGGCCGGCAACGCCGCGCACGGCCACGCCGCGGAGAGCTGGCTGCCCTCAACGCCCGGTCCCTGC
>DAIUEO010000074.1:0-17791 GCA_036845125.1 Candidatus Eiseniibacteriota bacterium | reverse complement strand
CGGTCCGGCGTCCGCCGCCGGCGCTCGGCGAACACACGTCCGAGTTCCTCGCGAAGTTCGGCGCATGATCATCGTCATCGTACTGGGCGTGCTGCTCGCGGCGGCGGTGCTCGCGGGCGCGGTCGGCATCGCGCTCTTCCCGCCGCTGCCGCGGGACCTCGGTGGAGCGCGGAACCTGGATCCCGAGGCGCGGCGCGTGCCGATCCCGCACGCGGACGACGAACCGCTCGAGGGCTGGTGGATTCCCGGCACGATCCCGGTGACGCTGCTCGTCCTCCACGGCTACGGGCGGACGCACCACCGTGCCTGGCGCTACGCGGCGTTCCTGCGCGACGCCGGCTACGGCATCGTGACGTTCGACTTCCGCTCCTCGCGGACGAACGGACGCCGCCTGCCGACGACGCTCGGGCATCACGAGCTTCCGGACGCGCAGGCGGTGCTCGACTGGATGCGCGCCGCGCCGGAGCTCCACGGCCATCGCCTCGGCCTCTTCGGCGAGTCGCTGGGTGGATCGGTGGGGCTGGTGCTGGCGGCGGCCAACCCCGACATCTGCTGCGTCGTCGTGGACGGAGGGTTCGCACACTCGGCGAGCGCGATCGAGGATTCCTCCGCCGGCTGGGCGCGGCTTCCCCGCCAGCCGACGGCCAACCTGGCGCGCGCGGTCGGGCGCGCGTTCACGGGCGTGGATCCCGGATCACTCGACGTCGAGACGGCGGCTTTGCTCCTCCGCGACCGGCCCGTTCTGTTCATCCACGCCGGCCGCGACAACCGCATCTCCGAGGGGCAGGCGCGCCGGCTGACGGCGGCGGCCGGACCCGGGGCCGCGCTGTGGATCATTCCCGAGGCCGGTCACAACGAGGGCTGGCTCGTGCGCCGCGAAGAGTACGAGAAGCGCGTGCTCGAGTTCCTCGAACGGGGCTTCGTCCCGGCCGCGGCGCCGGTCTGACTCAGGCTCCGCTGATCTCCGCGAGGCGCTCCCACAGCGATTCGATCTCGGTGCGCAGGCGCTCGTAGCTCGCCACGAGCTCCTTCGACTGCGTCGCATCGGAGAATACGGCCGGATCCGCCAGGCGGTGCTCGATCTCCCGCACTTCCGCTTCGCGTGACTCGAGATCCTTTTCGATCCGCTTCACCTCCTGCTCGTGCTTCTGACGCCGCGCGCGTTCGCGCCGTTCCTCGGCGATCGCGGCCGGACGCGGCGCGGCGGGCGCCCGGGGTGCCGGCGCGGCGGGTGCCACGGGCGCGGGGCGCTCGCGGGCGAGACGCGTCGACTCGTAGTCGTCGTAGCCTCCCGGGTAGAGACGCACGCGTCCGTCGCGGACTTCGAGCACGCGGGTGGCGAGCCGCGCCATGAGCGAGCGGTCGTGGGTGACCACGACCACCGCGCCCGGGTACTGGGCGAGCGCATCCTCGAGCACTTCCTTGCCCGCGAGGTCCAGGTGATGGGTCGGCTCGTCGAGGAGCAGCAGGTTCGCCGGCTCGAGCAGGATGCGCGCGATGGCGACCCGCTGCCGCTCGCCGCCCGACAGCACGCGACACTGCTTGAGCACGTCGTCGCCCGAGAACAGGAAGCTGCCGAGCAGGGACCGGAGCCGCGGCCGCCACGCCGGGGGCGCCACTTCTTCGAGCGCCTCCAGCGCGGTCGCATCGGGGGGCAGGATCTCCGCGGCGTGCTGCGCGAAGTAGGAGAGCTTCGTGTGCGGAGGCGCCTCGCGGAGGCCGGCGCGCGGCACCAGCTGCCCGGCCAGCACCCGGAGCAGCGTCGTCTTGCCGGCGCCGTTGGCGCCGACGATCGCGATCTTGTCGCCGGGCTCGATGGTGGTCTCGGCTTCGCGGAACACGTCCTCCGCGCCGTATCCGAAGGAGGCGGTCTTGAGGCGCACGAGCAGGCGCCCGGCGTGCGGCGGCGGCGGGAACTGGAAGCGGATGCCGCGCGGCGGGCGCGCGACGACCACGCGCTCGGCATGGAGCCGCGCGATCATCTTGCGCTTGCTCTGGGCCTGCGAGGCCTTCGTGTTCTTCGCCCCGAAGCGCTCGACGAATCGCTCGAGCTGCGCGATGCGGCGGTCGAGCTGCTGGTTCTGCGCCTCGAGCTGCTCCCGGCGGCGCTCGCGTTCCTCCAGGTACTCGGTGAACTTCATCGGATAGTCGCTGAGCGATCCGCGGTCGAGCTCCACGATCCCGTCGGCCACCCGGTCGAGGAACACCCGATCGTGGGACACCACCACGAGTCCGCCGTGGAAGTCGTCGAGAAAATCCTCGAGCCACTCGATCGCCGGAAGGTCGAGATGGTTGGTGGGCTCGTCGAGCAGGAGCAGCGTGGGATCGGAGAGCAGGAGTGCGGCGAGTGCGGCCCGCATCCGCCACCCGCCCGAGAACTCGACGAGCGGCCGATCCTGATCGGCGCGGCGGAAGCCGAGGCCCGAGAGCACGCGGCGGGCTTCGGGCTCCAGCGAATGCTCGTCGCCGTGATCGAGCCGGTGCTGCAGCTCTCCCGAACGCTCGAGCAGCGGGGTGAGCTCCGGGTCATCGGGGCCGATGCCCTCGAGGCGGTGGTGCAGCTCGTCCAGCTCGGTGCGCATCGCGCGGACCTCGCGATGGGCCTCCATGGCGCGGTCGAGCACGCTGCCGGCGAAGCGTTCGGCAGCCTCCTGGGGCAGGTAGCCGAAGCGCGTTCCGCGCGCGAGCACACGGGTCCCCGATTCGAGCGACAGCTCGCCGAGCATGAGCCGGAGCAGCGTGGTCTTGCCCGCACCGTTGGGGCCGACCAGCGCCAGCCGGTCTCCGGGACCCACCACCCAGTCGAGCGCGTCGAGGAGAATGCGCTGGCCGATGGAATAGCGGACCTGGCTGAGCTGGATCATGGCGGGAGGGGGGCCGGCGGGAACGCCGGGATCAGGTCTGGGGCGCGAGACGCTCGGGGTTCAATCCCTCGAGCTCCGGCACGATGAAGCGGCCGTCGCGCCGGATGCACTCGCCGTCGAACCAGACCTCGCCGCCGCCGTACTCCGGCCGCTGAATGAGCACGAGATCCCAGTGCACGCGCGAGCGGTTGCCGTTGTCGGCGATGCCGTAGGCCTGGCCGGGCGTGAAGTGGAGCGAGCCGGCGATCTTCTCGTCGAACAGCGTGTCCTTCATCGGGCTCAGGATGAACGGATGGAACCCGAGCGAGAACTCGCCGACGTACCGCGCGCCCTCGTCGGAGTCGAGCACCGCCAGCAGGCGGTCGGCCGGCTCACCGGCCGCGCGCACGATGCGCCCGCCCTCGAAGGTGAACGAGATGCCCTCGTAGGTGGTGCCCTGGTAGAGCGACGGGGTGTTGTAGGTGATCGTGCCCTCCACCGAGCTCCGCACCGGTGCTGTGAAGCACTCGCCGTCCGGCAGGTTGCGCCGCCCTTCGCACGGAACGACTCCGATGTCCTTGATGCTGAAGCGGAGATCGGTGCCGGGGCCCTTGAGCCGGACCTGGTCGGTTTTCCGCATGCGCTCCGCGAGCGGAACCATGGCGTCCGCGAGCCGCGCGTAGTCGAGCAGGCAGACCCGGAAGAAGAAGTCCTCGAACGCCGGCGTGCTCATCCCCGCCATCTGCGCCATGGAGGGATTGGGATAGCGGAGCACGACCCACTTCGTGTGATTGACGCGCCGGCCGTAGTGCACCGGCTCCACGACATGGCGGGTGTAGAGTGCCATGCGGTCGTGGGGAACGTCGGAGAGCTCGCTCGCATTGCCGGTCGCGCCGATCCGGACGTAGGCCTGCACCCGCTCCATCGCGTGCATCTCGAGGTCGGCGAGCAGCTTCATGTGCGGCTCGGTGGCACCGGAAAGGAGCGCGCGCTGGACGGCAGTCGATACGATGTGCACGATCGGAATCGCGCCGCGGCGCTGCACCGCCTCGACCAGGTCGACCACCAGATCCCCGGCGAGATCGAACGACTCGATGAACATCGCCTCGCCCGGCTCGAGCTGGGTCGAGTGCGAAACGATGAGATCGGCGAGACGGGCATTGCGGGGGTCGCGCATCACGGCTCCTGTTCAGTCCGACGGAAACGGCGGAGCAGCATAACAGACCACGCGGGAGGGAAGACCTTGCGGCGCTATCGCACCCTGGTGCTGGGCAGCTCGTTCGGGCGGCTGGTTCAGGCGGTGGGGTTCCAGCGGCATCCGGGGTTCGAGCTGACCGGCATTGCGGGGTCCGATCCCGAGAAATCGCTGAAGGTCGCCGAGGAACTCGGGGTGCGCGGGAGCCACGACTGGCGGCAGCTGCTGCGCGATCTCGAGCCCGAGCTGGTGAGCGTGGCGACCCCGGTCGACCTCCACTACCCGATGACGGTGGCTGCGCTCGAAGCCGGCGCCCACGTATTGTGCGAGAAGCCCACGGCGCTGAATCGTTTTCAGGCGGCGGACATGCGCGACCGCGCCGCGGCCGCCGGCCGGCGCGGGTTCCTGAACCACGAGTTCCGCTGGTTCCCGGCGCGCCGTCTGGCGATCGAGCAGCTCCACGCCGGGGCGATCGGCGTGCCGCGCCGCGGGGAGATCCTGGGCCGGTATCCGATCTGGCCGCGGCCCGAATCGCGCGGGATGACGTGGCTCTCGTCGGCGGCGCGGGGCGGCGGGATCCTCGGTGCGCTCGGATCCCATCACACCGACTGCCTGAGGACGTTCTTCGGCGAGCCCTCGGAAGTGCTCGCCTCGGTGCGGGTCGAGCAGCCGCGGCGCGGTTCCGCGATCGCCACCGCGGACGATTCGTGCACGATGAGGTACCGCTTCGACAACGGTGCGGTGGGCGTCATCGATCTGTGCGCCGCGATGCCGTACCGCTGGGAGCGGTTCGAGATCCACGGCAGCGAGGCGACGCTGAGGTGGGACGAAACCGGCTACCGGCTGTGGCGGATCGTCGCCGGCGCGGAGCCGGAGGAGCTGGGTATTCCGGAAACCCTCGCGCTCGACCGCCATCCCGGCGAGCCGGCGCTGGTCGCGCCGTTCGTGCGGCAGCTCGACGCGCTGCACGTGGCGCTCGAAGGCGGCGCCACGACGCTCGCCACCTTCGACGACGGCGTCGCGGTGCAGAGCGCGCTCGATGCGGTCCGCAGCTCGAGCGACGCGCGCGCCGAAGTGGCAATCGCGATCCCGGCTCCCGGCGCGCCGGCCTGAGTCGGGTCGGCTTGGCCGGCCGCTCGCCGCCTCCTATACTCCCAGCACGGAAAAGGCGCCGCGAACAAACGGGACCCGGCAGCCGCGGAGGATTTCGCGATGGCAGATTGGGATGTGATCGCCAAGCAGCGCCTGACGGAGGACTGGGCCACCCTGCGCAGCGCCTACCTGCCGCTCAACCAGGCGATGCGCCGCACGGTCGAGTTCCTGGAGAAGGGTGACGGTTCGTTCTCGGACCTCCTGAGCGTCGCCCGCGAGCGGCTGGACGGCACCCTCCAGGGCCTGACGTCACTGTGCAACCGGCGCTCCCCATGGGTGCGCCTCGAGGCGATCCGCAACCTGCGCGTCATCGCAACCGGGCTGCGCGGCGCCGCCAGCGACGATCCGCGTGCCCTGCTGCGCTACCTCTTCGCGCTCGCCGAGCTGCTGGGCGGCGTGTGGCGGGACGCACCGACCGAGGCGCGCGTCGCGACGAATCTGGCGTTCGAGAAGCAGCCGGAGTTCTGGTTCGGATGCGACTGCTGCGCGATCGGGGTGCTGCGGCCCGCGGGGCCGGACGATCCGCCCGATCTCGTCCGCGGCAAGGACGTCCAGCTGGTGTGGGACGTCGATGCCCTCTTCGCGTGGACGCTCGATGAGTTCGAGGACTATCTCGCGAGCGACCGGTACTCGCTGCCGGCGACGTCGCGGTTCGCCGCGGTCGAGGATCTCGGCCAGCCGGTGATCGACGTGCCGTCCGATGCTCTGCGCCGCGGGCGCGACATCTTCGGCGGGCAGGGCGGTGGCCTCTTCGGCCCCATCGACCTCAAGTACCTCGAGCTGACCTGATCGGGAACACCATCGCCGGGGTCGTGCTCGACCGCCCGGCGCGAACGATCAGCGGCGGCGGGTCTTCTTCTGCGCCTTCGCGCGGTTCTTCTTGCGACGGCTGTTGTCGCGCGCCCGCTTGCGACGGAGGCGATGCTTGAACGACGTCATGGGTTTCTTCCTTTCGTGAGAAGGCGTTTCGCGGCGGCCAGCAACCTTAGACGAATCACACCACGCGGACAAGCCGCGCGCTAGAGATCGGGCTCCACCGCCGTCGAATCGGCGGCTTCCTGTTCCGCCTCGTGCTCGCGAATGCGGGCCCGGCGATCGGCGAGAACGGTCGCCATCGGGCGGAGCGGCGTCGTGAGGGGCACGATCCACGGGCTCGCCCCGAGTGTCGGCTTCACCGCGGCCAGGTCGACCCGGGGGTCGATCAGGCGCTGGAACTCACGGCCGTTGAGCGACACCCACACGTCGACATGGACGCGGGGCCGCGTGCCGTACTCCCGCTCGTAGCGGTCGGCGAGCCAGTCCGCGTAGTGCTGGATCATCCGCGGCTGGGTCACCATCTTTCCGTACTGACGGTGGGTCAGGAACTGCTGTGGATCGTGGGACGTGCGCTCGCCGGTGCGGGGATTCTCGAGGACGAACGCCTTCAGCTCGCCCTCCTTGTTCCGGAGCTTCATCCGCCAGCTCAGGATGTGTCCCTCCTCGGTCCAGGCCACATCGCCCGGAATGAGCCAGTGGCGCAGCGGCAGCAGCGTCTGAACCGCCAGGTAGCCGACGACGAGCGCGGTGGCGCCGGTCGCGAGCAGCGGGCTCTCGCGGTGCGGGCCGCGGGCCGGTGCCAGGTCGGGGAGGCGGGCGGAGGACAGCTTCCTCCGCACCCAGTGGAGCACGCGGCGCGGCCAGTCGGGCTCCGCGAAGATCGTCGTGGCGCCCATCGCGAGGTACGGGAAGATGCCGATCTCGAAGATCTGGCTGTTCAGGAGATGGAACATCGCGGACCACAGGAGTCCGAACATCCGGGTCCGCGGGAACAACAGCAGGAATCCCACCGACAGGTCGTACAGGAGGCCGCCCCAGGCGAAGCCCACGCCGGCCAGCGGGTGGACGAAGAGCGGTCCGATCACCGGCAGGCTGGCCGAGTCGACGATCCAGTAGCCGATCGGGAATCCACGAAGCCAGTCGGGATTGAGCTTCGCGATCCCGGCGAAGACGTAGACCAGGAACAGCTGGGAGCGGAGCAGGAACACCGTCCAGAACGGCACGGTCGCCGGTTTGCGCTGCCCCGCGCCGCCGAACTTCAGAGCCCCCCAGCGATCGGCGGGCATCCAGCAGAGCAGGAAGGCGAGGAGCGCGATCAGGTAGAAGTGGTTGAGGTAGTTCGACTCGTCGAGCAGGAAGACGTAGGTGTGGGCCAGCAACAGGGTCACGATGGCCGCTCGATAGGCCACCCCCAGCATCACGGCGAGCGCGGCGACCGCGAGCACGATGTAATGGACGTACATCCCGTCGCCCGGCCAGGGCCTCAGAAAGCTGAAGCCGGGGAGGGGAAAGGTGACGACGGTCTGGATCCAGTAGCGCTCGACCTTGTCCCAGTAGCGCAGCGCGTCGATGAACACGCACGCCCCGAACCAGATCCGGAATGCGCCCAGCGACGCGGCGTCGACCGGCCGGGCCAGGTAGCGACGGAACTGCGTGAGCCGGCTCTCGGCCGTCATTCGAGGAACTGCGCCCGCTCCTCATGAGTCGGGACGCGGCAGGCCGCGCGCACGCCGAACCATCGATAGCGATGCCGTGCCACCAGCCGGTAGACCGCGTCCCGCAGGACCGGAGGCACGGCGAGAAGGATGCGGACGAGCCGCCATGCCCCGCCCAGCTCGGCCACGCTGAGGATCACCGCCGCCGAGCGGAAGTGGCAGCGCCCGTTCTCGATCAGCACCATGGAGGACAGCGGATCCATTCCCCCGGCGCAGCGGCCCGCGAGTTCCGCGCCGATCGGCGACTGGAGCGAGCCGAACCGCAGGCGGCGCCGGCGATCCCGCGTGATCAGGAAATCGACCGCCCCGTTGCAGAGGTTGCACACGCCGTCGAAGAGAACGACAGGGTGTGCTGCCGCTGCCGGGGAGTTCTCGGTCAGGGGTGCCGCCTCGTGGAGAGCGCTCATGATCTTAGGATTGCTCGAGAATGCTGGTTCCGTGGAACCGCGAGCCGCCATTAACGATCAGCGGGACGCCCGTCTCCGGGCGTCCCGCCAATTTCAACTACAGTGACTGGTCTGGCTTAACGGCCCGTGCCGGCACCTTCGTTATAGCAGCCCTTCTTGCACTTCTGCATCTCAGAGATGCACTTGCTCTTCTCGATCTTGTGACGACGGTGCTCGTTCTTCCGGCACTCTTTGCTGCCCCACCAGCCATGTCCATCATCATCATCATCGTCGCTGCATGCACGCAGAGCCGCCTTGTGGCGGATCTCTTCGGCACGCAGGCACGCCTTGTACTTGTCGATGCACTGACGAATGCAGGCGCTCCGGGCGTTCGTGCCCTCGGCGGACAAGTCCACCCCGGTTACCGTGTCGTTGACCATACGACACTGCGTGAGCCCGATAGTAAAGAGCCCCAACAGTGCCGCAAGCGCAACGAAGGCGAAGCCCCGGCGAAGGCGCGGGTTGCGGTGATCGAAGTTCATCGCGGTCCTCCATCTCCTCGCGCACGGCCAAGGGAGGGCCTGTGGCGCTGAGCATTGTTCGCCAGTTCCCTGGCGCTTCCTTCGCGCAATCCGTCCGTGGAATGCGCCGTTACCTGAACGACGTACCTCACAGCCTGTGGCACCAACCCACGCCTGCACTCAGCGATTCGAAGTTGAGTGCTGCTGCGCGAAGCCGCAACCCGAATCCGAGATCGACACCGAGTCCCACGTTCCATTTCTCGGTATCGTACTCGACTTGAGTCGCCACAACCCGCCACGGGGAAACCTCGATGGCGCCGAACGCTCCATCGAGAACATGACGAGATGCTGCGAAGACGCGAGAAGCATAACCTAGGCTGAACCTACTTTGCACGGAAAAGATTTGAGATGGGACCCCAAAAACGACATAGCTGGCGTGATGACGGCGGGTCCCCTCCACGTCCTCGACCCCGAGAGCCACTCCAGGGACCCGGTCCTTGGGCTCGAACACGGTGAACCGAATGCTCGCCATGTGGTCGGTGTCGGTGGTCAGACGTGAATCCGGATCGATGTTGCCAAACGTTTTCAGACCGGGGGTCCTCGTAAACCTCAGGCCGATCTCGGTACGGGGAAGCAGTCCCAGAGAGCCGTAATAAATTTCGTTGGAGTAAACACCCCTTTCGACCCCCATGCTGCTGTAGGCCCACTTTTTGGGGACTTTGACGTACCCGATTTCCATCTCGCCTTCCCCCATACCCCCGGCCCAGGGGGTGTTAATAAATCCGGTCATTCCGGCGTTGGAGACCCGGGGGATCGGGGATGGGGCGCTTTTCGGGGCCCCGCGGGCCCGTTCCAGGCGGTAGCGGTTGGTCGCCAGCGACGGCCCATCGAGCTGGCGGAGGAACGTCTCGCGCGAGGCGGGGCCGTACAGGTAGGCGCCCACCGGGGTCGCATCCGTGCGGTAGCTCAGCGAGAACTTCTGGATCGGCAGCGCCCGAACCGGCGATTGCGTGGGCCGCGTGAGCGGCGGGATCGGGAAGCCGAGGCGCACGCCCTCCACATCGAGACCGCCGGCGCGGATCGCGAAAAACGCGATGTCGAAGTCGCCGAAGGAGCGGAGGAACTGCACTTCCGCCCCATCGTCGCCGTAGACGAAGCGTCCGCCGCGCAGGCGGAGCGACATGTCGCGCCACGGCGGCCGCCACGTGATGCCGCCAAAGCCGGTGAGATCCTCGGGGTCGGTGCGTTTGATCCCGTCCGTGTTGAACGCGATGAACCCGGTGTAGTCCACCTGGGAGTCGAGCAGGACCGCGCCCTGGGCGAGCGGCCGCGCGGCTCCGAACGACACGCCGTAGCGATTGTCCGCGAAGATGCCGGCCGTGGCGCTCGCGAGCGCGACCTTCGGGATCCAGGCGTACTGCTCGAGCGTCGCGATTCCCGGCCGCACTTCGTTCACATCGGGGTGGTCGTCGCTCTCCGAGAAATCGTTGTAGACGGGGAAGACCACGCTGCCCGCGAGCAGCGCTCCGGCCCACGGGTTGATCTCCGCGCGTGCCTCCATCTGGAACATCATCTGGAGCGGATCGGTGAGCCGGCCGACCTCGTAGGAGATGAGGGGACCGGCGATGAAGTCCAGCGAGCGATGGGTCGAAGCCCGCATCCGACCGCGCGGAGCGCGGGGGAAATGCCGATCGCTCGGGTAGAGCACGTCGAAACGCGTCACGTCCGAGTCGCGCGCAACGAAGGCGGCGGAGGTGAGCCCGAGGCGGCGCTCGAACAGGCGGCGCCGCCCGACGGATTCCACGGGCAGCCGGCCGATCGCGTCGAGCGGGTGGCGGTAGCGGCGGTTCTCGTAGGCCAGTCCGGTCGAGTCGGCGGTCACGTTCTCGAGCCCCGCCTCGAGCGCGGCCGGCAGCAGGTCCCGAGGGGGCACCCCGGGCTGGGCGTTTGCCCCTGCCGCGGGCAGGCCGGCCGCCGTGATCAGGAGCGCGAGAGCTGGGAGGAGTCGGAGGATCAGGGGATGGATCACGAGGTGGGTGCCGGGAAGCGGCGCGAAGTTTATCACAGGACGAATCGGACCCGCCGCCGCGAGACGGGCTTGCCCGGGGTTCGGCGAATGTGGCAGCGTCCGCCGTCCGAGGCGAAACCCAGGCCCCCCGGTGCCCGTTCGCCGTCCATGGAGGACCGATGAGAACGCCTTTCTGGCTCGTCGCCGTGCCGCTGCTCGCCAGCCTGGGTTGTGCGGCCTCGTCGAAGACCACCGCGTCTTCCACGAAGCAGAGCTCCGAGACTCTGCACGCCGCCCCGAAACCCGCCGCACCCTCCGGTGTACACACGCTGTCCAGCGGTCTCGAGTACGAGGATCTCAAGGTGGGGGACGGCCCGGTGGCCGAGCGCGGAATGACGGTCACCGTTCATTACACCGGCTGGCTGCGCGACAAGACCAAGTTCGATTCCTCGCTCGACAGCGGGCACCCGCTCTCGTTCGTGATGGGTTCCGGGCAGGTCATCCCCGGGTGGGAGGAAGGGATCGCCGGAATGCGGGTGGGTGGCCGTCGCCGGCTCACGGTCCCGCCCGAGATGGGCTATGGGAGCCAGGGCGCGGCGCCCCTGATCCCACCCGACGCCACACTGCTGTTCGAGATCGAGCTGCTCCACGTGCAGTAGCGGCGCACGGAATCCTTGACCCGACCGCGTTCGCGGGGAGAAACTTTTCGCCCTCGGGCCCGGCCAGTTCGCAAGCCGAATCTGCAGCCGCGGAGCCGCATATCCGCGGCTCGTTCGTTTTCCGGAGACGCGCCCGCCGCTCCGACCCGGAGCTCTGCTCCGAGATGACGCATCGACGGGGTCCCCGCCCCGAAGGGTAAGGAGAACGGCCGTGGCAATCGGCACCGTGAAGTGGTTCAACGATGCAAAAGGATTCGGGTTCATCGAGCAGGAAGGCGGCGGCGGCGACGTATTCGTGCATTTCTCCGCCATTCAGGGCGAGGGCTTCAAGAGCCTCAGCGAAGGGGAGCGCGTCGAGTTCGAGGTGACGCAGGGGCCCAAGGGAATGCAGGCCGCCAACGTGAAGCGGCTGGGCGCTCCCAAGACCTGATCCCGATTCGACGGGCGCGGGGCTCGGAGCCCCGCGCCGTTCAGTCGCGCACCGCTTCGCGCGCCCGCACCGGTGAAGCCGCGAGCGTGTCCAGCTTCACGATCGTTCCCTTCGCCTGGTAACGCCCGAACGCGAGCACGCCGGTCGGGCACTCCTGGACGCACGCCGAGCAGCGCACGCACTCCGGGTCCGCCATCGGAAGGCCGCGGTTCGCAAAGCTCATCACGTCGATCCCCTGGTGACAGACCCGCGTGCACTGGCCGCACGAGATGCACCGCTTCTTGTCCGCGAAGATCCGGAACGAGCTGAACCGCGCGTAGACGTTCATGAGTGCCGCGAGCGGGCACATGAGGCGGCACCAGAAGCGGCCCGAGTACCAGAAGTAGACCCCGTAGCCGACGACGCCGGCGAGAAACACGTCGACGGTCCACTTGTAGCCTTCCTTGAGCGGCTCGAAGACCCGGTCCGCGGGATTGCCGTCGGGCAGCACCCAGCCGGCGATGCGCACCGCCAGCAGCAGGAACGCGACCCCCAGGATCACCTGCCCGGCCAGGTTCGCGCGGTTCCAGAACGGTCCGTGCGGCATCTTGTGGCGGTGGGTGTCGCCGAGCGTCTCCGCGAGCGCGCCGCAGGAGCAGACCCACCCGCAGTAGGCGCCCTTGCCGAAGAAGTAGACCGCCGCCGGGATGAGCACGAAGGTCTGGACGAAGCCGATCGCGATCCACGCCCAGAGCGGCTCCGCGGTGAACACGTTGTAGACGTTGAGCGGCCACGCCAGGATCAGTCCGTACGCGCGCCAGAACTCGCGGCCGTGCCCGTAGGAGACGGCGGGGAAGAGGGCATCGAGAAGCCCGGCGGGCACGAGCCCGTGGTGGTACAGCAGCGGGAGCACCACCTCCGGGATCAGGAACAGCGGGCCCACCTGGATCAGCGTGAGCGTGATCGTCTGGGCGGCGACGTACGGAGTGCGGCGTCGCGCAATCCGCTGCGCTCCGAAGACCACGATCGCGATCGAGTAGGCGAGCGTGTACCAGAACGCGGGGCCCGACGCGCTGATCGCCAGCGTGCCGATCAACGTGCCCGGGTCGCGGGCCGCGGTCGCGATCGATCCTCCGGCGGTCTCCAGCAGCGCCGTGAGATGGGTGGGGAACCACCCGCGCGAATACCAGAGGTGGTTGAAGAAGCCGCCGGACTTCCAGTCGTAGAGCCACGCGCAGAACATCACGAACAGCGAGAGGCCGATCCAGTGCCCGGCTCCGGGCTCGCCGGAGATCGGCACGCCGGAGCGACGGAAGAAATCGAGCGGCGCCTGGCGGCCGATCATCGGGAACACGACGTCGGCGGCGAGCGTGCGGGCGCCGTGCGGTCCACGCACGCGCACCTCGCCGACACGGATCTCCTCGACCCGCGTCGTGAGCATCAGCTCGATGCGATCGCCGGCGCCCGGTGCGGGCCCGGTCCAGGATGCGAGCCGCTCGAGGTTCGCAGGTCCCGGCCGGGTGAGCTCGGCGCCGCGGTGGCACAGCGTGACCCGGGCCCCGGCTTCGGCGAGCGCCACGGCGGTCTCCACCGCGGAATCGCCGCCGCCCACCACCAGCACGCGCCGTCCCGCGTGATCGCGCGGGTCGTG
This sequence comes from Candidatus Eiseniibacteriota bacterium, assembly GCA_036845125.1. Taxonomy (GTDB): domain Bacteria; phylum Eisenbacteria; class RBG-16-71-46; order RBG-16-71-46; family RBG-16-71-46; genus DAIUEO01. The sequence continues at coordinate 4,436 of DAIUEO010000074.1, read as the reverse complement.
CAGCCGATTGAAGACGTGATCGCGGTCCTCGCCGGGCACGCCGAGCCTCCGGTAGTCGCCGCTCCGGCCGATGGCGACGATCACGCGGCGCGCGCGCAGGATCTCCCCGCCCTCCAGGTGGACTTCGAGGGTCCCCGCACTCCGCGTGACCCGCACCGCCCTTCCGGGCCGGGCGCGGATGCCGGCGGCCCCGACCTGCTGCAGCAGCTCGGCGTGCAGGGCTTCCTTCACGTCGGCGTGGACCTGGAGGCTGCCGCGCGGAATCATCGAGCCCGGGTAGGTGAAGATCGGCTTCGCGTGCGGGAAGTTGGCGATGGTCGAGAACGCAGCCGCCGCCTCGAGGATCTCGAAGCGGAGCCCGTGGCGCCGTGCCTCCACCGCCGCCGCGAAACCTGCTACGCCGCCGCCGACGATCACGAGATCGAGCGCGTCGGGCGGGCGCGGGCCGGGGCCGAGCTCCGCGGCGAGGCGCGCGGCGAGCCGGGCGCCGGAATCGAGCGCGAACTTGAGCAGCGGCGTGCCGGTGAGATCGCCCGCGACGTAGAGGCCGGGCACGCGGGTGGCGCCGCCCGGGCGCACTTCGGGAAAGCGCTCGACCGTTCCGGCCGGCCATTTCAGATGCAGCCAGTGCGCGTAGCGCGTCAGCAGGTTCAGCGCGTGCTCCTCACACGGCCCTCGTGAGCCAGCAGGGTGTCGGTTCGGGCGACACTTTTTGTCGGCGCGACGCGAAGATCCTCACCGTCGCACGCCCCGGTTCTGCGTATTTCGTGCTGGAGTCTGACAGAAGGCGTGGACGCGCGCACCGCGCATGCACGACAATAGAGCCTCCCCCGTCACACGCTCGATACACGCGCCCTTGCCCAGGAGGGTTTCGCCGTGCCGCACGTGGCTGCACGTTCTGCATTCTTGTCTGTGGTGGTGTTTGTCGCAATGTTTCAGGCGCAACCGGCCTCGCCGATCACGCTTCAGCAGCCCAACTTCGCCGTCGAAAACGCGGTTCCCGGCGCGACCTGGTCATCGCCGGTCGGCCTCGCGTTCCTGCCCGACGGCCGTTATCTCGTCGCGGAGAAGCGCGGCCGTGTGTATCTCGTGGCGAACGGTGCCAAGGCATCGACCCCGGTGTGGTCGCAGGAATCGAAGGTGCTCAACAACGGCGACCGCGGGCTGCTCGGCATCACGGTGGATCCGGATTACGCGAACAACCGCTACGTGTACCTGATGTACACGGTGGACCCGGACTCGAACGGCACCGACGACAATGACGACGCCTACGGCCGGCTGGTGCGCTACACCATGAACGCGGCGACCACCTCGCTCGACGAGGCCAGCCGCATCGTGCTCTTCGGACGCAACTGGCGCGAGGGCGCGACATCGGGCTCGACGTCCCACACCATCGGGTCGCTGCGGTTCGGACGCGACGGCAGCCTGCTCGTCACGGTGGGGGACGGCGGTCAGTTCAACAACATGGACCCGGGCGGCCTGGACCCCAACATGTTCGGCGCGAACTTCGCCGATCCCAACGAGGACATCGGCGCGTTCCGCGCGCAGTACCTCGACTGCCTACCGGGGAAGCTGCTTCGCATCAATCCGTTGAATGGAGAAGGGTATCCGTCCAATCCGTACTACGACGGGGATCCCCGGCATCATCGGTCGAAGGTGTGGGCGTACGGCCTGCGCAATCCCTTCCGGTTCAACGTGCGTCCGGGCACCGGCAACCCGGATCCCGCGGCCGGTTCGCCGGGCGTGGTCATGATCGGCGACGTCGGCTGGACCGCGTGGGAGGATCTGAACGTCTGTACCGCCCCCGGGCAGAACTTCGGCTGGCCCTGCTACGAAGGGCTCAATCCCAACAGCTCCTACCAGGGTGCGGCGCCTTCGCATCACGGCTGCGGGACGCTGGGCACGGCGGCCAATCCGGCCACCAATCGAAGTCCCGCGAGCACCTGGCCGCACGGCTCCGGCACCAGCGTGCCGGCCGGCATCCAGGGGAATTCGTCGATCGGCGGCGTGTTCTACTCCTCGACCGTCTATCCGGCCTCGCTGCAGGGCGCGTTCTTCTACGGGGATTTCGGGTTCGACTGGATCCGCATCGCCACCTTCAATGCGAGTCACCAGCTCCAGACGGTGAGCAGCTTCGCTACGGCCGCCGCCGGGCCGTGTGACTTCGCCGTGGATCCGATCACCGGTGACGTCCACTACATCGCGCTCGACTCCAACGAAATCCGCCGCATCCGCTATACCGGATCCTCGGGCGGCAACAACCCGCCGACCGCCGCCGCCGCGGCGAATCCGACGTCGGGCACCGCGCCGCTCACGGTGAACTTCTCGAGCGCGGGCAGCTCCGATCCCAACGGCGATCCGCTGACCTACCAGTGGAGTTTCGGTGACGGGAATTCGTCGTCTTCCGCCAACCCGACGAACGTGTACACGTCGAACGGCAGCTACACGGCGATTCTGACCGTGAGCGACGGCCGGGGCGGCCAGGCCACCGCGAGCGCCTCGGTCCTGGTCGGAGCGCCGACCGGATTCCCCGCGACCGGGATCCTCGACAACTTCGACCGCGCGAACGGCGCGATCGGATCGGCGTGGTCGGGGAACACGGCCGGCTTCGCGATCTCCTCGAACCGCCTGATCGCGACCGGCTACGACCCGTGGGGCGTCTACAACGGAGCGACGTTCGGTCCCGACCAGGAGGCGTACATTCGCTTCAACGCGATCACCGCCACCGCGCCCGAGCACAACCTGATGCTCAAGGTGCAGGGGCTGGCCTGGAACCTCGGGCACATCGAGGTGCGCTACGACGCGCGGCTCGCCGTGGTCTACGTGAACACCTACACGCCGGGCAGCGGATGGGCGGGCCGCGGGACGATTCCGGCCAGCTTCGCGGCCGGAGATCGGTTCGGCGCGCGCGCGCTCGCGAACGGCACCGTCAATGTCTACAAGAACGGCGTCCAGATCGGAGCCGCCTCGGTGGCGGGCTGGCCGTACGCGGCGAGCGGCGGACGGCTCGGGTTCATCATGGTGAGCGCGGCGGCGTCCCAGCTGGACGATTTCGGCGGCGGCAACGTCGTCAGCGGTCCGCCCGCCAACGTCACGCCCTCCGCCACCATCACGAGCCCGGCCGACGGCTCGTTCTTCTACGCCGGCCAGGTCGTCCAGCTCAACGGAACCGCCACCGACGACTCGCCGCTCGACTCGCTCGAGTTCACCTGGTCGGCCGACCTCTATCACAACAACCACATCCATCCGGAATACGTGATCCGCAGCGGGCGGCAGGCGTCGTTCGTGGGCGAAGAGCACGACGACGGCACCGGCGTGTGGATGAAGATGAAGCTCATCGTCACCGACCGTGCAGGTGCGGCCGACACCGAGGCGGTGAATCTCTACCCCGAGGTCGACCTCGTGGCCTCCCCGGTCACGGTGACGCCGGCGACGATCAACCCCGGTGATCCGGTGCAGTACCGGTTCGCGATCCGCAACAGCGGCCGCATGCTCGCGCCCATCTCGCGCTGGCGGCTGCGCGCTGGGAACCTGCTGCTCGCCGAGGGCGACACCATCGTCGATCACCTGGACAGCGTGGTGGTGGTGCGCACGCTTCCCGCGCCCGCTTCCGGGACGTATGCGCTGCGCCTCGTCGTGGACACCCTGCGCACGGTGACCGAGACCAACGAGTCGAACAACGCCACCACGCGGTCGCTCGTCGTGACGGGTCCGGTGGCGGGCTTCCCGGTGGCGCCCGTGCTCGATGACTTCAACCGTGCGAACGGTGCGATCGGCTCGTCGTGGTCGGGGAACACCGCCGGCTTCGCGATCGCGTCGAACCGGCTGACCGCCACGGGCTACGATCCGTGGGGCATCTACAACCTCGCCTCGTTCGGCCCGGACCAGGAGGCCTACATCACGTTCAACGCCGTCACCGCAACGGCGCCCGAGCACAACCTGATGCTCAAGGTGCAGGGGCTGAGCTGGAACCTCGGCCACATCGAGGTGCGATACGACGCGAAGCGCTCGCTCGTCCTGCTCGCGACCTATGCCCCCGGCGTCGGCTGGCAGGGACGCGGATCCTTCGCGGCGACCTTCGCTGCAGGCGACCGATTCGGTGCGCGCGCGCTCTCCAACGGCACGGTGACCGTCTACAAGAACGCGACGGTGATCGGGACCGCCTCGGTGGCGGGCTGGCCGTTCGCGGCGACCGGCGGGCGCCTGGGCTTCATCATGGTGAGCGCGACGGCGTCCCAGCTGGACGACTTCGGCGGCGGCAACGCGCCCGCTTCGGCAGTCGCGGCTCCGCTGCTCGCCTCGCGCGCGCTTGTGGAATCCTCGGACCGCACGGCGGTCGTGCGCTGGGAAACGGCCGCCGAGACCCGCGGCGTGGTCCGCTTCGGCCCCTCGATCCCGCTCGACACCGACGTTCCTCGCCCCGAGCGCTACCGCTC
>DAIUEO010000073.1:14492-17894 GCA_036845125.1 Candidatus Eiseniibacteriota bacterium | reverse complement strand
AGCAGCCGATCCTGGTTTCTGGGCATGAGCCGCATCGGCCTGGTCTTGTGCGCCTGTATCAGGGGGCGACGACCCGTAAGAGTGACGGAGCGTCAGTGCGACCGTTCCAACCAGGACGTCTGAAGGCTAGGACGTAACCGCGGGCCGGTCAATCGCAGACTGCTTGCCGCGTGGAATTCGACTGCGAGCGCGCGCAGACCGGCGCGCGTCGAAATGCGAAGGCCGCCCGCCGTTTCGGCGAGCGGCCTCAACGCTTTGCCGCGAACCGGCTACATCATCCCGCCGGTGTCGGGCCCCATCATCCCTTCGATGGCTTTCTTGGCTCGACCGCCGCGACGGACCGCACGGCGGACCTTGCGGCGGACCTTGCGGCGGACCTTTCGGGCAACCTTGCGCTTGGCGCGGCGCACCTTGCGCACCACGCGCTTCACTTTCCGGCGGACGACGCGCTTGCGGCGAGCGGTCTTGCGGACCGCCCTCCGGACCTTGCGACGCACCTTGCGCTTTCCACCACGCACTTTGCGCGCCGTCTTCCGAACCGCTCGCTTCGCCCTTCTCTTCTTCCTGCCGGCCATCAGAGACCTCCCTGTTGGGGAAACCGCGCAGGCGACATAACGGCTCGGATCCGCGTCGCTGCGCCGATGGAGAGGACGCGTATTGTTCCGGTATCGCGTCCTCAAACTGCAGATTACATATGCAATGGAACATTGCAAGAAAATATGGAGCGAAACATGCACGAGAACGGGCGGTGGATGTCGAATCCACCGCCCGTTGCGAGTGTGTGAACGTCAGATCTTGCGGACGTTCGATGCCGAAAGGCCTTTCGGACCCTGCTCGACCTCGAACTCCACGCGATCACCGTCCGCGAGTGTCTTGAAGCCTTGGGCCTGGATTGCAGAAAAGTGAACGAACACGTCGCCACCCTTCTCCTGCGCAATGAAGCCAAAGCCTTTTTCCTCGTTGAACCACTTTACGGTGCCCGTCATGGGGTACTCCTCTTTGATGCGCGGACCGTTTCCGGTCCGTCCCTGCCGTCCGACGCGACGGTAACGCCCGATCCTTTCGATCGAGAGCTTCGGTCCGACGGCTGACACCACCATGACAAAAACAGCCGCCAGTTCGATGAACTGACGGCTGCTCAGAACAGGTCTGCACTTCCACCGGCTACCGAATCGCATACTTGGACGCCGAGATGGGCGCAAACGATTCGTCCGTTTTCCGTGCTGCCGCAACCCCGCCCGATTCAAGGCATTGCCGCCGGCCCCGGGAATCGTTAGCGTTCCCGAAAGGATCACGCCCGGCTGCCCCCGGGGCACACCACATTAGATATAGGTGGATGAGGAGGAGCGCCATGGATGAGAGCATCACCGTCGCCCGCGACCAGCTGGCGGCGGACATGAAGGCGGTGATCGCCGACGCCGAGGAGCTGCTCAAGGCAACGGCCGGTGTTGCGGGAGAGAAGGTCGGCGAAGCGCGTGCCCGCGCGGAGGAGACCCTGCGTACGCTGAAGACCCGGCTCGCCGACCTGGACGACGTCGCGGTGGCTCGCGCCCGGCAGGCGGCCCGCGCCGCCGACGACTACGTGCACGAGCATCCCTGGGGCGCGATAGGAATCGCCGCCGTGGCCGGGCTGCTGGTGGGCGTGCTGGTCGCGCGGCGCTGAGGACCGTGGAACCCGATCCTGGGACCGGAGGCGAAACGGGGCTTGGCGGTTCGGTGCGGCGCTTCCTGCGCACCGGCATCGACCTGCTCCAGACGCGGCTCGCGATTCTCTCGACCGAGATCGCCGAGGAGCGCTTCCGGCTCGTGCGCCTCGTCATGGTCGTCGTCGGTGTCCTCTTCTTTCTGCAGGCCGGCGCCTTTCTCGGTCTCCTCTATGTCGTCCTCGCGGTGGGGGACGAGCACCGGGTCGCGGCCATCGGAATCGTCGCCCTCGGGATGCTGATGCTGGCCGCTGCTGGCGCCCTGTGGCTCAGGTGGTGGCTCAAGCACCGGCCGCCGATGTTCGCCACCACCATCGCCGAGCTGCGCAAGGACCGTGAGCGGCTGAAAGGTGGATCGTGAGCGGACGGAAGGATCTCGCGGCGCGGCGCGCCGAGCTGCTGGAACGCGCCGAGGCCCAGCGCGTGGAGATGGCCGCCCAGTGGCGCTCGTGGCGCCCCGTCTTCCAGGGCATCGATCGCGGTGTCGCGGCGGCCGGCTGGCTCCGCCGACACGCCCCCGGAATCGCCACCTTCGCCGGCATCGGAGCCATGGTCTTCGGTCTCGCGCGGCCGCGTTTCGCGGCCGGGCTCATCGCGGCGAGCCCGGCTCTCCGGATCGGCGGCGCGCTGTTCCGCGTATTGAGCACCGTCCGGAGTGCGCGGAAGCGGCGTCACTGATTGCGAGAACGCCTCAATCTCCCAGCAGCACCCGGCCACGCGCTTCACAAAAGGGTCGCATCGCACAGCCCACGTGGATCGCGGGATCGTCGCCGAGCCCCATCGAAGCGTAGCGATCGGCGGAGTCGGGCCACACGGTGGCCACGGTGCCGCCGCGCTGGGCGAGAACCCGGGCCGCGGAGAGATTGGCGCCCGAGCTCACGCCCACGCAGTACCCGTGGCGGGCACGGATCCCGCTCGCGGCATTTCGAGCTTCGGCGCTGCTCACGGTGAGAATCTCGTCGATCGCCGAGAGATCCACGAGGTCGGGGACGAAGCCGTCGCCGATTCCCATGATTTCGTGGTCTCCGGCCGGGCCCCCGCTCATGACGCTCGACTCGGCGGGCTCGACGGCCACCACGCGCACTTTCGGAAAGACCGCGCGCAGCGCGCGGCCCACGCCCATGAGGGTCCCGCCGGTTCCGACCCCGGCCACGAAATAGTCGAGACTCCGGCAATCCCGCAGGGCGAGCTGGCGAATCAGCTCGGGCCCGGTCGTGAGCTCGTGGCAGCGGGCGTTGTCGGGATTCCCGAACTGATCGGGAACGTAGTAGCCAGGCCGCCCGCGATAGGCATCACGCTTCTGCACGGCTCCCGCGAACCCTTCCGCGCGCGGGGTCAGGCGGACCTCGGCGCCCAGCTTCTCGATCATCTGGCGGCGCTCCGGGCTCATGTGCTCGGGCATGTAGACGATGACCGGGTTCCCCAGCTCACGGGCCACCCAGGCGAGCGCGATCCCGGTGTTGCCGGAGGTGGTCTCGACGATCACGTCCCCGCGAACCAGCTCGCCGCGAGCCACCGCTTCCTCCAGGATGTAGCGGGCGATGCGGTCCTTGATGCTTCCGCCGGGGTTCGCGCATTCCAGCTTGACGTAGATGCCGTCCGCGACGATCAGCGGCGTATTGCCGATGGCGCGCAGGATCATGAGGTCTCCCGTCCCGCGGGTTCCGCGGCGAGTGGCGCAAGACGCGCCGTGAAATGA
>DAIUEO010000073.1:0-14482 GCA_036845125.1 Candidatus Eiseniibacteriota bacterium | reverse complement strand
CAGGTGCGCCTGCTCTTCGAGGATGAAGAGCCCCTTCAGCGAGTCCCGTCGCCGCGCGACCTCGATCGCGACTTCGATCACGTAGTCGATGTGGCTCTGGGTGTAGACGCGCCGCGGAATGGCGAGCCGCAGCAGCTCGAGCGGAGCGAGGCGCTGGTCGTGCGTGACCGGATCCTTCCCGCCGAACATCAGGGTGCCGATTTCGACGCCGCGCACGCCGCCCTCGAGGTAGAAGGCGCATGCCAGCGCCTGGGCGGGGAATCGATGGGGCGCGATGTGCGGGAGGAAGGCGCCTGCGTCGATGTAGACCGCGTGGCCGCCCGGCGGCTGGACGATCGGCATCCCGGCGCGGGTGAGCCCTTCGCCGAGGTAGCGGACCGAGGCGATCCGGTACTCCAGGTAGTCCTCGTTCACGACCTCGCGGAGTCCGACGGCGATCGCCTCGAGATCCCGGCCCGCGAGTCCGCCATAGGTCGGGAACCCCTCGGTCAGGATCAGCAGCTCCTCCTCCTGGCGGGAGAGCCGGTCGTCGTTCGTGGCGAGGAACCCACCGATGTTCGCGAGCCCGTCCTTCTTGGCGCTGAACGTGGCGCCGTCGGCGAGCGAGAACATCTCGTGGGCGATGCTCTCGACCGAGCGGTGGCCCTGTCCGGGCTCGCGCAGCTTGATGAAGTACGCGTTCTCCGCGAACCGGCAGGCGTCGAGATAGAACGGCACGCCGTGCTTCCGGGAGAGGGTGCTCGCCCCCCGCAGGTTGGCGAGCGACACGGGCTGGCCGCCGCCCGAGTTGTTGGTGACGGTGGCGAGCACGCACGCCACGTTGTCGCCGCTGCGTTCCAGCTCGTTCTCGAGCGCTTCGAGGTCGAGGTTGCCCTTGAAGGGATGACGCTCGGCCGGGTGCTTCGCCTCCGCAATCGGCAGGTCGATCGCGCGCCCACCGAGGTACTCCACGTTGGCCCGGGTGGTGTCGAAATGAGTGTTCGCGAGGACCATCCGCCCCGCCACGCCGAGACACGAGAACAGGATCCGCTCCGCCGCCCGGCCCTGGTGCGTGGGAATGATGTGGCGGAATCCGGTCAGCTCCCGGACCCGGCGCTCGAACACGAACCAGGAGCGGGCGCCGGCGTACGATTCGTCGCCGCGCATGATGCCGGCCCATTGCTCGGACGACATCGCCCCCGTGCCGGAGTCGGTGAGGAGGTCGATCAAGATGGCTTCGGCCGGGATGCGGAACAGGTTCCAATCGGCCCGGGCCAATGCTTCGACGCGCTCGGCCCGGGTCGAGAGCCGGAGCGGCTCCACCGACTTGATACGGAACGGCTCGAAGATGGTCTTCACCCTCCGGCGATACGGCAAGGGTGGTGCCAGCCGGAGCCGCTTGGTTCTCAGAAGGAATGGGGCGGGTTTGCGGCGGTTCCGGTACCGGACCGGCGAAGCGGGCGCTCCGAAGCACTGACAACCGGTGTCGAACTCTGACAGTTTGTCATTGTTCCGACTGGACCCCGGCCCCCGCGGCGCGTTAGAAGTTCCGCCCGGGGTCCGTTTTCTCGAGGGTACGTCCATCAGGAGGATCGCCGTGGAACCAATGAACAACCGGAGTGAAGTTCGGTGGAGTCGATGGGTCGCCAGCAGTCTGCTGGTGACCGCGGCAGTGTCGGCGCTGGCGGCGGTCTCGTGCACGACCGCCGAGCCGGAGGCCGCCGCGATGACGGCGGAACAGAAGGTGGAGCGCGGGCATTACATCTCGATCGTCGCGTCGTGCAACGACTGTCACACGCCCGGCCATTTCTACGGCAATCCGGACACGCTCCGCACGCTGTCGGGGAGCGAGCTCGGGTGGGAGGGACCGTGGGGTGTCAGCTATCCGCGGAACCTCACGCCGGACATGGAGACCGGGATCGGAAAGTGGAGCGAGGACGACATCGTCACCGCGGTCCGCACGGGGCACCGTCCGGACCAGTCTCCGCTCCTTCCGCCGATGCCGTGGCCCAACTATGCCTTCCTCACCGATGAGGACGCGTACGCACTCGCGGCCTACCTGAAGAGCCTGCCGCCGATCCAGCACAAGGCTCCGGCGGTGATTCCCCCCGGCACCCAGGCGACCGGCCCGCGTTTCACGCTTCCGCCGCCCCCCGCCTGGGACAGCCAGCACATGACCCCGCCGGCGGAAACCGCGAAGCAGGCCGGCTGACGACGCAACGGACAGCGCGGACCCCGCAACACGGACGGGCGGCGGAGGGATTCGCCGCCCGTTCGAATCGAAAACGGAGTGGACGGTGACAGCAGGGGAGTGGCTGAGAAGGAAGCGGGTCTGGATTCCGCTCCTGATCTTCGCGGGCTATACCGCTTTCGGATTCTTCGCCGTTCCGCCGATCCTCCGCGGCCAGATCGTCTCCGGCATCCGCAAGGAATTGAAGCGCGAGGCCCGGCTCGATCGCGTCCGTTTCAACCCGCTGATCTTCTCGCTGACGCTCGAGGGCTTCGAGCTCAAGGACCCCGACGGAACGGTCTTCCTCGCCTACGACCGGGTGTATGCGGATCTCCAGCTGTCGAGCCTGGTGCGTCTCGCCACCACGCTGCGCGAATTCCGCGTCGACCGGCCTAGAATCCACATCCGTCTCATGCCGGACGGTCAGCCCAACTTCGCCGACCTGATACCCAAGGAGGAAGGGAAGACGCCGCGGCTGGTCGTGGGTCGCTTCCAGATCAACCAGGGATCCCTTCGCCTGACCAACCTGATGTCCCCCGAGCCCGAGGAAGGCTCGATCGAACCGATCGATCTGAGGCTCGACAACTTCACCACCATTCCCCGCAAGGAAGGCGACTACCAGATTGCCGCCACTGACCCCGGCGGCGGGAAATGGTCGTGGATCGGCGACCTCACCTTCGAGCCCATGCACTCGGCGGGCGTGCTCGAGATCTCGGGATCGAGGCTTCCGCGCTTCTGGGAGATCGTGAAGCGGCGGACGCCCTTCGAGGTCACCGACGGCCAGTTCAGCTGCCGGTTCCAGTACTCGCTCGACGTGCACGGGGACAGCGTGGTCGCGCGCGTCCACGACACCTCGCTGTCGATGATCGGATTCCGGATGCGCGAAAAGGGGACCGGACCGGAGCTGTTCGGGCTCGACAGTCTGGTCGTCACCGGGATCCAGGTAAGCTATCCGGAGCAGTCGGCGGCGATCGACCGCGTGCTGGTCGCCGGGGCGCGGATCGCGGCGTGGCTCAATCGTGACAGCTCGCTCAACTGGGTGGCGCTGATGCCGGCGCCGCCCGCGTCCGCCCCCGCGGCGTCCGCGTCCCGGTCCCGGCCCGACAGCACCGCCGGCGCAGCGCCGGCCGCAGCGCCGTGGGACCTGAAGCTTGGCGAGCTGGCGGTGCGCCGCCTGGGAATCTCGTTCGAGGACCGCACGCTGGATCCGCCATTCCGGCTGGACCTCGATCCGGCCAACGCCACGCTGCGGAACATCAGCTCCAAGCTCGATGCTCCGATCGAGGTGGCCAGCGATGTCACGGTTGCCGGCAAGGGTCGGATCGACGTGGCCGGCACGGTGACTCCATCGCCGACCTCGGCCAACCTCGCGATCCGGGCGGCGAACCTGCCGCTGCCGATCCTCCAGCCCTACGTGAACCCGATCGCCAAGGTGCACCTGGCGAGCGGCACACTGGGCTTCGACGGCAAGCTCCAGCTCCGGCAGCAGGGAGCCACGCCGGAGGCGAGCTTCCAGGGCAACATCGTCTCCCGCGATCTGCTGGTTCGGGACCGCGAGACCAACGACCGCTTCGTCGCGTGGAAATCGGTGGCCGTGAACGGCCTCGACTTCACGCCGCGGCGTCTCAGGATCGCCTCGGTGCGGCTCCGCGAGCCGTTCGCCAAGCTGCTCGTCTTTCGCGACCGCACGACGAACGTCCAGGACATTCTCGGGATCCGTCCGGACTCGGCCGCCCTCGCGGCCGCGGAGGAGGAGCGCGAACGCCTGGCCAAGGAGGCGAAGAAGAACAAGAAGAAGAAGGACACGGCAGCCGTCTCCACCCCGGCCGCAGCGGCGGCCCCGGTGTTCCCGGTGCGGGTCGCGAAGGTGGAGGTGGTGGACGGCTCGGCCGACTTCGCCGATTTCTCGCTCATCCTGCCGTTCGCGGCGCGGGTCGATCACCTGAACGGCGGCGTGACGGGGCTCTCCTCTGATTCGCTCGCGCGTGCCGACCTCGCGCTCGCGGGCACGCTCCAGCCGAGCGGAACCGCCGAGGTGAAGGGGCAGATCAACCCGCTCGCGGAATCCCCCTACATGGATCTCGCGGTCACCTTCCGTGGCTTCAACATGCCGGTGCTCACCCCGTACACCGGGCAGTATCTGGGCCGCGAAGTGGACAAGGGGATGATGTCGCTCGATCTCGGCTATCAGCTCCAGGGCCGGCATCTGGTCGGCCAGAACAAGGTGGTGCTCGACCAGTTCGAGCTGGGGGAGAAGGTGGAGAGCCCGGAGGCGACGCACCTCCCGGTCGGGCTCGCGCTCGCGATCCTCAAGGACGGCGAGGGCAAGATCGAGCTCGATGTGCCGGTCGAGGGCGACGTCGACGATCCCAAGTTCCGGATCGGAAAGATCATCTGGGACTTCATCATGAGCCTGCTCACCAAGGTGGCGACGGCGCCCTTCGCGCTGCTCGGCGCCCTGTTCGACGGTGGCAGCGGGGACGAGCTGAGCCACGTCGACTTCATGGCGGGGCAGAGCGCCGTGCCCGCGGACCAACAGGAATCGCTCACGAAACTCTCCGAGGCGCTGGCCAAGCGGCCGCAGCTCGGCCTCGAAGTGCGCGGCCGCTCCGACGCCGACAGCGACGCCGTCGTGATCCGTCAGACCAAGTTCGCCGCAGTGGCGGCCGAGAAGATCGCCGCCGATCCCCGCAAGTATGGCGGCCTCGGATACTCGCCGGTCCTGCTCGAGGACCTGTGCGTGGCGCGGCTCGGCAAACCGGGCTACGCCAGCCTCAAGGAACGCCACACGTCTGCCGCCGGCTCGCTGCCGGCGGGCCATACCGCCTACAAGGCCGGCTCGTCGAAGAAGGTGGTCGACCAGCCGGCGTTGAGCGCGGCGATCCAGGACACGCTGACCGCGCTGCAGGCCGCCGATGCCGCCGAGCTCCTCTCGCTCGCTACGGCGCGCGGCGACGCCATCAAGCAGCTGCTCATGGCGAAGGGCGTCGATCCGGCGCGCGTGTTCGTACTGGATCCGGAACCGGGCAAGGTGAGCCAGGGCCGGATTCGCATCGATCTCAATCTGACCGACTAGCAGCAGCTCCCCAAGGAGGTCTCGTGAAGCGTGTGCTCCTGTGGATTCTAGCCGTGCTGATGGCGGGCGCCGTCGTGTTCGCGGTTCCGGTGCTCTTCTTCAAGCCGTGGACGCCGGATCTCTTCTACGCCCGGATCTTCTTCAGCTTCGCGCTCCGCCACCCGCTGCTGCTCACGCAGATGGGCATCTTCGAGAACACGCCCTTCCGCTGGTACGCGGACGAGCTCGACGACATGTCGCCGGCGGCCGAGCGCCGCGAAGCCCGGCTCCTCGCCGACAACCTGACCATGATGAGGCGTTACGACCGCTCGAAGATGGCGCGGTCGGCGGCGCTCTCGGCCGACGTGCTCGACTGGTTCCTCGAGGATCAGAACCGGGCCTTCTCGAAATTCGAGTTCTACGACTACCCGGTGAACCAGATGTTCGGGGTGCAGAACGAGCTGCCGACGTTCCTGCTGTCGACCCAGCCGCTCAAGGCTGCGCGCGACGCGAAGGCCTACATCGGGCGGGTGTCCAAGATCGGACGGGCCATCGACCAGTCGATCGAAGGCCTGACGGTACGCGAGGAGAAGGGCGTGATCCCGCCGCGTTTCGTGCTCGAGCGGGTGGTGAAGGAGATGAACGGGTTCGTGGCGCCCCCGGCCGACAGCAACGTGCTGGTCGCGCATTTCCGCGCACGGCTGGACAGCATCCAGGGACTCGATCGCAAAGCCGGCGAGGCGCTGCTCGCGAAGCTCACGTCGGCGGTGGACGGCGCGGTGTACCCGGCGTACCGGCGGATGATCGCCAAGTGCGAGGCGCTGGCCGCGAAGACGAACGATGACGACGGCGTGTGGAAGCTGCCGAACGGCGACGCCTACTACGACCAGATGCTGCGGCACCACACGACGAGCGACCTGCCGGCCGACTCCATCCACGCCCTCGGCCTGCGGGAGATGGCGCGCATCCAGGCCGACATGCGCGTCCTCCTGAAGGAGAAGGGACTTCCTACGGAACCGTTCGCCGCCGGCCTGCACCGCCTGCGCGAGGATCCGCGCTACTCCTACGGCGAAGGCGACTCGGCGCGCGAAAAGATCATCGCGCGTTACCAGCAGGTGCTCGACGAGGCGAGCGAGCGCTGCGAAACGCTCTTCGGCGTGCAGCCCAAAGCCAAGCTCGAGGTGAAGCGGGTGCCGGCGTTCAAGGAGGCCGGGACGCCCGCCGCCTACTACGGCGGCCCGAGCCTCGACGGCGTGCGGCCCGGGGTGTTCTACGTGAACCTGCGCGATCCGAAGGAGACGCACCGCCCGGACACCCGGACTCTCGCCTATCACGAGGGCGTTCCCGGGCACCACTTCCAGATCTCGATCCAGAGCGAGCTCAAGGGCGTCCCATTCTTCCGCCGGGTGATCCCGTTCACGGCGTACGCCGAGGGCTGGGCGCTCTACGCGGAGCGGCTGGCGCTCGAGCAGGGCTTCCACCGCGACGCCGAGGATTCACTGGGTGCGATGGGCGCCGAGCTGTTCCGGGCGGTGCGGCTGGTCGTGGACACCGGGATCCACCGCAAGCGCTGGACCCGCCAGCAGGCGATCGACTTCATGGTGGCCAACACCGGCATGGACAGCTCCGAGGTGGTCACCGAGATCGAGCGCTACATCGTGATGCCGGGGCAGGCGTGCGCCTACAAGGTGGGGCAGCTCGAGATCCTGGCGCTGCGCGACCGGGCGCGGGAACGCCTGGGTCCGCGCTTCGACCTCAAGAAGTTCCACGACGTCGTGCTCACCTCGGGCGCGGTGCCGCTCACGGTGCTCGAGAAGGTGGTGGACGGTTGGATCGAGGAGCAGGCGCGCTCGGCCGGAGCGAAGACCACCGGCTGAGCGCCTCCTTGGAGTCCGGCGCCGTCGATTCGACTTGCGCGGAAGACCGGTTCCACGGCACCATGCCTTTCGTTCGGCCGGGCTTCCGACAGGGAGTCCGGCCGCTTCTTATGAGCAGCGCACCGGGCTCACGCGAGGCGAACTCTGGGTCCACTCTTCAACGCGCTGTACCTCTTCACCGCCGCCACCTTTGCCGCGGCGCCCGACTCGACGGGCGCCGCCGCCGCACCCGACACCACCCTCGCACCCCGCCGCGTGGTGCGGGAGTTCCCGGCCGTCGAAGTGCGCGCACTGCTCGATGACCTGCGATCTAGTGAAACCGTTCACACGATCTCCGGCGAGACCATGCGGGCGCTTCCCGTGGACCGGCTGGCGGAAGTGCTGGAGCTCAAGCCCGGAGTGGTGGCGCAGGGCGAGGAGCTGCACGTGCGTGGCGGGCGCTCGGGCGAGCTGGCGGTCACGCTCGACGGGATGAGCCTCCGCGAGCCGCTGCGCGGTCGGCCCATGGCGGTCCCGATGAATGCTCTCGAGAGCGCCGAGCTCGTGAGCGGAGCGCCCGATGCCCAGCACGGCGGCGGCATCGCCGGTGCGCTGAACCTGCGCAGCGCCGATCCCGCCGAGCGGCCCGAGCTCCTGTGGAAATGGCAGACCGACGGCGGGACCGAGACGCGCTACGACCGCGTCACCGCCCGGCTGTCGAGCCCGATCCTCCAGGGACTCGGCATGGTGGCGGCGGGCGATGCATGGTTCGACGACTCGTGGCTGCCTTCACTGCGGACGGAGAGCCGCCACGACGTCGCCGGCGTGGCACTCGGATGGCGCGACGAGAATCAGATCCTCGGCTCCTTCAAGATCGCGCCGGTGAGTCGCCCCGAGCGCTTCAGCGCCGAGGTGCTCGTCAGCCGCCGCATGAGCCAGCCCTACAGTCCGAGCTGGTCGGTGGACGGTTGGATCGAGGTTCCGGTGAACCTCAAGGAAACCCCGAAATACAGCCCCGTCGAGCAGCCGGGCTACATCCGCTATCGCGCTGCGGATCATCTGGCGGTCACCGACGATCAGCAGCTCGCCACGCAAATCCGCCTCTCGACGCCGCGCGGGCCCCGGCACGCGAGCCTCGGTCTGGGCTGGCTCCGCACCCGGACCTGGACCTCGATCGCGGGACGCCGCCAGGCGCACGACCCGATCGAGCGCCCGCGCTTCGGCAGCGCGCTCGACAATGACCGCTTCTACGTCCTGTGGGGGGACGATCCGCTCTACCGGGAGAGCGGGAGCGACGTCTACAGCGTGCGCGGTGACGCGGAGATCGTGGGCCGGCGCGGAACGCTCGGCGTCGGTGTGGGGGTCAGCCGGGAAGACGCGCGCCTCTACGAGATGGACCATCTCCCGCTCGCGGCGCGCTCGGCCGATCCGCTGGGAACGTTGCCGCTCGATTCGGTGCGCACCTACGACGTGAGCGCTCCGGCCGCGTTCAGCTATGTCCAGGGACGGTGGCAATTCGAGGGCATGGTGCTCAATGCCGGCGTGCGGGCCGAGTACTTCACGGCCGGCTCGGCTGCCGACGATCAGACCCTGCCCGGCGACGGCGCCGGGATCTGGTCGTTCGGACCGCGACTCGGCGTCGCCTATCCGATCTCGGTGCGCGACGTGTTCTCGCTCGCCTACGTCCGGCTCCAGCAGTCGCCCGGCCGCGACTACCTCTACGATCAGCGCACGGTGATCGGGAACCGGCAGCCGCTCGGGAATCCCGCACTCGGTCCCGCCACGTCGATCTCCTACCAGGCGGCCGTGAAACATTTGTTCGGTCCCGCCTGGGCGATGCAGTCGGCGGTGTTCTACCGCGACATCTACGGACAGGTTGGAGCGCTCGATGCCGAGGTCCCGCAGGGCCCGATCAACCTCCGCTACGTCGACGAGGATCAGGGACACGCCGTCGGATTCGAATGGACGCTGACCCACTCGCCGGATGTCGCGCGTCGCATCGAGGCCAGCTACACCTGGATGCAGGCGTGGGGCAACGAATCGCGCCCCGAGGGAGATCCCTTCGGGGCGGTGCGCTCGGCGCGGACGCCCGCGATCGGAAACCAGCCGCTCTCCTGGGACCGGCGCCACACGATCGCCCTGAGCGGCGCGTGGCGCTGGCGTGAGCGTTGGCAGTTCGGGTGGTCGAGCGTCGTGGGATCGCCGTTCCCGTGGACGCCGAAGCCGCTGCGCCAGCCGTTCAGCGACCTGAGCGTGGTCAACAGCCGGCGCCTCGACTGGACCGAGAACACCAACGTGTCGCTCCAGTGGTCGCCGCGATACGCGCTCGGCCTCACGTTCGGCATCGAGGCGCGTAATCTCTTCGATGGACAGTACGAGCGCGCCGCCACCGTGGACGGTTCTCCGAATCCCGTGATCAACACCACGTACGACGACTACGGCGCCTATCGGACCGAGACCGGGCTCGGCGGCGGTGCCTACTGGTCACAGCTGCCCGGCACCGAGGGGCACTGGGTCCCGGTGCACGACGCGCGGCTGTACAATGCGCCGCGCAGCGTGAGAGCGAGCATCGGCGCCCGGTGGTGAAGCGGAGCGCCGCGATCCCGCGGTGGAGTCGTTCGAGGTGCCATGGCCGACACGGCGAGTGAGACCCCGCAACTCAAGCCGGTCCTCCGCTTCAACGACGTCGTCCAGTTCCTGATCGTGGCCGTGGTGGCGCCGCGCTGGATCGCCACCGCCGCCGCAATCGGACCCAGCGCGATCACCGTGTGGGTCATCGCCTTCGCGGCGTTCTTCGTGCCGCTCGGCTGGGCCGTGCTCGAGCTGGCGCGGCGTTACCCCGGCGAGGGCGGCATCTATATCTGGACGCGTGAGGCGTTCGGCGAGTTTGCCGGCTACATGACCGCGTGGCTCTACTGGAGCAGCAACCTCGTCTACTTCCCGGCGCTGCTCTACTACACGGCCGGGAACGCGCTCTACGCCTTCGGTCCCGGCGCCCTCGCGCTCTCGGACAGTCCGCCCTACTACATCGCCGCCTCCCTGGTGGGGCTCGCGATCGCGCTCGGTCTCAACATCGTGGGCCTCGGCGTCGGCAAGTGGCTTCACAACGCGGGCGCGATCGGAACCTGGGTGCCACTCGGGCTCTTGATCGTCGCCGGCTTCGTCGCCTTCATCCGGTTCGGTCCGGCCACCTCGTTCGCCGGGAACGCGCTGCTTCCGCAAACCGGGCTCAAGGATCTCGTGCTGTGGTCCACCGTGGCGTTCGCCTTTGCCGGTCTCGAAACCGCCTCGTTCATGGGCGACGAGGTGGTCGAATCCCGGCGCACGATTCCCCGCGCGCTGATCGTCTCGGGGTTCGCGATCGTCGCGCTCTACGTGCTCGGGACGCTGGCCGTGCTGGTGGCGGTGCCCGAGGGCCAGGTGAACCAGCTCCAGGGGGTGATGCAGGCGATCGCGGTGACCGCCGAGCGGGCGAGCCTTCCGCAGCTCACGACGCTGGTCGCGGTCCTCATCACGATCGGGAGCCTCGGGAGTGTGGGGGCGTGGCTCGCCGCCACCGCGCGCCTGCCGTTCGTGGTCGGGCTCGACCGGGGTCTGCCGGCCGCGTTCGCGCGGCTCCATCCGAAGTGGGGGACGCCGTACGTCGCCTTCCTGGTACAGGCCGCCGGGGCTGCGGTGTTCATCGTGCTCAGCCAGGCCGGCGCGTCGGTGCGCGGCGCGTACGACGCGCTCAACAGCATGGCGCTGATCGTCTATTTCGTGCCCTATTTGCTCATGTTCGCGGCGCTGATCCGGCTCTCCGGAAGCCCCGCGCCCGGCAGCCCTTCCGTTTCACGGCCGCGGCGCTTCGCGTCGGTCGCGCTCGGAGCGGCCGGCTTCGCAACCACCGCGGCGTCGATCGGATTCGCGCTGCTCCCGGTCGAAGGGGAGAGACACCCGGCGCTCGCCGTCTTCAAGGTGGCGGGGTTGAGCACGCTGCTCGCCGGACTCGGCGTGCTGCTCTACCTGAGGAGACCGCGCGGGAAGCCGACCGTCTAGCG
Organism: Candidatus Eiseniibacteriota bacterium; assembly: GCA_036845125.1. Taxonomy (GTDB): domain Bacteria; phylum Eisenbacteria; class RBG-16-71-46; order RBG-16-71-46; family RBG-16-71-46; genus DAIUEO01. Next base: position 3,322 of record DAIUEO010000073.1, on the reverse strand, counting down.
AAGGCGGGCAACCCGGACGGCGACCACCTGGTCCTTCCACCGGGCGCGGACGAAATAGACCCCTGCCGGAGCGGGCGTACCGTTGTCGGACGTGCCGTCCCAGTGGACCACGTGCGGTCCCGCCGATTGCGCTCCGTCGAGCAGGGTCCGCACCCGACGACCCGTGGCGTCACACACCGTCACCCGGGCCGAGCCTTCGTCCGGCAACACCAGGAAGCTGCCCAGTCGGTGGCGAAGGGATTCTCAGTGAGGGATCTGAGCGTGAGTGGGGATCCGCCGTGCGGTGAGCCGACGCCCACCGGCCCGGGAACCTCGATGAGTAGGGTGTCACGCGCGACGACGGCGTTCCCGGCGAGGACGTGAACGTAGAGCGGGAACGTCTGAGCGCTCGATCCGGGAGGAACGTCGAGGTTCTCGAGAATCAGCCGCAGGTCGTAGGTGCCGGTGGCAAACGAGCCGTCGATCGCAGACGGCGAAAGCACCGGCGCCGGGGCGAATGACGGGTTGCCCGCGGCAACGAACTCGGCGGACTGGAGGAAGTCCGTGCTGGAGCCTCCCGGAGTGGGGGTGCCCGCGGCCGACGAGGTGAGTCGGAACGGCGAAGCGTCCAGCGCTTCGATCACGGCCTGAGCGGCGGCCGTCGACGCTCCTGTGCCGGCCGAGGAAAGCTCGAAGACATTTGGACAGCCTCCGCCGATGGGTGTCATCCCTGTACCGTTGATCCCGGTCTCACAGAACACGGGTGAAACCCCGTAGGCCGGAGGTGTGATGGTGCTCGAAACTTCTGAGAGCTGGCGCAGTTGATTGTGCCCCGTGTTGCCGGCCACGCCGCTGTAGACGGCCCCGAAGCGGCACTGGTGGGCGACCAGCTCGGCAAGAGCACGCGGTCTCCCGACAGGCCCTGAAAATGCGCAGGAAACCGAGTCCTTGGATTCGTCGTCGGTGAACTGAATCAGGACCTGGGTGGCACGTCCGTCATCCCGGAACCCCATCCCGCCGCCGGCGCCATCCGCGACCCCCGGGACCTGATTGGACGACGGATTGAATGCAGCTATCGCCGTCGCGCCGCAGGCGGGCGCGGCACCAGCAAGACCGGTGATCGCATAGTGGAGCGCATCGCAGCCCGACTCGGGACCATCGCCTCCGCTGCCCGGAGCAGGGCTGATGGCGTTGATCGCAAATATGAGGGCCGTCATGTTGGAAGTGCATCTCTGGCGGAGCTGAAAAGGCAGATCCCCCGCCACCCCGTGGGGCGAACACGGCCAGTCCATGTACACGGCGATTCCCATTCGAAGGTCGGGATAGTTCGCCTGGAGCGAGGCGAACAGCGTCGACATCCCGGACTTCAGGTTGGAAGCCTCGCCCATCATCGTGCCGGTCGCATCGATCAGGAGTCCGACGTCGACGCTTCGATGTCCCCATGGACGGGACAGCGTGACCGTATCGGGCCCACCGCCGTAGGGGAGCACGATCGTGGCGGCGAGGAGCGAACTTGCCCAGCCAGTCGCCACCGCCAGGGTAAGGAGAAGGCGCAAAGCGCTCATGATCGCATCGAGCTTACCACCGGGCCGATGGCTTCAGGCCTGCTTTTCTCGCCCAGGCGCCGATCATCATCGGGAGCATCTGCACCGCCTTGCGACAGCCAGCACGCCGTTTTCATCCGGGCCGTCGACCCCTTAGATTGTCCGGTCATGTCCAACCAGCGCAGCATTCTGCCGGCGTTCCACGCACTTCTACGGCTCATCTGCCTTGCCGCCCTGCTCGTTCACGCGCCCGCCCTGGCGCAGAAAACCGCGCCGTGGGCTCCGCCGGTTCCGGGCCCGAGCAAGAAGGACTGGATCCAGCTTCCGTCGGGGGAATGGCTCGCGGGCGAGATCGAGTTCCTGCGTAACGAGGAGATGGAGTTCGACAGCGACGAGCTGGAGCTCCTGACCTTCGACTGGGCGGACATCCGGGTGCTGCGCTCCTCGCGCACCCTGACCTACGCCTTCACCGGCAAGCGGGTGGCGGTCGGGACCGCCACGATGCAGGACAGCGTCGTGCGCGTGCTGGAGAACGGAACCACGCGCGAGTTCCGGCGCCGGGATCTGCTGTCGATCGTCGAAGGTGGAGGCAAGGAGATCGACTACTGGTCCGGCAAGCTCAGCTTCGGTCTCATCACGCGCAGCGGCAACACCGACCAGACCGACGCCAACTCCATCGGCTCGCTGCGCCGCGACGGGACGATTACCCGCTTCGACCTGCGCTACGAGGGCAACGTCGGAGAGCTGGAGGGCACCGAGAGCATCAACAACCACCTCGCCGGGGCCAAGTTCGACGTGTTCCTGTCGCGGCTCCTGTTCGTGACCCCGCTGGCAGTGCAGGTCCAGGCGGACCGCTTCCAGAACCTCGACCATCGCACCACGGTGGCGCTCAGCCTGGGTTATTACCTGGCGCGGCGCAGCGGTCTCGAATGCTTCGTCGCCGGGGGCGGCGGCTACCTGTCCACGCGGTATCGCTCGGTCGAGCCTGGAGAGGACATCGAAACCAACAGTGGCGCGCTGATCCCCGCCTTCTCACTGGAGTGGGATCCCGTCACGGACCTCACCATCGAGCTCAAGTACAACGCCACGATGGAAGTACCCGACGTCGAGAACTGGGTCCATCACCTGGTCGGAGTCCTGACCCTCGAGAATCTCAGGATCGTGGACCTCGACACGTCGATCACCTGGGACCGGGTCGCGAAGCCGGTGCCGCGGTCGGATGGCTCGATCCCCGACTCCGACGATCTGCGCACGACCTTCGGAATCGGGATCGATTTCTAGAACGCCGGAGTGCAGTGCTCTTGCGCTGTCGAGTCGTGACGGATTCGCCGCGCGAATGGAGGAGATCAGGAATGGGGCCCGCCACTCGGAACACCTTCGCCTGGCTGTGCGCATGTTCCGCGGTCCTGTTCGCGACTGCGCAATGCGCGCCGGTCGAGAACGGACCGCCCAACGTGCCCGAGTTCAAGCCCGCGTTTCCCGGGCAGACGCGCGCTCCGGAAGTCCACAGCAAGACTCAGCTCGACGTCACCGAGATCGCCTCGGGGTTCAACAAGCCGTGGGCGATCGCCTTCCTTCCGGACGGTCGCTTTCTCGTCACGGAGAAGCCGACCGGAAAGCTCTTCATCGTCACCCGCGACGGGAAGAAGTCGGCGCCGGTCGTTGGGCTGCCCAAAGTGGACGGGCGCAACCAGGGCGGCCTGCTCGACGTCGAGATCGCCCCGGACTTCGCAACCACCCGTCGCATCTACTGGACCTACTACGAGCCGCGCGAGGGCGGTAACGGGCTCGCGGTGGCG
>DAIUEO010000072.1:0-17979 GCA_036845125.1 Candidatus Eiseniibacteriota bacterium | reverse complement strand
TGTCGGTGCTGCTGGGCAACGGCGCGGGCGGGTTCGGGGCGAAGACCGACTTCGCAACCGGGACCGGTCCCTTATCGGTGGCGATCGGGGACGTGAGCGGCGACGGCCGGCCCGAGTTGGCGGTGACGAACTTCGACTCCAACACGGTGTCGGTGCTGCTGGGGCTGGTCCCGACCCGCACCGCGATCACCACGAATCCGGGGCCCGCGGTCCTTGGCGCTCCAGTCACCTTGACCGCCACGGTGTCGATCCCCGCGCCGGGTTACGGCACGCCCGTCGACTCGGTCCGGTTCTTCGATGGCACCACGCTGCTCGGCACCTCGCCGGTCAACGGCGTCGTCGCGGGACTCGCGCTGTTCGCGCCCTACCTCGGCGAGCGCGCGATCACCGCCGTCTACAAGGGTGACGGCAAGTTGTTCGGCAGCATCTCCGGCGTGGCGACGCAGAAGGTGGTCACGACGGCCGCCGCCGCGATCTCGGGCATCACCGACGTTGGGAATGCCCAGGGCGGCGCGGCGCGGCTGGTGTTCGGCCGCAGCCCGTTCGACTACCTCGGATCCGGCACGCCGATCACCGGCTACCAGGTGTACCGCCGCGCCATCATCGCCGCGGCAGCGCGGGCACGCCCCGCAGGCCTCGATCGCGCGGCCGATCCCATCGCCGTGCAGCTTGCCGGCTGGGACTATGTGATTACCGGGCCGGCGACCACCGAGGACACATACCAGGCGACCGTGCCGACGTTCGCCGATTCGAACGCGAGCGGGTTCCACCGCGCCGTTCTGTTCGTGCGCGCGGCGACCGCGACCCCGGGCATCTTCTATGACTCGCCGCAGGACTCGGGCTACTCGGTGGACAACCTGCCGCCGATCTCGCCCGCGCCGTTCACGGGGGCGTACGCGAGCGGCGCGACCCATCTGCACTGGGGCGCGAACGCGGAGCCCGACCTCTGGTACTACAAACTCCACCGCGGCAGCACGGACGGGTTCGCGCCCGCGCCGGGGAACCTGATCGCGACGCCGGGGGACACCGGCTATGTGGATGTGGGCCCGGCGGGGGGCTACTACAAGCTGGCGGCGGTGGATGTGAACGGCAACGTGAGCGGGTACGCGCTGCTCACGCCGGGCGGCACGGTGGGCGTGGCGAATGGCGCGACGCTCACGTTCGCGCTCGAGGGAGCGCGACCGAACCCCTCGCGCGGGGGCCGGCTGAACGTGGCGTTCGCGCTGCCGAGCGGCGCGTCGGCGCGGCTCGAGCTCATCGATGTGAGCGGGCGGCGAATGGAAGTGCGCGAAGTGGGCGCGCTGGGCGCGGGGCGGCACGTGGTCGAGCTGGCTGCGGGACGCAAGGTCCCGGCCGGAAGCTACCTCGTCCGACTGACGCAGGGCGCGAACCGGCGCACGGTGCGCGCGATCGTGATCGAGTGAGCGCGCTTCACGCGTAACACGAAGCCCCGGACCTCGTGCGAGGTCCGGGACTCGCTCGTACTCGGGCATGACGCCGGAACCCGCCGTCATGCGGTGAGCGGGGTCAGGGAGCCAGCACGAAGCGCACCACCACCGTGCGGTAGACGGTGCCCAGGCGGCCGAAGTACACGCCCCCCGGTGCAGGCTGAATGACGCGAACAGGGAGCGATTGCCGATCAACGGCACCGGTATCTTCGGTCTCGACGTCCGAATGCCGCACTCCGGCACGGATTTGGCGGGCGCGGGATCGAAGCTCTTCACCTTCCCTCCGAACACCGGCGGGCGGGCGACGGCGGCAACGAGCATCCCCCACGGGATCGCGGATCGTGAACGGCGCGGCCCCGCTCACGTGGTGCTTGAAGAATGCGCAACAGCGGGTGCGCGACCGGCGGCCTCCCGCGGCGCGTGGCGCGATCCTACCCCCGCCGCGCCCGGCGAGCATCATCCGATCTACACGCGGTGCACTACCGGATCAGCAGTACCTTCTTCACCGCCGAGCGCTCGCCGGCGCTGATCCGCATGAAGAAGATGCCCGCGGGGGCCGTCCTTGAGCACGTTTTCTCGACCGCCGGTCGACACATCCTCGTCGTGGATGGGATGGCCAGCTCTTGTGGCGACTTTTCACTCGTCGGGTCGTTGAGGAGGCGAACGCGTCGGTGAGCGGCGGCGCGCACACCCCGCGAGCAATGGTTAGGTGCTTCACGCCCGTGGGCATTCGCAGCCAGGTTGGAAGAGTTCCACCCGCGGCCGCACGGGCCCTGGTGTTCCGCGGCCTCGTGGGTGGGCTCTCGAGGTCCGCGACGCGAGGTCTCGCGGGCGGGAGAGGTGCTGCAGCTAAGTTGGTGCGCCGCGAAGGAATCGAACCTTCAACCTACTGATTAAGAGTCAGTTGCTCTGCCAATTGAGCTAGCGGCGCACACCGAGCCCGGGCCGCCGAAAGCGGCGGGGCAGCGCGCGAAAGAAGGCCCGCTAATCTAGGGAGCCGGCCGCCCAGCGTCAAGGCGCGAAGGCCGGCGCGGGATGGATCGCGGCTTCAGCGCCGCGTCCGTTTCACTCTGGCTCTCGAGCCACCCCGGGGCTATCATTTCCGCGTTCGAGGCTGCTTCGAGGAGGATTTCCATGGGTCCGCTCCTTCGTTCGATCCCCGCATTGCTCATCGCGTTGGGCGCGACGGCGTCCGCTTTCGCGGGCGACGTACCGGACCCGTCCATGTCGACCTTGCCTGCGGGAGTCGCGCTGGTCGGCGATGTGGCCGGTGTCGCCGATCCCGCCGGCACGTTCAGCGTGATTGTCCGGTTCTTGAGCGGCAGCCCGGTCCCCGGGGCGGATGTCGTCGTGGAATTCACGAACTGCGCGACCGACATCCGGGTTTGCGCGGGTGGTCCTCCAGGTGCCGTCGATTGCCCATCGCTGACGGTCCACGCCACCAGCGATGCCTCCGGGTTCGCGCAATTCGACATCCGGGGTTCCGCTCGGTTCGCGCCTGCCACGATCCGGGGCGGGTGCGCCCGCATCTACGCCGACGGCGTGGTCCTCGGCATTCGGCCGGTCGCCGCCTACGATCTGAGCGGGAGCGGAGGCCTCGGCCCGCCCGACATCTCGCAGTGGCTTGCGGATTACTTCAGAAGTGTGACCGAGGCGTTCCACGCCGCACGCTCCGACTACGACTTCAACGGCGTCCTCAGCCCGGTCGACCTGGCCACCTTCCTCAAGGTGAGCTTCGCCGGCCAATCCTTCTCGAGCTGCTCCAGTCCCTGTAACTGACTCGGGGTTGGCACCTCAGCCGGGTGGTGAATCCGGCCGATAACGAGGGCGTGAGATCAACCGCCCCCGTCTTCGCAATCGTGGGCCTTCTATTGGGCCTGCCCATCGATTCCGGCGCTGTGCCGCCGTCGCTTCCGCGGCTCGTTCCCGAACCCCGGAGCCTCACCCTGGGCGCCGGGTATGCGCAGCTCTCCGCTCGCTGGGAGATCGTGCTCGTCGATTCAAACGCGGTCGACGCCGATGCGGCGGCCGGACTGGTCGAAGACGTGCGTACCCGATTCGGCTGGGACTGGCGAGTCACTTCGACTCCGACGGCCCGGAACATCATCGCGATCGCCAACGGGAAGGTCTCCGCATCGCTTCCGAATCCGGAGCAGGCCTACACGCTCGAAGTGTCCCCGACGCACATCGAGCTGTCCGCGCCGACGGCCCAGGGCCGCTATTACGGGATCCAGACTTTGCGCCAGCTCGTGCGCGGAGCCACCGCGCCCCGCCTGCCCTGCATGGCGATCGAGGATTCGCCGGAACTCAAATGGCGCGGCGTCTCCGACGACATCAGTCGGGGCCAGATGTCCACGATCTCGAACTTCGAGGAGATCATCGCCCATCTCGCCTACTACAAGATCAACCTCTACGGCCTCTATCTCGAGGATGTGCTGGCCAGGGGCTATCTCTCGACCGGCCTGACCGCTTCGGACCTCGAACGCATCGCGCGCGCGGCGGAACGACATCACGTCACCGTGGTCCCGATCCTCCAATGCTTCGGGAACAACCCCATGGTTCTCGAGGGGTACGCATCGCCGTGGTTCCGGAATGCGCCGTGGCTGGAGCGCAGCCTGAGCCCCCGGTCGCCCACGGGACTCGTTTCTCCGCTGCCTTCGTCTTCCACCCGGGCACTGCTGGCGACGATCGACACGCTGACGGCTCATCTGTCCTCACCGTGGCTCAACATCGGCGGCGACGAGCTGTTCACCTTCGGGCTCGAGGACCCCCGGCCGGTTGCGAATGACGGATCGACCCATCTTGAGCTGGCGCACTATCTCGCCGACCAGCTCACTCTCAGGTACCGCCGCGTTCCCATGATCTATGGAGACGTCCTGGCCAAGCCGCTGGTCATGGACCGCCTGCGACGCGACGTGGTGGTCGTGGACTGGAACGACGATCCCGACCAGTCCTACGCTTCCATTCAGAGGCTCCACGACGCGGGTTTCGAGCGGGTTTTCGTGAACAGCGGGCTCTGGACGTGGAACACCTTCTACCCCGACTTCGACCGCGCCTTCCGCAACGTGGCGGCATTCACCGACACCGGCAAGGCTCATGGCATCATGGGTGCGTTCGCGGCCTCGCGCGGCGAAAACGGTTCCGAGAACCTGCGAACCAACAACTGGCCGGGCTATGCATTCGCGGCCGCGACCGAATGGCAGCCGGCAGCGCCCACCGTCGACCACTTCCTGGACGCTTTCGCCAACGTCGAGTACGGGGCTCCGGGAGCAGCGCTCTCCGAGGTCGTGAGGCTGCTCGGGTGGCGCGACCTCGGCCCCACCGACTACACGGACCGCGCGGTTCACCGCCTGCCGCGCATCCGCCTCGCCGGCTTCGCGCACAACCTGCGGATGACGAACCTCGCGCTGCAGATGGACCAGGCCGTGCGCGGGATCGACCGCAACGTGTCACGTGTCCTGTTCCATCGCGGGACGCTCGATGGCATGCGTCTCGCCGCGCGTCGCTTTCTCCTGTATGCCGATCGGGAACTCGCGCTCCAGTCGATGGCGGAACAGCTCGGCGATCTGGAGATCCGCGACCTGCCGGCGGCGCGGCAGCGGGCCATCGTGGCCACTCTCACCCGGCTCGCCGACGTGAACCGCGCGGTGATCGTGGACTTCCAGCGCCTCTGGATCGACACCAATCGTCCCGGTGCGCTCGACTACAACGTGAACCGCCTGGCCCGCCAGACCGATGAGTACGAGTCCCTGCTTCGACAGGCCCGGGACGGCACACTGAGAGTCTGGAAGCCGGGCCAGCCTCCCGCGCGAATAGGAGAGGTCGCCTCCAGTCCCTGAGCTTGCCGCGCCCTGTGCTAGTGTCCCCGGTTCTTCGCCCACAATTCCGTTCTACGGGGACCTGTTCATGGCGTCGACGCCACCATCCACGCCTGGTCGTTTCAAACGTTTCTGGCTGCCGGTGCTGATCTACGTGGCGATCATCGGGACCCTGAGCAGCCGGCCCCACCTCAAGCCGCCGTTCCACTTCGCCTATGCCGACAAGGTCGCGCACATGATCGAGTACGCGGGGCTCGGATTCCTGCTGGGCCGCGCGTGGAGGGTGACGCTGCCGGGCTCAATCTGGCGCTTCACCGGACTCGCCGTGGGCAGCGGCATCGTGGTGGCGGTCGGCGACGAGTTCCTGCAGTCATTCGTCCCGGGCCGCGAGTCGACTGCCTCCGACGTCGCGGCCGATGCCCTGGGTCTGGCACTCGCCCAGCTTCTCTTCGCGCGGAGGAAGGCATGAAGCACCAGGCGCCGCGCGGCACGCGCGATCTGCTGCCGGAGGATCTCCCTCGCTGGCAGCTTGCCGAGGCGCGCGCACGCACCGTGCTCGAGCGCTACGGCTACGGCGAGATCCGCACGCCGATCTTCGAGGACTACGAGCTGTTCGCGCGCTCGGCGGGCGAGTCGAGCGACGTCGTCCAGAAGGAGATGTACCGGTTCGAGAGTCTTTCGGGTGGCCACCTGTTCGCGCTCCGTCCCGAGAACACCGCCGGCGTCTGTCGCGCCTATCTCGAACAGGGCCTCGGTGGCCGCGGTCGCATCCACCGCCTCTGGTATGCGGGCCCCATGTTCCGCTACAGCCGGCCGCAGAAAGGCCGCTACCGCCAGTTCTTTCAGATCGGCGCGGAGCTGATCGGCTCGTCGGCGCCGGGGGCCGACGTCGAGATGATCGCCCTGTTCGTGGACGTGTTCGAGGCGTGGGGATTCCGCGACCTGACCATCGCGATCAACAGCGTGGGCACGCCGGAGTCACGGCGGCTCTACGGCGAAAAGCTCCGCGAGTGGCTGGCGCCGATGAAGGACCAGCTCAGCAAGGACTCCCAGGCGCGTTTCGAAATCAACCCGATGCGGATTCTCGACACCAAGGACGAGGGCGACCTGGCGCTGCTCCAGCAAGGCCCGCCGGTGCACATGCTCGACGTGCTCGATCCGGCCGATCGCGAGCACTTCGACGCGGTCCGGCGCGGGCTCGAAACGCTCGGCATCGCGCACGAGATCGACCACGGCCTGGTGCGCGGACTCGACTACTACACGCGCACCGCGTTCGAGGTGCACGACCGCTCGCTCGGGGCCCAGAGCGCGCTCGGCGGCGGCGGCCGCTACGACGGCCTGATCGAGATGCTGGACGGTCCTGCCACGCCGGGGATCGGGTTCTCGATCGGACTCGACCGCGCGATGCTCGTGCTCGAGCAGCGTGGCGAAGGCCTGCCGGAGAAACCGCGCTCGATCTTCGTGGCCGCCATGGATTCGACCCGTGACGCGGCGATCAGGCTCGTGCGCGAGCTGCGCCGCCACCATGTCGTAGACTGCGACGTCGAAGCACGCGGGTTCGGTGCGCAGATGAAGGCCGCCGGCAAGGGCGGGGCGGCGCTCCTCGTGCTGGTCGGCGAGGACGAATGGAAGCGCGGCGAGGTGGTGCTCAAGGACCTCGCGACCGGCGAGCAGCGCACGGTGAAGCGCGCCGATCTCGATGCCGAGCTCCGAAAGGAAACGAAAGTCCAGGCATGACCGAAACGATCCGAAGCGAGACGCCGGCCCTCGAAGATCTCGGCGACTGGCGCCGCACCCAGAACTGCGGCGAGCTGCGGCGCGCCCAGGTTGGGGACGGCGTCACCCTGATGGGCTGGGTCCATCGCACGCGCGACCATGGGGGAGTGCTGTTCGTCGACCTGCGCGACCGCTATGGCATCACGCAGGTCGTGTTCCGGCCCGAGATCGGCGGCCGCGAGCTGCTCGAACGCGCCTCGCGGCTCGGGAACGAGTGGGTGATCGCGGTGCGCGGACAGGTGACGCAGCGTCCCGACGAATCGTTCAATCCCGAACTGCCGACCGGCGAAGTCGAAGTGACCGTGCGCGAGCTGAAGGTGCTCTCGGCCTCCGACCCGCTGCCCTTCCAGGTGAACGAGGAGCTGCACCTCGCGAACGAAGATCTGCGGCTGCGTTACCGCTTCCTCGATCTTCGCCGCCCGGAGCTGGCAGAGGTTCTCGCGCTGAGGCATCGCGCCTGCCAGGCGGCGCGTGTCCATCTCTCGAACCAGAGCTTCCTCGAGGTCGAGACGCCCCTGCTGGTGAAGCCGACGCCCGAAGGCGCGCGCGACTACCTGGTGCCGAGCCGCGTGCATCATGGCGCGTTCTACGCGCTCCCGCAGTCGCCCCAGCTCTACAAGCAGACGCTGATGATCGCGGGGTGCGACCGCTACTTCCAGCTCGCGCGCTGCCTGCGCGACGAGGACCTGCGCGCCGACCGCCAGCCCGAGCACACTCAGATCGATCTCGAGATGAGCTTCGTCTCCGAGGAGGACGTGTTCACCGCGGTGGAAGGGCTGTTCGCCGCGATCTGGCAGGAGTGCCTCGGGGTGAAGCTCGAGCCGCCGTTCCTGAGGCTCACGTTCCGCGAGGCGATGAGTCGCTTCGGCTCGGACAAGCCCGACCTTCGGTTCGGCCTCGAGTTCACCGACGTCACCGCGATCTCGGCGCAGTCGCCGCGCAACGTGATCGCGAACGGCGCCAAGGCGCCCGGCGGCGCGGCCGCGGCGATGACGATCCCGGGTGGTGCCGAGATCTCCGGCACCCAGCTCCGCAAGTTCGAGGACGTGGTGAAGGAAGCCGGCGCTGGCGGGCTCACGTTCTTCAAGGTGCAGGCCGCCGACCGCGAGAAGCAGTCGGTCATCTTCCCGGGCCCGCTGCTCGACGAGTTCCTCGCACGCGTCGGCGCCCAGGAAGGCGACGCCGTGGTGTTCACGAACGGGCCGTGGGAGCGAACGCTCAAAGCGCTCGGCGTCCTGCGCACGCAGCTCGGTGCGCAACTCCTCCAGGCCCGCGGCGGGAGCGGGGATCAGGCGCCCGAGGCGTGGGTCGTGAAGGCACTCGAGCGCGGCGCCTCACCCGGTGCGGGCGATCCCATGAAGGAGTGGCGCTTCCTGTGGGTGCGCGAGTTCCCGCTCTTCGAGTGGGATGCCGACAACAAGCGCTGGTCGGCGCGCCACCACATGTTCACGATGCCGAACCCCGACCATCTCCCGCTGCTCGAGACCGATCCCGGCAACGTCTACGCGCAGCTCTACGATCTCGTGCTGAACGGCAACGAGCTGGGCTCGGGATCGGTGCGCATCCATCGCCCCGACATCCAGGAGCGCGTGATGAAAGTGGCCGGATTCTCACCCGAGGAGATGAAGGCCAAGTTCGGCTTCCTGATCGACGCCTACCGCTACGCTTCGCCGCCGCACGGCGGCATCGGCCTCGGCCTCGACCGCATCATCATGCTGCTCGCCGGTCGCGATTCGATCCGCGACACCATCGCGTTCCCCAAAACCGCGAGCGCCGCCAGCCTGATGGACGGCAGCCCCTCCGAAGTCGAGCCCGAGACCCTGAAGGAGCTGGGCATCCGCCTGTCGTAGGAGCTTTCGCCGGCACACCACCAGGGTCAGTCCCACTGGCGTCCTGTTCAGTATTCCCAGCAATTACCCGCTCCGGCGCGGGTTGATCTTCAGCTCAGCTCGACGGTTCCGCGCGGCGTCCGCAGCGTCGCGATCAACCGCGGTGTCGGGCCGGTTTCCACGGGAACGTCGAGCCTGAGGCTCCGGAAGCTCGCGCGGATTCTCTCTGTGTCCGGGTGCTCGATTCGCAGCGAGATCAGCTCGCAGGCGGGCGCGAGGCTCGCCGCCGGGTGCGGATTTGCACCCCAGTCGATGAAGAACGGAATCACGCTGCCTTCGCGCTCGGCGAGCGGGTCCGTCATCGTCCACGAGAGTTCCACGCCGTCTGGGCGCTGCCGGCCGCGCCGGGCGATCTCACCGAGATCGATGCCGAGAGATTCGGCGGCACGTGCCATCGCCGGGAGGTCGCTGGTCCGGGCGCACCAGGTCACCAGCCGTGGCGCAGCGAGACTGTCGAGAAGGAATGGACGACTTCCCGGAGGCGGAGCCGCCTCGGGGTCCGGTCCCACGATCTCGAGGTAGCGCAGGTCCCCGAGCCCGATCAGCGCGTTCGCCGTGGCCCATGCGGGATGGCGCCCGCCGGGTGTTGCGCGTGCACCGAGCCGACGTTCCAGATCCGCGATGCCGGCCGCGAGATCGGGAACGGCCCAGACCAGGTGGTCCAGCGCGACGCCTTCCATCCTCGCCCGATCTACCGGACCGGCTCCGCCGGAGGGAGGGGAGCCGCCGCACTCGCCATGTGCACGACGCGCTGCGGGAAGGGGATGTCGATCTTCTCGGCGGCGAAGCGCCGGTGCAAGGTGCGAATGAACTCGTCCGAGATGGTGGCCCGGTCCGCGAATTGCCGGACGCGCAGAACGACCATGAAGTTGATGCCCGAATCCCCGAACGAAGTGAAGCGCACGAGCGGCTCGAAATCGGTGACCGCATTCACATGGCTCTTCAGGACCTCGGCGGCCACCTCCAGCACGACCGCGCGCACCCGATCGAGATCCGCGTCGTAGGACACCGAGCATGAAATGACCGCCGAAAGCTCGCTGCTCGAAAGTGCGTAGTTGCGCACCACCATTTCCGAGAGCTTCGAGTTCGGAACGATCACCATGTTGTTCGACAGCTCGCGGATCAGCGTGCTGCGCCAGCTGATGTCCGAGACGTAGCCGGCCCGACCGCCGTCGAGCTCGATGTAGTCCCCGATGCGTATGTGCCGGGCCAGCGTGATCTGGAGTCCGGCGAACAGGTTCGACAGCGTGGGCTGGAGCGCGAGCGCCACCGCCAGCGAGCCGACACCGAGAGCGGTGAGAATGGGCGTGATCGCGATGCCGAGCGACGAGGCCACCATCAGCATGCCGATCGCGATCACGATCCAGCGCACCATGTTCTGGATCAGCGACGTGGCGCCGCGCTCGAGCATGAGCCGTGAGCGACGGTCGATCAGCTTCGTGAGGAAGGTCGAAACCGCGATCGTGATCGAGAACACCACGATGGCCTGGAGGGCACGGTCGATGCGCTGCTGGACCACCGGCGGAAGCCCGGCATAACGCGTTCCCACTTCGACACCCAGGGCCAGGAACCAGAGCGGGACATGGCGGCGCAGCGAATCGAGCGCCAGCTCGTCGATGTCGGTCGGAGTCTTCCGGAGCAGCCGCGCGATCTGGGGGAGCAGCAGGCGGTTGAACAGCACGCCCACCACCCACACCCCGAGGGCGAGGCCGTAGGGAAGCAGGCGTTTCAGGAGATCGGGGTCCATGGGGTCTCGGGTGCGGGTGTGACCGGGTGAGCCACCCGGCGGGGGCCGGGGAGGCAGGCAATATGGCAGAGGCGGGCCGGCCCAGAAACCCCCGGGCAGGGGCAGAGGGACCTGAAACCTCGTAACCTGACCTGCTTTGGCGCCGTAGCACCTGGCGGCAGGGGTTCGGCCGGGCTTTCCGGTGCTTTCCGGCCTTAAACCTTCCGCCCCTTCAAATCGTCCAAGCTGGTGAGAACAAATCCAAAGGCCCGCGGGTGACGACGCCAACGCCAGATACGCAGCAACAATCCGGAGGCGCCGAGGCCCGGGACGTGTCCCTCGCGGCCGGGGGCGATCGGCGTGCTTTCGAGCGCCTCTACCGCACTCACGTGCCCAGGATTCATGGCCTGGCGCGGCGGATGATCGGGAACGACGACGCAACGGAGGCAACACAGGACGTTTTCGTCCGGGCCTGGGAGAAGCTCGGATCGTTCCGGGGGGAGGCGGCGTTCGGGACCTGGTTGTACCGTCTGGCGATCAACCTGATCCTCACCCGCCGCGGTCGCCGGGCGATCCAGTGGAGCCGCCACACGAACGACGAGGAAGTGCTGCACGGAGTCGAGTCGAAGCCGTCCACGAGCGAGCTGTCCATGGATTTTGAAACCGCGATCGGGCATCTGCCCGAAGGAGCAAGACAGGTGTTCGTCATGCACGACATCGAAGGATACCGCCACGAGGAGATCGCCGGATTTCTGGGCGTGACTTCGGGTACGACCAAGGCCCAGCTCCATCGCGCACGCATGCTGCTCCGGAGGACGCTCCAGAAATGATCGACCACGGTCACATTCAGGACGCGCGGCTCTCGGAGTACCTGGATGGCGAACTCCCCGAGCCGGAACGCCTCGAGATCGAGACGCATCTCGCCGGCTGTGACTCCTGCTCCAGGCTGGCGGACGAACTTCGTGAAGTGATCACGCACGCCCACCAGCTCGAGACCCCGGCGCCGGCCGAGGACCTCTGGCCGGGGATCGAAGCCCGGCTCACGACCCGGGTGCATCCGATCGCGCGCTGGTTCCGCGGCGGCAACTCCGGACCGTTGCGCATCTCGTTCACGATTCCGCAGCTCGCGGCGGCAGCCGCGGCGCTGATCGTGTTCTCCGGAGCGGGGGCCTGGTGGATGGCGAGCCGCGCTCCGATGAACACCGGCGCGGTGGCGGTGAATCGCGGAGCTTCGGGTCCGTTCGGAACCGCGGCGCCGAACACCACGTCCACCCAGCCGGGAATCACGCCTGCTGGAACCGGATCGGCGCCGGTCACCCGGGGATCCACGAAGAACGCCGTCATGACGGCCAGTTTCGACGAGTCACGCTATCAGGTCGCGATCGACGAGCTGACGCAGGTGTTGCGCACGCATCGCGATCAGCTCGATCCGCTGACGGTCAAGGTGCTCGAGGAGAACCTCGCCACCATCGATCGCGCGATCACCTCGGCCCGCAAGGCACTGGAGGCCGATCCGGGGAGCGGCTACCTGAGCGGCCATCTCGCACAGCAGCTCGAGCTCAAGGTCTGGCTCCTGAGGCGCGCGGCGGACGTCGTCGCGGCGGCGCAGGGATGAGGGGGAGGGGAATGGTGGGATCGATCTGTGCCGGGCGCCGATGGGGATGGCTCTTCCTGACGGCTCTCGCGCTCGTCGCACTGGGATTTGGTTACGCAGGCGCCGGCGAGCACGCGACGCAGAAGGAGCACAAGGAGCAGAAGGACAAGGACGAAGAGAAGGACCTGGAGGACGAATTCGACACGGAGGAGATCCAGCGCCAGGTGCAGCGCGAGGTGGTCCGGGCGCGCGAGGCGCGCCGCGCGCTGGCTCGTACCTACTCTTCGCAGAGCACCGTGGTCCGCACCGACACCACGATCCAGGTGAAGAGGGGCGCGCGGCTCATGCTCACCAATTTCGGGGGCGAGATCTCCGTGCTCGGGTGGTCGCGCGACGTGGTGCGCATCAACGCCGAGCATTCGAGCCGCGTTTCGATCCAGGTCGAGGACCTGGGCACGACGCTCAACGTACGCGCGCAGGGCTACCGCACGCGGCCGACGCCGGTGAACTACGAGATCTCGGTGCCGGTGTGGATGCCGGTTTCGTTCAAGAGCCTGGAATCGGACATCACCGTGCTCGGCACCAAGGCGGAGGTCGAGGCGGAAACCGTGAAGGGCGACGTGGTCGTGCAGGGCGGCGTCGGCCGCATACGGCTCTACTCGGTCGAGGGCTCGGTGCGGCTCGAAAAGGGGAAGGGGCGGATCGAGCTGACGTCGGTCAACGACGAGGTGCAGCTCGTGGACTCCGAGGGCGACGTCCAGATCGAAGCGGTCAACGGTGACGTCGACATGGACCAGGTTCGTTCGCCCGCGGTGGACGTCACCACGGTGAACGGCGACGTGCGGTTCCTCGGGCGCATGACCGACGGCGGCCGTTATCGCCTCTCCACTCACAACGGTGATCTCCTCCTCGGGCTCTCCGAGAAGCCAAACGCCACGGTCTCCGTGGCCACCTTCAACGGCGACTTCCAGTCGAAGTGGCCGATCGAGCTGCAGCGCACCCGGGGCGGCCGCCGCTTCGAGTTCGCTCTGGGATCGGGCAGCGCGCTGATCGAGCTGTCCTCGTTCGAAGGAGACATCCGGATGTTGACGCTCGACGACGTACGGAAGGAGATGGAGGGGCATGTGCCTCCGACTCCGCCCGTGCCGCCGACCCCGCCGACCCCGCCGACTCCTCCGACCAAGAAGGGAGGTAGCAAGTGAACCGTCGAATGCTGCGCCTTTCGGGACCGGGATCCCGGATCGCGGGGTGGACTCTCGCCGCCCTGCTGGCGCTCGCCGCCGCGATCGCGCTGAGCGCCCTCTGGCCGATCGTTCTCCACGGGGTCGAGGCGCGCGCGGAGACCGATTCGGGGGACGCCGACTTCAACTGGAGCTGGAATATCGCCAAGGGGAAGTCGATCGAGATCAAGGGCATCAACGGTGGCATCGACGTGAAGCTCGCCAGCGGCACCGAGACCCGGGTGACGGCCGTGAAGCGCGCCCACGGCTCGGACCCCGACGAGGTCACGGTCGAGTTCGTCGAGCACGAGGGCGGGGTGACGGTGTGCGCGATTTACGAAAAGAGCAGCAAGAACTTTTGCGCTCCGGGAAATCGCAGCCAGCACATTCACAACCGGAACGACACGGAGGTGCGCTTCACGGTCGAAGTCCCCGCCGGTGTCGGATTCATCGGAAACGTTGTGAATGGCAGCGTCGAGGCCGAGGGCCTGAAGAGCCCGGTCAGCGTGCACACCGTGAACGGCGCCGTGAGCGTGTCGACCAGCGATGAAGTCACCGCCCAGACCGTGAACGGTTCCATCGTCGCGTCGATGGGTCCGGGGAAGGCATCGGGCGATCTCGAGTTCGCCACCGTAAACGGTTCGATCACGCTCCGGATGCCGGAAGGGTTCGACGCCCAGCTCAGCGCCTCCACCATGAACGGGGTGATCGATTCCGACTTTCCGGTGACGGTCAAAGGCACGATCGGACGGCGTTCGCTCAAGGGCACGATCGGATCTGGAGGCCGCGATCTGAGCCTGAGCACGGTGAACGGCAACATCCGGCTCCGCACGATCGCCGCGAAGGACATCTAGGCGCGGTCCGCCAATCCTCCAGCCCAACGGGGTCCCGCCGGTGCGGGGCCCCGTTGCTCTATCCCCGGGCGGAGGATTCGCAAAAGCCTGACGGCTTTGCTTCGCAAAGTGCTTGACGGCGCGCGGCCCGGCCCTTAGCCTTGAGTCTCCCATGCGCATCACGCCACTCGAACCGCGTCGCGAACCCGCCGACCTCCAGGATCACGCGCTCGATCACATCCGGTTCATCCGCTCCACCATGGAGCGTGCCGGAGTCTTCACCGCCGTTCCCGGCTGGGGACAGGTGGTGGTCGGCGCCACCGCGCTGGCGGCCGCGTTCTTCGCATCGCGCGAGCGCACGGTGCACGGCTGGCTCGCGGTCTGGATCGTCGAGGCACTGGCGGCGCTCACGATCGGCGTGGCGGCCATGGCGCACAAGTCGCGCATGGCGGGCATGCCGCCGCTCGGAGTCTCGGCGCGGCGCTTCGCCATGAGCTTCTCGCTTCCCATCATGGCCGGTGCCGTCATCACCGCGGCCCTCTACCGCGCGGGGCTCACCGACCTGCTGCCCGGAATCTGGCTGCTCCTCTACGGCACCGCGTTCGCGGCCGGCGGGGCCTTCTCGGTCCGGATCGTGCAAGCGCTCGGCTTCTGCTTCATGGCGGTAGGCGCTGCGGCGCTCTTCACGCCCGCGGCCTGGGGAAACGCCTGGATGGCGTTCGGCTTCGGCGCGTTCCATGTCGGCTTCGGGGTCGCGATCGCGAGGAAGCACGGTGGCTAGAACTCAGGCTCAGCGGCGCAGCTCGCAGCGGCGGGCGTTGTCGGAAGTGCGCGGAAGCTCGGCGCCGGGTCTCCCGCTCGACCGCGTCATTCACGAGCGCACGCGGCTCGGCATGCTGAGCGCGCTCGCCGTCAACGAGCGGCTCAGCTTCACCGAGCTCAAGGCTCTGCTGCGGACGACCGATGGAAACCTCAGCGTTCACGCCCGCAAGCTCGAGCTGGCGGAATACGTCTCGTGCACCAAGGGATTCGAAGGACGCATCCCGCGGACCGAGTACCGGCTCACCGCGGCCGGCCGGCGCGCCCTCGAGCGCTATCTCGATCACATGGAGGCCCTGATCCGTGCGACCCGGCAGCGCTGATCACGGAGTGTCGAGATGACCCCCGGCGCGACTCCGAATCCGTTCCCCGGCATCCACGCCGCCATCATCATGGACGGCAACGGGCGCTGGGCCACCACGCGCGGGCTGCCGCGCGTCGCCGGCCATCGTGCCGGTGTCGAGACGGTGCGGAAGATCGTAGAGGCGGCGCCCGGCGCCGGCATCGGCACGCTCACCATCTATGCGTTCTCGGCGGACAACTGGGAGCGGCCGCGGCGCGAGGTCAGCACGCTGTTCGATCTTCTCGGACAATACATCCGCATGGAGACCGAACGCTGCATCCGGAACGGAATCCGCGCCACGTTCATCGGCCGGCGCGACCGGTTGAACGATACGATCCGCCGCGAGATGGAGCGCATGGAGGAGCAGACGGCGATCGGGCGCAACCTCCACCTGCGGGTGGCGGTGGACTATTCGTCGCGCGACGCGGTGCTGCGCGCGATCGCGGCGCTCGAGCCCGGAGTGCGGCTCACACGCGAGGAGTTCCTGCGCAAGCTGAACGCGATCGAACATCCGGGCGTCCAGGCGCCGGAAGTGGATCTCCTGATCCGGACCGGGGGCGAGCAGCGCCTGAGCGACTTCCTGATGTGGGAGGGTGCCTACGCCGAGCTGTTCTTCACCCCCACCCTGTGGCCCGACTTCTCCGAAGCCGACCTCGAGGGCGCCGTGGCGGAATTCCACCGCCGGGAGCGCCGGTTCGGCCGGGTGGCGGACGCCGCCGCCGGCTGAGCCCCCCTCCCCGGGCCAACCACATATAAGGAGAACTGCCCACTTGTGCAGGCGGCGCCGTGCCGCTAGATTCCGCCTGCCATGCGGTCCGAAATCCGCGAAGAGCCCTGCCGCAGCGCCCTGAACCACGTGAAGGGAATGCCCTTCGAGTGGTCGCTGAATCCCTACATGGGCTGCGCCCATCGCTGCGCCTTCTGCTACGTGCGGGCATTCGAGAGGCGGGCCGATCGGCCCTCTGACGAGCGCTACGGCGCTTCGGTGCGCGCCAAGATCAACATCGCGGCGGTTCTCCGACTCGAGCTCGAGCGCCCCTCCTGGAAACGGGACGTGGTGGTGGTGGGGGCCGCGACCGACCCGTATCAGCCGGCGGAAGGCCGATACCGACTCACGCGGCAGTGCCTGGAAGTGCTCGCCGCGGCGCGAAACCCGTTCGGGATCATCACGCGCGGGCCGCTGGTGGTGCGAGACATCGAGGTGCTCGCGCAGGCGTCGAGCCGCGCCGACGTGCACGTCACCTTTTCGATTCCCACCCTGGACGAGGACGTCTGGAAGCGCACCGAGGAGGGCGCGGCGCCGCCGCGCGCGCGTCTCGCGGCGCTGCGCAGCCTGATCGACGCGGGGATAAACGCCCAGGTCGGCATGGCGCCGATCCTGCCCGGTCTCTCGGACCGGCCCGAGCAGCTCGAGGCGGTCGTGCGCGCGGCGCGTGACGCCGGGGCCACCAAGATCTGGACCGGGCTCCTGCATCTCAATCCGGGAACGCGCGAGCATTTCCTCGAGACGCTGAGCCGCCACTGGCCATCCGAGCTCGAGCGCTATCGCCGGCTCTATGCTCGCGGCGCCTACCTGGCCAGGCCCGAGGAAGAGCCCGTGCGCACGGCGGTGGCGCAGCTCAAGGATCGCTTCGCCATCCGAGACCGGCGCAAGAACCCCATCCATCCCGAGGAGGAGCCGGTGCAGCTCGAGCTGGCGGTGTGATGCAGGTGCGCCCTGATCTGATGGTGTACCCGCGCCAGCGCGGGTAAATGCTGGTGCATGTGAACAAAGTCGCACTCGCATTGAACCCGGCACAGCGCTAATGCTAGTTGGCCCGGACCATCCGCAGCGTGCACGACGCGGTCGCCGAGGACACCCGGCAGAAGTAGACGCCCGGCGGGACCGCCGAGCCATCGACGCGCCGTCCGCTCCACACGGCGTGATGGAGCCCCGCCTCGTGGTGGCCGCGAGCCAGGGTCTGAAGGCGCGCCCCGGTGATGTCGAACACCGCGACGTCGACCGCTCCCGATTCGGGGAGCGTGAAGTCGATCGTGGTCTCCGTGACGAACGGGTTCGGGTGGTTCTTCCCGAGCATCGTGCGGGAGCCGGGCGCCTCGCCGACCGCCGTCACGTCGCCGCGGCTTCCGGCATAGACGATCGCGTTCGCGAGGATCTGGAAGTTGTTTCCGTCCTTGTCGTCGAGCGCGTTGGGCTGGTATTCCGCGGGCTGATAGGCGACGACGACCCCCGCCCACTCGGGACGCCGGTGGGTGAAGCCCAGCACGTGCGTGCTCCCGCCCTCGACGTAGTCGCTCGCGAACAGCATCTGGATCGCCCCGGCGGTGGGATTGATCTGGAAGTTCGGATACCGCTCGTCGGGAGTGTTGTTGAAGAACGAGTACGTCGCCGCCGGCACCCCGCGCGGCACGTCGGAGTAGGCGACGGTGCCCGAATACTCGACGCCGTTGGTGGTGATGACCTTCCCCCCAACGCTGGCGCAGTTCACGATGCCAGTCTCTGCGGGTTAGAG
>DAIUEO010000071.1:7507-18016 GCA_036845125.1 Candidatus Eiseniibacteriota bacterium | reverse complement strand
TCATCTGGCCTTCATCGAACGCTACCTCCGGGTGGCGTTCTCAGACAGAACCTAGCCGACTCAGCTGTCATTGGCAGGAGGCCCTAGACTCGGCTAGTGAAGCGACTCGTATCTCGAGACAAGAGGGGTACGGAGCTTCGCTTTGTATAGGTCTTCGCGCCCAAGCAATCGTGACGTGGAAACGTGGCAATCTGTCCCGAGCGACAGCATTCATCGAAGAGCACAACTCAAGGCTGGCGCAGCTGGGACTGTTCGGCGGACGATTGTATGGGGAGCTCCTCCGTTGCCAAGTGCTCCTCCATATGGGCAGTTCAGACGCCCGTGACGTGCTGACCAAGGCTCAGGTCGCCGAGTCCGAAGCAAACTCAAGAGCACTCATTCTCTCCAAGGAGTTTCTAGGGGACGTTGAACTCGAGAGTGGCAGCAGTGTTGATGCCTTGGTCAGCTACGAGGACTCCCTGCGGAGCGCACTCGCCGTCGCCCCCCGCGGGGACATTGTCGCGGAACTGCGCCGGCGGCGGGCTGAGTGCTACTACATGCTCGGCCGTCATCAGGAAGCGTACGAAGAGGCTAAGGTCGGTCTCGAGCATTGCCGCGAGCTGGGCGATCGCTACGAGGAGGCGGCGACCTATCGCGTCCTCGCGCTGAGCGCGGCGTCCGTCGGCAAGGCCGCGGAGGCCAAGCGCTGGTTCGACCAGGGCTTTGCCTACTACGACGACATCGAGACTCCTTATGAATGGGGGCGTCTCTGGATGGCGTACGGCGACTGGCTCTCGGGGCCGCACGCTGCCGAGTACGCGGACATCCACCACGCCCGCGAGGCCTATCACGCCGCGACGGACCACTTCGAGGGCATGGGCGCGGAGGGCAAGCTCCGCGAGGCGCGTGAGCGCATTGCACGCCTCGCCGTATCGCATCCCTTGTCGGAGCCGGCCACCGGGGCGCAGCGCCGTCCACGCCGCCGCCCGCGTCTCACCGCTGAAGACGAGCGACGTGCGCGGCTCGCGCGTGAGCAGTTTGGTCTCATCACGGTGAACAAGGTGATGCTCAACGTGCTCGAGGAAGCGTCCAAGTACTCGCGGGGTCGCCTGCCGGTGCTCATCCTGGGCGAATCGGGCACGGGCAAGGAGCACATTGCCGCCGGCATCCACAACCTCTCGGGGCGGACGGGCAACTACATGCCCATCAACTGCGCGGCTCTGCCGAAGGATGTCATCGAGAGCGAGCTGTTCGGTCACGCGGTGGGCGCGTTCACCGGCGCGGTCAAGGACAAGGCGGGACTGCTCGAGGTGTGCGACGGCGGCACGGTGTTCCTCGATGAGATCGGAGAGCTGCCACCGGAGCTCCAGTCGCGTCTGCTGCGCTTCCTCGAAAGCGGGGAGATTCGCCGGGTCGGCTCGACGCGAAACATCCGCGTCGACACGCGCGTCGTCGCTGCCACCAATCGAGACGGCGTCGCGCTCGAGCGTGGGGAGAACTTCCGCATCGATCTCTACTACCGCCTCGCTCACGCGGTGGTGTCGCTGCCTCCGCTGCGCAGGCGCGCGGAGGACATCGAGGTCCTGGCCGAGCACTTCGTTGCCGAATCGAGTCTCGAGAACGGAAAGAACGTGACGCTGAGCGACGCCGCGCTCGATCGGATGCGCGAGTACACATGGCCAGGGAATGTGCGCGAGCTCAAATCCACTGTGGAGCGCATGGTCCTTCTCGCAGGGGAGGGTCAGGAGCTGGGTCCCGAAGCCGTGACGGTTGCGGGGGGAGGTGCACCGGCGGGTCTTGCCGAGGAGCTCGAGCAAGCGGAGAAGCAGAAGCTCTCCGCGGCCCTTCGTGCGGCGCGCGGATCGCGGACGGAGGCTGCGAAGTCGCTCGGGATCCCGCGGACCACGCTGATCAACAAGATGAGGCGGCTCGGAATCGAAGGCTAGGACGCTCACCCACCGAAGTGATCTGCGCCCGCGGGACACGCGGGCGTTTTCGTTTCCACATCGGGGCGTGGAGCGGCGGTGGACAACTTGTGGCGGCGCAAGTTGAGCGGGGGGTGCGAACGTTGACGGGTGGGCGCACGCTGCCCTACCTTGCTTGCTTCGCGGAGTCCCGAGTGGCTCCCCTCTGGCCTGAAACCGCCCAAAGCGGGCCACCGCGCGGCCCTGTCGCCCCTCCACGAGGTACGAATGATTCGCAGCATGACCGGGTACGGCTCGGCGGACATTGAGCGCGACGGGCAGCGCCTGAATGCCGAGATCCGATCGGTCAACCACCGTTTCTGCGAGGTGTCGATCCGGGCGCCGAAAATCGTCGCGAGCTTCGAGGACCAGATCCGCCAGCTCATCCAGGACCGCTATTCGCGCGGCAAGCTGAACCTTACCGTCACCTGGAGCGGGGCGGGTGAATCGGGCGAGGTGCTCAAGGTGAACGAGCTGGTCGCCGACCGCTACGTGAAGCTCCTCGACCAGCTCCGCAAGCGCTACAACCTGGAGAGCGGACTCGACGTGAAGACACTGGCCGCGCTGCCCGACGTGTTCGCATGGGAGCACACGGCGCTTTCCGACGAAGAAACGTGGAAGCTCGTGGAAGGCGTGGTCAGTCGCGCGTGTGAAAACATGGAAGCCATGAAGACCCGTGAGGGTCAGGCGCTCGCACGCGATCTCGAAGACCGGCTCAAACTGATCCGCGCGGAGCTCGATCGGGTGAGCACGCGCGCCGCCACGCGTCCGGCCGAGGCCAAGGACCGGCTCATGATGCGGCTCCAGGCGCTGCTCCAGGACATCGAGATGGATCCCATCCGACTGGCGCAGGAAGTGGCGCTCATGGCCGACCGGCTGGACAGCACCGAGGAGTGCGTGCGGCTGGCTGCGCACATCGACCAGTTCCGCGGGCTCATCGAAGGGCAGGAGCTGGCGGGGCGGAAGCTCAACTTTCTGCTCCAGGAGATGAACCGCGAAGCCAACACGATCGGCTCCAAATCGAACGACGTCGAGATCACCCGCGCGGTGATCGCCATCAAGGAAGAAGTCGAGCGCCTGCGCGAGCAGGTGCAGAACGTGGAATGACCGTGACGTCATCCGATCCCGGCATGCGCACCACCGAGGCGCCCGCGATGTTCCGCTTCAGCGCGCGCGGTTTCGTGCTGGTGGTGTCGGGGCCGTCGGGTGCCGGGAAAGGCACGCTGGTCGCGCGTCTGATGCGCGAATGCAGTGACTGCACGTTGTCGATCTCGGCCACCACCCGTCCGCCGCGGGCGGGAGAACAGGCGGGCGTCCAGTACGAGTTCGTGAGCCGCGAGGAATTCGAGAAACGCCGCGCGGCGGGACTCTTCCTGGAGTGGGCCGAGGTGCACGGCCATCTCTACGCCACGCCGTCGCGCTTCGTGGAAGATCAGGTGCGCGCGGGCCGCGTGGTGGTGCTCGAGGTGGACGTCCAGGGCGGGGCGAGCCTCCGCAAGGCGGCCCCCGACGCGGTCTCGGTGTTCATCGTGCCGCCGTCGATCGAGGCCCTGCGCGAGCGCCTCGAGAAGCGCAATACGGAGGGCCGCGAAGCGGTGGAGCAGCGTCTCCGCAATGCGCCGCGCGAGCTGGAGCATTACAAGGAGTACGACTACCTGGTGTTGAACGACGACCTCGAAAGCGCGGCGTTGCGGCTCGTGAGCATCGTAAATGCCGAGCGCACACGTGTGACCCGACAGAAGCTCGAAGGAGGATCCTCATGATTACCAAGCTGGCTTCCCTGATTCCGCCCCCGGGTTCCAACAAGTACGAGCTGGCCATCATCGCCGCGCGCGAGGCGCGCCGGCTGAACGAATGGTCCAAGCGCACCGGTGAAGTGTACCCCGGCAAGGTGACGGCAACGGCTCTGCAGCGCACGATCCGCGGCGAGGTGCCGTACGCCTACGAAGAGACGGCCGAGTAAGGCCCGCACGGCCGCGAAGCCCGGAGCCGCGCGCCGGAAGAAGCCATCGAGGGACACGGCCGCGACTGCCGCGAAGTCCGGCCCGCTCGCCGGCCGCACGGTCGTCGTCGGCGTCTCGGGCGGCATCGCCTGCTACAAGGCGTGTGAGCTGGTGCGCTGGCTCGCCGCGCGCGGTGCGTCGGTCGTCGTCGTGATGACCTCGTCGGCCGCCGAGTTCGTGAGTCCGCTCACCTTCGAGACGCTGTCCGGCAACCCGGTCGTGACCGGCATGTGGGGCTCGCAGAATCCCGGCTTCAGCGTGGCCGAGTCCGCCGCGCGCAAGATGCGCGGACGCGTCGAGCACGTGGACGTCGCCGAAGCCGCGGACGCGCTCGTGATCGCGCCGGCCAGCGCCAACCTGATGGCGCGCCTGGTGCACGGCGAGGCGCCGGATTCGCTCACCGCGATCGCGCTCGCCACGCCGGCGCCGCTGATCGTGTGCCCCGCGATGGACCTCGAGATGTGGCGCCATCCGGCGACGCAGGAGAACGTGCGCGTGCTGCGCTCGCGCGGCGCGAACATCGTCGGTCCCGAAAGCGGCCCGCTCGCGTCGGGACTCTCGGGACCGGGGCGTCTGGCCTCGATCGACGCCATCGGCGGCGCGGTGGTCGCCGCCGTGTCGCGGCGCCAGAGCCTCGAAGGTGTGCGGGTGCTGGTCGGCGCCGGCCGCACCGAGGAAGCGCTCGATCCGGTGCGCGTGCTCACCAACCGCTCGAGCGGTCGCATGGGGCTGGCGCTGGTCGAGGCGGCGCGCGCGCGCGGCGCCGAGGTCACACTCGTGCTGGGCCCGGCGGCGGTGGACCCGCCCAACGCGGTGCACGTGGTACGGGTCACGACGGCGACCGAGATGGACCGCGCGATGCGCGCTCTGGTGACTGAAGCGGACGTCGTGCTGATGGCGGCGGCGGTGAGTGACTACCGGCCGGCCCGGGTCGCGCGCCAGAAGATCAAGCGCGACGAGGGCCCGCTCCATCTCGAGCTGGTGCCCAATCCCGACATTCTCGCCGGGCTCGGCGAGGTGCGACGCGAGAACCAGGTGCTGGTGGGGTTCGCGCTCGAGACCTCGGACGGCGTGCGTCGCGCCCGCGAGAAGCGGAGCCGCAAGGGTGTCGACCTGATCGTGCTCAACGCGCCCGCCGACTCTCTCGGCAAGGAAACCAACAAGGTCACGCTGGTCGGTCCCCGCGCGGCGCTCGCGCTTCCGGAGATGTCCAAGCGCGAGGTCGCCGAGCACGTGCTCGACCATGCGCTCGAGCTGTGGCGGCAGCGTGCCCCGCGCGCGCGCCGCGCGGCATCCCGGAAGGGGAGCCGATGAGCGGCGAGCCGCGCGAAGAGCTGCGCCGGATCACGGCCGGTCTCAAGCGCTACATCGAGCGCGAGCGCGCCGCCGGCACCGGCGACCTGCTGCTCGATGGTGCGGCCGCGGCTCGCGCGAAGAAGGGCGTGAAGCGTGAGCCCGCGCCGAAGCCGGTCGCCGTGGCTCCTGCACCGACGCCCGCGGTCGCACCGAAGCAGACGACGGCCTGGCCGGTGCCGCCGCCTGCGCCTCCCGTCACGCTCGATCCGGTCGCGGCCGTTGCATCGATCGTCTCCGAATCCGGCGTGGATCTGTTCGGGAAGTCGACGGCGACTCCCAGGCGCCCGTCGCTCGACGACGTCCCCGACATCGCGCTGCCGCCGGTGCACGATCCGCTCAACTCGCGCGAGATCGGGGAGCGGGCGGTTTTCGAGGCGGACTCGCTGCCGGTGCTCGGAACGATCGCGGGTGAGATCAACGGCTGCACGAAGTGCGGGCTGTGCGAGACCCGCACGCGCGCGGTGCCGGGTGTGGGCTCGGCGCGCACCGGCATCGTGTTCGTCGGCGAGGCCCCGGGCGCGGACGAAGACGCCCAGGGCGAGCCCTTCGTCGGACGCGCGGGACAATTGCTCACGCGCATCATCGCGGCGATGGACGAGGCGAAGCTGATTCCCGGCGTGCCGCTCAACCGCGAGACGGTCTACATCTGTAATGTGCTCAAGTGCCGGCCGCCCGAGAACCGCAACCCGCTGCCCCACGAGATCGAGACGTGCTCGCCGTATCTCAGGCGTCAGCTCGTGGCGCTCAAGCCGCGCATCATCTGCTGTCTCGGCAAGTTCGCCGCCGAGCTGCTGGTCGGCGTCAAAGGCACGATCGGCGGACTGCGCGGCAAGGTGTACCGCTACCAGGGTGCCAAGCTGATCGTGACCTACCACCCGGCTGCCTGCCTCCGGAACCCCGGATACAAGCGGCCGGTGTGGGAGGACATGCAGCTCATGGCTCGCGAATACCTCGCCTGAAGGAGTAGCCTCGAAGCAGAGGAACGAACGTGACCGACACCCTGAACCGCCCCTTCAACGCGGCCCCCGAAGGCCCCGTTCCTCCGCAGGCCCTCGACGCCGAACGCTCGGTCCTCGCGGCGATGATGCTCGACCACGAGGCCGTCGGGCGGGCGGTCGAGATGCTGCTGCCCGAGGTGTTCTACCGCCTCGCGCACCAGAAGATCTTCCAGGCGATTCTGGCGCTCTACGAGACCAACACCAAGGCCGACCTCGTCACGCTCGGCGAGGAGCTGCGGAAGCGCGGCGACCTCGAGGCGGTCGGCGGGAACCCCGCGCTCACCCAGATCCTCGATTACGCCACGACCTCGGCGAACATCGAGCACCACGCGAAGATCATCCAGTCCAAGTGGGTGCTGCGCGCGCTGATCAAGGCCTCGGGCGTGATCCAGCAGGAGGCCTACGCCGCCGAGGACGACACCGCGATGATTCTCGATCGCGCGGAGTCGCGGATCTTCGAGATCACCGACAAGCGCGTGCGCCAGGGGTTCGTCGCGCTGCGCGACCTGCTCAAGCCCTCGTTCGAGCACATGCAGAAGCTCTACGAGCGCGCCAAGGCACAGGGCGGATCGCGGGTGCTGGTGACCGGCGTGGGCTCGGGCTACGACAAGCTCGATGCGCTCACCGCCGGGTTCCAGGCGGGCGACCTGATCGTGGTCGCGGGCCGGCCGTCGATGGGGAAGACCAGCTTCTGCATCAACGTGGCGGAGAACGCGGCGATTTCGCACATTCCGGAGCGGCCGTCGATTCCGGTGGCGATCTTCTCGCTCGAAATGAGCAAGGAGCAGCTGGTCCAGCGCATGCTCTCCTCGCAGAGCGAGGTCGGGCTCCACAAGATCCGGAATGGCTTCCTCGACCAGGAGGACTGGCCGCGGCTGATCGATGCCGCGGGGCTCCTCACGCGCGCGCCGATCGTGATCGACGATTCGGCGCAGCTCACCACCATGGAGATCCGCGCCAAGTGCCGGCGGCTGCGCGCGGAGAACCGGCTCGGGCTCGTGATCATCGACTACCTCCAGCTCATCCGTTCGAGCGGCCAGCAGGAGAACCGCGTCCAGGAGATCTCGGCGATCACCCGCAATCTGAAGGCGCTCGCCAAGGAGCTCGAGGTGCCGATCATCGCGCTGTCGCAGCTCTCGCGCGCGGTGGAGACGCGCGACAAGACCGGCCGCCCGCAGCTTTCGGATCTTCGCGAGTCGGGATCGATCGAGCAGGATTCGGATCTCGTCATGTTCGTGTACCGCGAAGTGGTCTATAAGCCCGACACGCCCGAGCCGATGAAGGCGCAGATCCTGATCGCCAAGCAGCGCAACGGTCCTACCGGCGAAGTGAACCTCACCTTCCTCCGCGACTGCACCAAGTTCGTCGACTACTACGCGGCCGCGCCGGGAGAGA
The DNA here is from genome assembly GCA_036845125.1 of Candidatus Eiseniibacteriota bacterium. Lineage (GTDB taxonomy): Bacteria > Eisenbacteria > RBG-16-71-46 > RBG-16-71-46 > RBG-16-71-46 > DAIUEO01. The sequence continues at coordinate 10,321 of DAIUEO010000071.1, read as the reverse complement.
CCGAGCCGCCCGTGACGGGCGCCCCGTTCTGAGATGACGGAGTTCGTGCTCGACGGCGCGCGCTTCGCATTGCGGCGCCTCGCCAACATGGTCGTCATCGTGGGGCGCATCACGCTGCTCTACGCCGAGATGATCGTCTCCGTTCCGGCGCGCTTCCCCTGGGCGCAGACGATCGACCAGATGGATCGCATCGGGGTCGGCTCGCTCGGCCTCGTCTTCGTGGTCTCGCTGTTCACCGGCGGCGTCGCGGCGCTGCAGGCCGCCTATCAGTTCTCGAGCGTGGTCCCGCTCAAGTACATCGGCGCCGTGATCCTGCGCTCGGTGATCATCGAGCTGGGCCCGGTGCTGACGGCGCTGGTGCTCGCGGGCCGCGTGGGGGCGGGCATCACCGCGGAGCTCGGCACCATGAAGGTCACCGAGCAGGTGGACGCGATGCGCGCGATGGGCATCAACCCGGTGCGCTTCCTGGTCGCTCCGCGCATCATCGCCGGCACCCTCATGCTGCCGATCGTCACCATCTTCGCGAACATGATCGCCATCTTTGGCGGCTTCATGGTCGCCGTCGGGGTCGTGGGCGTGAGCTCAGCGACGTACGTCAACTCGCTCAAGGACTTCTTCTACGTCAAGGACCTCATCTCGGGGCTCATCAAGGCAGTGTTCTTCGGCAACATCATCGCCACGATGGGGTGTTACTTCGGCTTTACCACCGAGGGCGGCGCCGAGGGCGTCGGCACCGCCACGACCCGGGCGGTGGTGTCGGCGTGCGTGCTGATCCTGATCGTCGACTACCTGCTCGCCACCGTCCTCTTCCGCGTCATCTTCACCGAGTCATGATCCAGATCCGCGGACTCAAGAAGGCCTTCGGCGAAAAGCAGGTGCTCGACGGCATCGATCTCGACGTGCAGTCGGGGGAGACCGTGGTCGTGCTGGGGCCGAGCGGCACCGGAAAGAGCGTCCTGCTCAAGCACATTCTCGGTCTCATCGAAGCCGACGCGGGCTCGATCCAGGTGGACGGCGAGGAGGTCGTGGGCCGCCCCGAACACGAGCTGAACCAGATCCGGCGCCGCTTCGGGATGCTGTTCCAGGGGGCGGCGCTCTTCGACTCGATGACGGTCGGCGAGAACGTTGGCCTCGGACTGCGCGAGCATCGGGCGCTGCCCCATGGCGAGATCGCCGGGCGCATCCGCGAGCGACTCGAGTGGGTCGGGCTCGCGGGAGTCGAGCAGGCCAAGCCGGCGTCGCTCTCGGGCGGGATGCGGAAGCGCGTCGGTCTCGCCCGCGCGATCGCTCTCGATCCGCAGTTCATCCTCTACGACGAGCCCACCACCGGCCTCGACCCGATCACCGCCGACGTGATCGACCAGCTCATTCGTAGCATGCAGAAGCGGCTGGGCGTCACGTCGGTCGTGGTGACGCACGACATCCAGAGCGCGTTCAAGGTCGGGGACCGGATCGCGATGATCTATCAGGGCAAGGTAGTATTCACGGGGAGTGTCGAGGACGCGAAGACCACGGACAACGCGATCCTCCGGCAGTTCCTCGAAGGATCGAGCGAGGGGCCGATCCAGCCCCTGTGATCACCGTGAGCCCGGAACGCAAGGAGCGCGATTGAGCCGTCGACAGGAAATCCAGGTAGGCCTCACCGTTCTCGTGGCCTTGGTCGCCATGATCTGGGGCCTGGCCTGGCTCAAGGACTTCGCCTCCGCTGGCAACACCCGGCTCTACAAGGTGAGCTTCCCGCAGGCCGGCGGCCTGGCCGCGAGCGACGAAGTGCAGGTGAACGGGATCCGCAAGGGCAAGGTCCAGAGAATGGAACTGGTCGGCGATCACGTCGAGGTCGGACTGCTGCTCTCGAAGGACGTCGTGCTCACCACCGACAGCAAGGTATTCATCCGGAACGTGGGGCTGATGGGCGAGAAGGTGATCGCCGTGGACCTCAAGACCACCGGCCGGCCCTACGGCAAGGACGACATGGTTCAGGGCGAGTACGAGCTGGGGGTGGCCGAGGTGATGGCGCAGCTCGGCGGCACTGTGGAGGCGATCGCGACCCTCGCGGACCGCCTGGCCCAGGTGTCCGAGATGCTCAACCAGGACGGACGGCTCGCCTCCACGCTCAAGAACTTCAATCGCACGAGCGAAGAGCTGCGGCTCGTGGTCTCCGAGAACCGCGCGACGCTCAAGGAGACGTTCGACAATCTCTCCGCCGCCTCGCGCACCGCGAAGGCGCTCACCGCCGACCGCGAAGCGGAGTTGCGGGCGACCCTCGACCGGTTCACCGAGCTTTCCAAGCGCCTCGACTCGCTGCGGGTCGTGATCCAGAGCCTGGCGTACAAGGTGGACAACGGCGAAGGCACGCTCGGCAAGCTGGTCAACGACGACAAGCTCTACGCGGACCTCAACGCCTCCATCAACTCGCTCAAGTTCCTGATCGAGGACATCAGGAAGAACCCCAAGAAGTACTTCAAAGTCAGCATGTTCTAGAGGTTTCCGCCTCGCCGACACCATGGAGGCGTGACGCATGACGGCGTAGCCGAGGTGAGGCGAAAGTGCCGGAACCACTTCCTGCAGGCGGGAGGCACGATGCGAACGCTCAAACGGATATCCACCGTGGCGGTTCTCTCGATGATGACCGCCGTCTCGGCTCAGGAGCTCGGGCGGGCGGAGAATGCCGCCATCACCTACGGCTTCAAGGGCGGTTGGGTCATGGCGCCGCCGGGTGACGGATGGGATGTGAACAGGTCCCGAAACCCCGAACTCTCCTTCGTTCGTGGCTTGAGCAAGGACCACAGCGTAGCCGCCACCGTCTCCACCTAC
>DAIUEO010000071.1:0-7497 GCA_036845125.1 Candidatus Eiseniibacteriota bacterium | reverse complement strand
GAGCCGGGAAACCCTCCCGCAGTTCCTTCGCCGGTACGCTTTGGAGGGTCAGGGGCGCCCCCTCACGGAGCGGTCCTTCGAGGTGATCCCCGATTCGTCGATCGCTCCGATGGCGGCGCGATATCGGTATCAGGTCGAGGACCGGAACGTGCCACACCACAAGGGCATGACCTTCATCCTCGAAGCTCAGGGCGTGTTCCTCGTCCATCCCGACGCGCCTCATCTTCTCATCGTGGTCGAGTTCAGCGAGCGGGCCGAAGCCTCCGTGGCCCGCACCGAAGCCACCGTGGGTGACTCCTATCTCGCCCAGCTCCATCTCGTGCGCGTGGACACGGCGGCGGTACGCCGCGTCGCGATCGGGTCTTACCCCGATCGCGTCTGGCTTGCCCACGGATCGATCTGGGCGCTGAGCAAACCCGAGGTCGGCACCGATCTGATCCGGATCGATCCATCGAATCTCACGATTCTGGCTCGAGTGCACTTCGATGGACTGATCTCCGACCTCGCCCCGACGCCGGACGCCATTTGGGTGACCGATCGTCAGAACGGAGTCCTGCTACGCCTCAATCCGGCGACCGGCGCAACGACCGCCACCGTCAAGTGCGGCGGACATCCCGGGCATTTGCTCGCCACCTCCGAAGTGTTGTGGGTGACGGACCGTGAGAATGGCACGATCCAAAGCGTGGATGCTCGAAGCCTCAAGTTGGTCGGGAAGCCGATCCGGGAGCTCAAGCATCCTGATTCGATGGTCGATGGAGGCGGCGTGCTCTGGATCGTGAACAAAGATCAATCCCGGACGGTGGCCTGCCTCGATCCCAAGACCCGGGAGCTGGTCGGCGCGGCGATCCCGGTCGGCGCGGGCGCAAATTCCATGGCCTATGGGGCTGGCTCGCTATGGGTCGTGTGCGAGGAGATCGACTCGATCCAGCGCCTCGATCCGGTGAAGCACGTGGTGGCATCGACCATTCCGTTGGGGTTCCAACCGTCGGGCATGGCGTTCGCCGGAGGCGTGCTCTGGGTCGGGAGCTGGAGCACCGGCCGGCTGATGGCGGTCGATCCCGCGACGAACAACCTCCGGGAGAAGTCCTGTCAGGCCGGTCTGAGAATCTCGGGGTTGGCCGGGAGCGACGAGGGAGTGTGGTTCGCCGACTCGCCCGCGGGCACGGTCTCGCTGATGCCGCTTCCGTGAAGCGCGTGTGGCCCAGCGGGAACGTGCCGAATTTGCCTGCGTCCCACCTCCCTGGCGCTTTGAAGGTGGACTTCGACAACCCCTTCATAGCCGCTCTGGAGGTTCGCGTTCTTCATCCAGCATCGGTGTTCACATCTTCGATTTGCTGACCTGCAGGATGTGGCAAGGAACTGTGCCGGACTCTGACGTCCTACGATGAGTCGGTTCCTCTCGCCATTGGCGAACTAGCGACGCATTTCCTCTGCGGCATTGTGCGCACGTATCCTGCGCGGCGAGACCCCTGCGTCCCGTCCCCTGGAGCTCGCTGCGATGCCGAAGGCCTCACGTCCCACCTTCTTCTGCTCCTCCTGCGGCCACGAGGAGCCGCGCTGGTTCGGTCGCTGCGACGGGTGCGGCGCATGGAACACCGCGGCCGAGGCGCCCTCGAGCACACCCGCGCGCCGCTCGGATCGCGCGTCCTGGGCTGCCGGCCGCCCAACCGCGGCGCCGCGTCCGCTCGCGGCCGTCGAGATGGCCAAGGTGCCCCGGCAGCCGAGCGGGGTGAGCGAGCTCGACCGCGTGCTGGGTGGCGGCGTGGTGCCGGGCTCGCTGGTGCTGGTCGGCGGTGATCCCGGAATCGGCAAGAGCACGCTGCTGCTCCAGGCGGCGGCTGCGGTGGCGGGAACCGGCCGCGGCGTGCTGCTGATCGCGGGCGAGGAGAGCGAGGAGCAGGTCCGCATGCGTGCGGCCCGGCTCGGCCCGGTGCCGGAGCCGCTGCTGATCCTGTGCGCGACCGAAATCGAGACCGTGATCGAGGCGGTGAACGCGACACGCCCATCGTTCGTGATCGTGGACTCGATCCAGACCATGGCGCGCTCGGGCATCGAAGGGGGCCCCGGCACGCCGTCCCAGGTGCGCGAATGCGGCCTCGCGCTGCTCAAGCTCGCCAAGGGCACCGGCACCGCCATCTTCCTGGTCGGGCACGTCACCAAGGAGGGCGGCGTCGCGGGCCCGCGCGTGCTCGAGCACATGGTGGACGCGGTGCTCTACCTCGAGGGCGAGCGCTATCAGCACTACCGCACGCTGCGCGCGGCCAAGAACCGCTTCGGCTCGACGCTCGAGCTGGGCGTGTTCGAGATGAACGAGACCGGCCTGACCGGTGTTGCCAACCCGAGTGCGGCGTTTCTCTCGGGCTCGCGCACGCCCCAGCCGGGGACCGCGGTGGTGGCGAGCCTCGAAGGCACGCGGCCCATCCTGGTCGAGGTGCAGGCGCTCGTCTCCTCCTCCTTTTATGGAGTGCCGCAGCGCGTGACGACCGGTCTCGACCCCAAGCGCGTGGCGGTGCTGCTCGCGGTGCTCGAGCGGCGCGTGCGGCTCCGGCTCGGGCGCAACGATGTGTTCACCACCGTCAGCGGGGGATTGCGGCTCGACGAGCCCGGGACGGATCTCGGCGTCGCGCTGGCGATCGCCTCGTCGTTCACCTCGCGGCCGGTGCTCGAGCGCACGCTGCTGGTCGGCGAGATCGCGCTGTCGGGCGAGATCCGGCGAGTTCCGCGGCTCGCGGCACGTCTGGCGGAGGCCGCGCAGCTCGGCTTCGAGCGCGCGGGGATCCCGGACGTTCAGGCGGATGAGGCGCGCGGCTCCGGAATCGAGACCATCCCGCTGCGCACGGTGGCCGATGCGATCGGGTCCGTGCTGGGCGAAAAAGTGTCGCCGCGCTCCGAGACGCCTGAAGGCGCGAGCCGCGAGGCGAAGGTTCCGTGACGGCGGGCGCGATCCTGCTCTGTGCCGGACGTGGCGAGCGCCTGCGCGCCGCCACCGACAAGGCCCTGGTCCCGCTCGCCGGGCGCCCACTCTTCACGTGGAGCCTCGAGGCGCTCGAGCGTGCGAAGGCCGTGGAGTCGATCGTCGTCGTGGGGCCGGTGGCGCGGCTTCAGACGGCCCTCGCAGGCTCGGGCATCGTAGCGAGCAAGGTCGTCGCGTGGTGCGAGGGCGGACCGACGCGGCAGGATTCCGTCCGCCTCGGGCTCGTCGTGCTGCCCGGATCCAGCACGCTGGTCGCCGTCCATGATTCCGCGCGCGCGCTGGTCACATCGGAGGTGATTCAGCGCTGCATCGCCGACGCCATGACCCACGGGGCGACCATTGCCGCGATCCCGGTCGAGGACACGGTGAAGCGCGTGCGTCTGGGGGTGATCGAGGATACCGTGCCCCGTTCGCTGCTCTGGCGGGCGCAGACCCCGCAGGTGTTCCGGCGCGACTGGCTCGCGGCCGGGCACGCGGCGGTGCCGCCGCCGCGGCCGGGCGCACGACCCGCGCCTGCCACCGACGATGCGGCGCTGGTCGAAGCGCTGGGTCACGGAGTCCACATCACCGAGGGGGATCCGATCAATTTCAAGATCACGACGCCGGCCGATCTCGAGCTGGCCGAGGCCTGGATCCAGGCAAGGACCGGGGGAGGCGTGCGATGAGTTTTCGTGTGGGCATGGGGTTCGACATCCACAAGCGCGTGAAGGGCAGGGCACTCGTGCTCGGCGGGGTGCGCTTCGAGACCGACTGGGGCCTCGAAGGCCACAGCGATGCCGACGTGCTGTCGCACGCGATCGGCGACTCGCTGCTGGGGGCGGCCGGGATGCGCGACCTCGGACACCATTTCCCGTCGGGCGATCCGCAGTGGAAGGACGCCTCGAGCATCGATCTGCTCAAGCTCATCCGCTCGATGCTCGACGGCGCCGGGCTCCGCATCGTGAACGTGGACGCCATGCTGCTCGCCGAGGAGCCGAAGATCGCGCCGGTCTACGACGCCATGATCGTGAATCTCGCCTCCGCGCTGCGCATCGGCGCCGCTGACATGTCGGTCAAAGCCACGACCAGCGAGTCGATCGGCATCATGGGTCGCAAGGAGGGGATCGCGGCCTGGTCGGTGGCGCTGGTGGACGGCGTGCCCGGTCCCTCGTTCAGCCCCGCCGAGACTGGGGACCGCAACCTCTGATGAGCAACACCGCCACGCGGGTGCGTTTCGCGCCGAGCCCGACCGGCTGGCTGCACGTGGGCGGCGCGCGCACCGCCTATTTCAACTGGCTCTTCGCCCGCCAGCGCGGTGGTGCCTTCGTGCTCCGGATCGAGGACACCGATGTCGAGCGCTCGAGCGCCGCGAGCGAGTCCGGCGTGCTCGCCGATCTCGCGTGGCTCGGACTCGACTGGGACGAGGGGCCGGACCGCGGCGGGCCGCACGGGCCCTACCGCCAGAGCGAGCGGCTCGCGCTCTACAAGGAGCGCGCGGCGTTCCTGATCTCGACCGGCGCCGCCTACCCCTGCTTCTGCACCGACGCCGAGCTCGAAGAGCGCCGGCGTGCGGCGCTCGCCGCGGGTCGACCGCCGCACTACGACGGCCGCTGCCGCACCATGACCGAGCCCGAGCGCGCGCGCTTCCGCGCCGAAGGACGTCTGGAGAGCATTCGTTTCGCGGTCCCGGATCGCGACTGGATCCTGCACGACCTGATCCGGGGTGAGGTGCGGTTCCCGGCCGGGATGGTGGGGGACTTCGTGCTGGTGCGCTCGAACGGACACCCGACGTACAACTTCGCGGCCGCGGTGGACGACGCGGCAATGCGCATCACCGACGTGATCCGTGCCGAGGAGCACCTCGCCAACACACCGCGCCAGATGATGCTGTACGAGGCGCTGGGCGAACAGCCCCCGGCGTTCGCCCACGTGCCGCTGATCCTCAACCGCGACCGCACCAAGATGAGCAAGCGCTCGGGTGAGGCCGCGGTTGCGGTGTCGGACTGGCGGCGCGCCGGTTACGTCGCCGAGGCCCAGCTCAGCTACCTCGCGCTGCTCGGGTTTCATACCGGCGACGAGCGTGAGATCCTGAGCCGCGCCGAGCTGCTCGAGGCGTTCACGCTCGAGCGCGTGGGGAAGAGCGGGGCGGTGTTCGACGCGGCGAAGCTGCGCTGGATGAACGCGCACTACCTCCACCACGCGCACGCACGGGACCTCCGGCGCTGGATCGAGGCGGCGCGCGCTCCGGGCGAGTCGATTCCGTGGCTCGATGCGTTCGATGCGCTCACCGGCGGCACCCGCGGCGAGGCGCTCGAGCCGGTGCTCGAGCTCGTGCGCGGGAATCTCTCCACGCTCGAGGATCTCCCGCAGGAGCTGGGCTACCTGCTCGACCGCCCGCGCCTCGAGCCCGATGCGACCGAGGCGCTGAATGCGCCGCGCGCGCGCGAGGTGTGCCGCGAGACGGCGGCGGCGCTCGACGCGCTTGCGGAATGGACCGCGAACGGGATTAAATCCGCGATTCAACAGGTCGGGGCGCGCCTCGGAGTGAAGGGGCGCGATCTCTTCCAACCAATTCGTGCGGCGTTGACCGGGCGTACGCACGGCCCCGAGCTGCCGGCGCTTGCCGAGTTCCTGGGGAAAGACCGCGCCCGCCTCTACCTCATGGAAGCCGCCAATCGATGATCGCCGGAATCCTCCGATGAAAGTCGCGCTGCTGATGGGAGGCCGCTCGGCCGAACGCGAGATCTCGCTCCGCACCGGCACCGGCATCGCGCGCGCGCTCCAGAGCCTCGGCCACGAGGTGGCGGCGGTCGACGCGGCGGACGGGCGGCTCCTGTCCGCCGGCGACCTCGCGGCGCTCGCCGCCCCAGGCGCCACGCCGCCCACGCCGTCTCACGCGGCGATGACCGGTGTGACCAACGCCGCCGCGGTGACCGATGCCGACGTGGTGTTCATCGCGCTCCATGGCGGAGCCGGCGAGGACGGGACCGTGCAGGCGTTGCTCGAGCTGGCCGGCCGCCCCTACACCGGGTCCGGGGTGCTCGCGAGCGCGCTCGCGATGCACAAGGCGATGTCGAAGAAGATGTTCGTTCAGGCCGGAATTCCGACGCCGCGCTGGCAGCTCGTGACGACCGGCGCGCGCGGCCGCGACATCGACGTGGCGGCACTCGGCGGCTGGCCGATCGTGGTGAAGCCGAACGAGGAGGGCTCGACGGTCGGGCTCACGATCGTGAGCCGCGCCGAGGATCTCGACGAGGCGCTCGATCTCTCCTTCGAGTACGGGTCCGAGACCCTGGTCGAGCAGTACATCCCGGGCCGCGAGCTGACCGTCGCGGTGTTGGGCGATGAAGCCCTGCCCATCGTGGAGATCAAGCCGCAGGGCGGTCACTACGATTACGAGTCCAAGTACACCGCCGGTCGGAGTCAGTACTTCTGCCCGGCGGAGCTTCCGGAGGCTTTGGCTACCGGCATTCGGAAGCTGGGTGTCGACGCTTCGCGGTGCCTCGGATGTTCCGGGGTGTCGCGCGCGGATTTCCGTCTATCCCCCGATGGCGATCCGTATTGCCTGGAAGTGAACACCATCCCGGGAATGACCCCGACGAGTCTGGTGCCGATGGCAGCCAAGGCCGCCGGAATGTCCTACGACCAGCTGGTGGCGCGCATGCTCGACCTGGCGTTGATGGATTGGCGCCGGCGGCACCGCAAGGTCCGGGAAACCGCCCACGAAGTGGATCCGACATCATGAGGGGATCATGGATCGTACCCAGACGTTCCTGAAGGACCTGGTCGAAGCACACGGCGCCCCGGGTTTCGAGAGCGACGTGTTCGCCGTCATGGCGCGCTACCTGAAGGGGGTCGGCACCATCTCGCGCGACCGTCTCGGCAGCTTCATCTGCGAGAAGAAGGGCGGCCCCGGTCCGAAGGTGATGCTCGCCGGGCATCTCGACGAAGTCGGCTTCATGGTGAAGTCGGTGACCAAGGAAGGCTTCATCAAGTTCCTGCCGCTCGGCGGCTGGTGGGGACACGTGGTGCTCGCCCAGCAGCTCGTCATCAAGACCCGGAAGGGCGACGTGCTCGGTGTGGTGGGCTCCAAGCCGCCGCACGAGCTTCGGGACGAGGACCGCAAGAAGGTGCTCGAGATCAGGGACATGTACATCGATGTCGGCGCGACGTCCGACTGGGACGTGAGGAGGAAGCTCGACATCCGCCCCGGTGACCCGATCCTGCCGGCGGGAGCCCACTTCACGCTGATGGCGAATCCCAACGTGATGCTCGCCAAGGCCTGGGACAATCGTCTCGGCTGCGCGCTGGCCGCCGACACCGTGCGCGCGCTCAAGGGTGTGAAACACCCGAACACCGTGTACGCCGCGGCCACCGTCCAGGAGGAGGTCGGGCTGCGCGGTGCCCAGACCTCCGCGTTCAAGGTGCAGCCGGACGTCGGGATCGCGCTCGACGTCGGGATCGCCCACGACACCCCCGGCACCGAGGGCGACGAGGAGCTCGGCGGCGGACCGCTCGTGGTCATCTACGATGCGAGCGCGATC
>DAIUEO010000070.1:0-18054 GCA_036845125.1 Candidatus Eiseniibacteriota bacterium | reverse complement strand
ACGATGATCGCGTCCTTGCCGCCCATCTCGGCGACCACGCGCTTGAGCCAGATCTGACCGGGCTGTACCTCGGCGGCGAGCTTGTTGATGCCGATGCCGACCTCGCGCGAGCCGGTGAAGGAGACGAAGCGGGTCCGGGGATGGCGCACGATGGTGTCGCCCACCACACCGCCTCCGCCGGTCACGAAGTTGAAGACGCCGGCCGGGAGCCCGACCTCCTCCATGAGCTGGAAGAACTGCCAGGCGATCGCCGGCGAGTCGCTCGAAGGCTTCACCACCACCGTGTTGCCGGTGACGATCGCCGCGGTGGCCATGCCGACACAGATCGCGAGCGGGAAGTTCCACGGCGGAATCACCGCACCCACGCCGAGCGGCATGTACACCATCGTGTCCTTCTCGCCCGGCATCTGGTGGACCGGCTGCGGCGCGTCGTAGCGCAGCATCTCGCGCGCGTAGAACTCCATGAAGTCGACCGCCTCGGCGGTGTCGGCGTCGGCCTCGCCCCAGCTCTTTCCGACCTCGAGCACCATCCACGCCGAGAACAGGTGCCGGCGCTCCTTCATGCGGCGGGCGGCCTCGATCAGGTAGGCGGCGCGCTCGGCGGGCGTTGTCCGGCTCCAGGTGGCGAAGGTGCGATGGGCGGTCTCGACCGCCTGCTGGGCCTGCTCCCGGGTTCCCGACTGGAAGCGCCCGAGCACCTCGGAGGGACGGGCCGGGTTCCGCGATTCGAAGGTGCCCGAGCCCTTGAGCCGCTCGCCCCCGATCACGATCGGGTACTCCTGGTTGAGCTGGCCGCGGACCTCGGCCAGGACCTTCTCGAAGGCGGCCTTGTGCTCCGGCTGGGCGAAATCCACATAAGTAGTGGGGCTGTAGGGCGGCAGTCCGGCAAGCGAAACCGGGGCGATGCCGGTGCTGGTGGGGTTCATGGAGGCCTCCGATTCGGGGGAAAGATGGGGTGTGGGGACGAAAGAGTGCCCGAAGGATACCGGATCGGATGCGGGGCCGCATTCGGCGCTTCAAAGCCGGGCCTTTTCCGCGTAAAATCCCGCGCTGCGTTTCGTGCGACCGGGCACAGTTCACCTTCCCTTCCCTGACGAACCTCGAGGAGTAGAAATGTCGCAGCAGCCCCCGCGTGATCCGAGCACTCCGCCCAAACGCCCCGGCTACGTCTCTCCCAAGGAGCGCTACGACGAGGAAGAGAAGCAGAGCAACAACACGAGCACGTTCGTCGCGATCGGGATGATCGCGGCGATCGTCGTGATCGGCGGATGGCTCGCCTTCTCGATGATGTCCGGCGGCAAGCCGCAGGGTGCGGGGCACACGGCGAACGCCGAGGAGACACCGGCCGAGGAAACGCCCGCCGCGGCCGACACCGCGGGACAGGACTCAGCCGCAGCAGCGGCGGCGGCAGCGATGGCCGCGGAGCGGGCGAACCCGCCGGCTCCCAAGCCCGCGACGCCGCCCCCGCCGAAGAAGACGGAGACCGCGGCCGAGACTCCGGCCGCGCCTCCGGAGCCCAAGTTCTACGGCATCGAGGTCGGCACCTACCTGTTCGAGGATCGCGCCGGTGAGATCCGCGATCAGATGGCCTCCGCCACATCGCTCGAGGCCAAGGTCGTGCCGCGCACGTCGGGCGGCGAGACCAGCTACGCGGTGGTGCTGGGCTCGTTCCCGAGCAAGGGTGACGCGGAGTCCAAGGGCGCGGAGCTGCTCGGCGCCGGCTCGATCAAGCAGAGCAAGGTCGTCGCGATCAAGAAGTAGCGATCGCTCTCACGGAACGACCCCGGTCTTCAGTCGCGAAGGCCGGGGTCGTTCTCTGCCTGTAGTCAGGGAAGCATGGCGAACCTGCGGTCCACGGCCGCACTGCCCTGTGTGAGTCGTACGAAGTAGACGCCGGCGGCAAGGCGACTCGATGCGGGGAGCCGAACTTCGTGTTCACCGGGTCCGAGACCTTCGAGCCTTCGACTCGTCAGACGTCGACCGGCGAGGTCGAACATCTCGATCCTGGCGTTGCCGGCACGCGGCAGAGTGAGCGACACCACCGCTCCCCCGCCATTCCGGTCCCACGCGACCGCTTGCACGCCGAGGGTGGTGCGTAGGGGAACCGTGACCGTCACTTCTCCCGCGTATCGAATGTCGGCCCCCTCCACAATAGCCAGGCGATACCCATAGGTCTCGCCCGGCTTCACGTCGAGATCCTCGTACCTGAGCCGGTGGTCGGTGTCCGTCCGAATCACCGCGACCTGGCGCCAATCTGTGCCCCGCCGACGCTCGATTCCGGCCTCGATGGACTGGGCTGCGTACCACTCCAGGCGGACCCGGTCAGAGGATGCTTCAGCGGTCACGAGGGCAGCGGTCGTGGGGGTCGAGAGTGGACACGTCGCCGGAGTGCCTTGCCACGAAACGAAGTTTCGATCCCACGGGAGACCGAGCTTCGGATAAAAGTCCTCATCAGAACTTTGGAAGAGCTGTACTTCATTCAACACGATGCACATGGATTGGCCGCAGCCGGAGCAACTTCCGGCGCCCGTGCTCTTGCTTCGCGCGAGCTGCACGCGAAAGGCAAAGTACTCCGTGCCCGGATCGAGTGGCCCCACATTCGAATCCGGCACCACGGCCTGAACCAGCAGGCGTGCGCGATCGAGTGATGGAGGGGTGGACTGGTAGAGAAAACCACCGCGCGCCGCGCCCTCGTACAAATCCGTGCACCCGGGGGGCGCGGAGTCGAACGACACCAACAGACCGTTGGTCCCGCGGCACTGGCCGCTTCCATGCTTCCACCAGTCTGGCAGGCTCGGAACTCCTGCTCGAAGATCGACCTGGGCGGAGATCCCGAAGAAGGCGGTGAGCCCGTCCGGCGGAACGAAGGATGCAAAGAAGGAAAACGGATCGCCGCTGTTCGAATCGCAGGCAAACACCTTGCTCGCCGTACCACGGTCCCCGCAGTCATCCCACGAGAGATTCACTCCACCGTCGGGGTTGGGTGCCACGACGAACGGCGTCGCCGAAGTAATCACGCCACGCGGCGCCGTGATCGTAATCGGACCGTCGGTCGCACCCGGAGGGACATTCGCCTCGATCCAGGTGTCGAATTTCACGGTAAAGGGGCAGGCACGCCGTTGAAGGCGACCTGCGTTGCCCCGGCAAAACCAAATCCGAGGATCGTGACCGGCGTATAGAACGGGCCCTGTGTCGGATGGAAGCTGCTGATGAAGGGCGGGCCCACGACGAAATGGGCGACCAACGCGTGGTGCTCCACCGACTCGAGGACCAGGGGATTGGTGGAGCCAGTCGCGTCTCCGGACCAATGACTGAAGAGGTAGCCGAAGTTCGGCTGGGCCGTGAAGGTTACGGGCGTGCCCATCGGCACGCAGCCTTCCGGGCTGCGCGTGACAGTGCCCTTCCCGGGGGGAGCGATCGCAACGTCGGCCTGGAGCCCGAAGGGCAGGACGTATTGAGCATCCGTCTCCCCTCCATAGGGGCCACCGCCGAATCGCACGATCCGATCGAGCTGAGGGTCGAGCGCCATCGAAGCGTACGCCCACGGGCCGTACGGTTGCCACGGAATCCCAACGGTGGAGGTGAGGTTGGTGCTCTCGGGACCATGCTTCCAGTCGATGGCCCACGTTTCATCTCCGCTGACGACGATCCGATCTCGCGCGTAGTCGAATACGGCCCTGTCCGCGGAGTGCCACGTTGGGAGGCCGCTGGCCGGCTGCCACTGAGTCCAGCCTGGCGCGCCTGTGAGCGACAGGGTCCAGAGACCACCGCCCATGAGGACCAGCCGGTTGCGGGTCGAATCGATCAGCCCCAATGAACTGATTCCTGCAGGTCCGCCCGAAGTCGTGAGCTGCCCCCAGACGGGCGTTGATCCTGAAAGGTCGAGCTCCCACAGCTCCGCGGGAAGCCCTCCGTCGCCACCGAACATGAGGATTCGATTCCGCGGCGCGTCGTATGCCGCTCCGTTGAGCCATCGCTTCAAGGGCGCCGCTCCCGATGGCACCAGCTGGTCCCAGTGCGGGATTCCCGAGAGCGACAGGCTCCACACCTCGTTGAACAGCACTCCCGCGTTGCCGCGGCCGCACAGCAGGATCATTCGATCCAACTTCGAATCCCACACGGCAGCGCCGCCGCCACGCGGACTGGGAGCCGCGTTCTCGGCAGTCAGGGCCGACCACGTGTGGGTATCGAAGGAATACGCCCAGACATCATTGAGGTAGGCATCGCCATAGGTGTTGTATCCATGCTGGCCCCCGAAAACGATCATCCGACGCCGCAAGGGATCATGGATCGTGTAGGCATGGGTTCGTGTGGGCGGCACAGGATGGGGAAGCTGTGGCGTCCATTTTCCGCACAGGGCTGGCACCTCGACGAAGTGGGCTACGACAGCGATGGGGCCGTTGACCGTTATTGAAACCAGGTTCTGGGTCCCACTCGCATCTCCACTCCAATGAGAGAACACGGCGCCAAGCACCGGTCTTGCCCAGAGCGTCACGACGGTTCCCGGCAGGTAGATCGGCTGATTCGGGCTGCGATCGACCGACCCGGCCCAGGCGGGTTCCGCGGAAACCTGTACGGAGTATGCGGGCGTTACGACGAACGAGGTGGTCGATGTCCCCGTGCCGAAAGGAGTCGTGATCGTGATGAGCCCGCTGGTCGCGTCCGGCGGGACGTCGGCCCAGATCAACGTGTCACCGAACACGGTGAATGTGCCCGCGGTGCCATTGAAGGCGACCTCGGTGGTGCCGGTGAATGCACCACCCCGGACCGTCACGCGCGAAAAGGGCGGCGCTTCCGCGGGCTGGAAGCTCGTGAGTACGGGCGGCCCCTGAACGAAGTGGGCGACGAGGACCTGGTGGCCGTTCGCCGACAATACGATCGGGTTCGTGGTGCCCGACGCATCTCCGGACCAGTGCGTGAAGAAGTGGCCGAGGTTCGGTTGCGCGGCGAAAGCGACCGGGGTCCCGTCCGACACACAGCCTGCAGGATCACGGCTCACCGCCCCTTCCCCCGGGGGAACGATCGCCACGTCCGCCTGTGTACTCAACGGGAGCGTGTACTGGTCATCGCTCCAGATCCGATCCTGGTTCTCACCGGCAAAACGAACCAACTGATGAAGATCCGGATCGAGCGCCATGGCCGGCCAACGGAGGAGTTCGTCGGATGACGTTCCCACCAGGGGCGTGAGATCGATCGACTCCGGGCCATATTTCCAGTCGATTGCCCATGTCTTGTCGGCGCTGAGGATGACTCGATCGCGCGCCTGGTCGAACACGGCGCGGAATCCAGGATCCATCTGGGGTACGCCACTCGCGGGCTCCCATCGTGTCCACTGCGGCGCCCCCGAGAACGACAGTGTCCAGAGCTGTGTCGAGTAGGGGTATGAAGGCTGCAGGCCAACCACGATGAGCTGGTCCCGCGTCGAATCGACGAGGGCCACGGCGCGATTCATGGAAGGACCGCCGGGAACGACGATCTGACTCCAGGCAGGGCTCGGTCCGGAGAGGTCCAGCTCCCAGAGCTCATCCGGCAGTCCGCCGTCTCCTCCAAACATCAGAACGCGGTTGCGCCTCGGGTCGTACGCCGCCGAATTGAGCCATCTCGCCGACGGGGGCGTGCCCGTGGGGGCGAGCAGTTCCCACTGCGGAGTCCCCGAGAGCGACAGGCTCCACACCTCGTCGACAACGATGAACCCATCGGTCGCGCCGCACAGAAACAGGATGCGATCGCCAGCGGGATCCCACACCGAGGCGCCTCCACCGCGCGGACTGGGAGCCGTGCCGATCGCGGTCAACGTCGACCAGGTTTGAGTGTCGTACGCGTAGGCCCACAGGTCGTTCAGATTGGCTGTACCGAAATCGTTGTAGCCGCTCTGGCCCCCAAACATGACCATCCGGCGACGCGGCCCATCGTGAACCGAGTAGGGAAACGAGCGATAGAGCGGCACAGGGTCCGGGAAGTCCTGGGACCAGATGCCACAAGTGGCCGCCTCATCAGCGGAGCCGGACGCGCTCAAAGTGATGCGATCTGGAGCCGCGCGTACCTCGGGCGAAACCACGAGGGAAGCCAGCGAGAGGATTCCGATGAGGAGGCAAGATGATCGGGGCACGGGAGAATCCTACATGAGGCGGCCTCTCAGGAGGCCACGAAACCTACCGCCCCTTCTCTACCTGCCGATCAGCGCGCTCCAGCAGATCTTTGACGCCGATCGTGGCCGCCCATCTGGAAAGGTAGGCGCGGTCCAGCTCCGGCGCGTTCAGAGCCAGGAGACCGATCACGTCGCGCCATTGCTGTTCGGAAGCTTCGTCGCCATCCCGAAACCACTGGAGCTTGCGCAGGACGGAATCCTCGATCGACTTCATCGGGACCACGAGGGGCGGTTGCCCTTCGATCTCGAAGGGCCTGCGGCGGGAGAACTCCTCCGTGTCGAACGGCGCCGATCCTCGCACGAAGAAGTCGATCTTGATCCCGCTATCGACGTGAACCGCGTTGAACGACCGGGAATCCCGCACCGCCTCCAACATGGCGTCCCGGCTCACGTAGAAGTCGGTTCCGAGCGCAAGAATCAGGGGCTCGATCCCCTCGCGGGTCAGCTCGATCACGAGATCGACATCGCGCGTCATCCGTGGCTCACCGTAGGCGGAGCTGGCGACGGACCCGCCCACCATGAAGCTGAGACCGAGATCGCGCAGCCTCCCATCGACCAGGCGGAGGACCGCGACGAATTCCGACTCGCTCACCCGGGGCCCAGCCTGCGCTCTTCCTCGGCGAGAACCCCTGCGGCCAGCTCCGGTCCGAGCCAGCGGCGAAGAAATCGAGCTCTCCGGATTCGCGTGGCCGGATCAGAAGAAGGGCCGACCTGGCCAGCCAACCTCAGCCCCAGGTTCACGAGGTCCGCCATGGCCGCGAAGCGCGCACTCGGCGGCATGGCGCGGAGCCGGGCAATCAGGATGCGCCGGGCCTCGGGGCTGGTGTCCGGAGAGAACAGCATGGGCGGAGTCTGCCCGTCCGTGATGCCTACTTCAACCTGGCGGCTCCGGTGCGGGGAGATCGATCGAACGTCGACCTCCCCTCGGATAGAACTCAACGCAGGACGGTCACGCTCCGGCTGAGTTTCCGGCCCATGGCTTCCAGCCGGACCACGTAGAAGCCCACCGGCACGGGCTGGCCTTCGTTGCTCCGGCCATCCCACTCAATCGTGTGCGAGCCGGCTTCACGGAACGAATTCTCGAGCACGCGCACCACGCGGCCACCGGCGTCGAACACCAGGATGCGGACCGGTGTGGCGGACGGCAGCGTGAAACTCACCTGCGAGCGCCCGCGCATCGGACTCGGAACGATGGGCGCGAACGAGAGCGGTCCACCCTTGCCGGGGACCGGCGCGTCGAGCGTGGCGCAATCGAGATCGCACACCGCGGCGGGAGATTCGAGCGCCGCGACCGGCACGGCGGGCGTGGCCGCGTCGATCTCCGTGCCGCCATCGTCCAGCAGATCGCCCGCCCGCTCCGGCGATCCCGTGGTCCCGCTGGCTGTCACATAGATGGTGTTCAGGGTGCCGGGCGCTCCCGCTTGACCGTCGTTACCGTCGTCGTCGGCGGGCGGGGCGGTCGGGGCGGAGATACCACCCGGGCCACCGGCGCCGGCGGAACCTCCGATGAACAGGTTCAGAGACTGGGTCAGGCTGGTGCCGGGCGTGTGGATGATCGCGGCGCTCCGTCCGCCAAAGCCGCCGGCGCCACCACCACCGTGACCTCCATGAGCACCCTTCCCGCCGTTGCCGCCGTTCCCACCATCGGGGGTCGATCCGCCAATCCCGCCGGCTCCACCCGGCTGTCCCCGGCCGCCAATGCCTCCGGCGCCGCCGGCACCGGCATTGCCTCGCGCGAAGGAGCAGTTGGTGACGGTCAGGATCGAATTGCCTACCGCCATCACGCCGAAGCTTCCGCCTCCACCACCACCGCCGCCACCGCCGCTCGTCGCCCTGCATCCGCCGGCTCCGCCCCCGCCGCCACCGGCGCCGTACGCGTCGGTCCCGGTGTCGCAGCCGCCAGCGCCGCCACCGCCGCCACCACCACTGCCGTTCTCTCCGATCGCTCCCGATCCGCCCGCGTTGCCGTACCAGAACCCGGCTGCATTGATGGTTCCACCATTGTTGCCGAATCCGGCTGACCCGTTCGCGACCATGCCCGGCCAGCCGTTGCCGCCCGGGCCGCAGGCGGGACCACCACTCCCACCGTCTCCAAACGTGCCGGAGTTGAAGGCGGCGAAGCCGCCGCCCACGCCGGGCCGTGCCGTGAAGTTGAAGCTGAACGGAGGACTGCATTCTGTGTCCTTGGTCCCTCCCTGCCCCCCATTCCCGCCGTTCGGGTTACGGCCCCCCGCACAGCTGTTGGTACCCGCGCCTCCCCCGCCGCCTCGCGTCGTGTTGTCGCACGCGGTCAAGGACTCGACGCCATTGGCGCCGTTGCCGCCGCCCGGCGCCGGACTCGACGAAGCATTGATACCCGGGGTTCCAACTAACCCATTCGCTCCGTTGCCCGCGATCACCTGCAGGTTCTCGAGAACCAGCTGCGACGCATTCGCGTGAACCACGTACGAGCTGCGACCATTGCCGCTCACGATCCCGACCGCGGTCGGCCCCTGCAGGATCATCTGCGAGAGCCGCGCCGGGGCGCCCAGGTTGTGCGCGCGCACCGTCAGGTATTCACCGGTGCCGGCGTCCAGGCCGCCGATCACCGTGACCCGGTGCGCCGCGTCGGAGTAGGGGCCCGGCGCCCACTGCGTGTCATATCCGCCGATCACGTCGACGTTCGTGGACATGACCACGACTTCTTTGTAGGTGCCGGCCTGGACGAACACGCAGGAGAGCCCATCGAGGATCGCCCGGGTGATGCTGTAGTTGATCGTGAGGCACGGCGTGTTCGGATTGCGGCCGCAGGCCGGGTTGTCGGTGCCGGTGGTGCTCACGAGCACGGCGCAGGTGGCCGCCGCCGCGCGGGGGTTCGACGGGGCGCCGGCCATCGGGCCGGCGAGGGCCCCGAGGGCCATATAAAGGTGTACGAATGGCAGCATGGTCTCGTCCTCCTGGGGTTGAAGGAGCGGCCTCCGAGACCGCGGCTCTTTACTGAAGCATCAGCATCTTTCGCGTAGCCCGGAACGAACCGGCTTTGATGCTGTAAAAGTATACGCCCGCGGGGAGCGTTCCCGGCCGGGAATTGATACGGGAACCGAAGGGCACCGAGTAGTTGCCGGGGCCCTGGCGGGCGTTCACGAGGGTGGTGACGCGGTGGCCCTGGAGGTCGAAGACCTCCAGCAGGACGTCCACCTCCTGGGGCAGGGCGTAGCGGATCTCGGTGACGTTGCGGAACGGGTTCGGGCGGTTCTGCCACACGCCGAAGGCGATCGGGTCACTCGCCACGTCCACGTTGGCGCGGCCTTCGCCGTACACCTTGAGCAGGTGCGCGGCAGCGGTGTCGCTCGCGAACACGCTCACGGTGGCGGTGTCGGCCCCCGGCGCGAGCGGCCGGTAGAAGATGCGCACGGTGTCGGAGCCCCCGGGGGGGATCGAGAGCGAGGTGCGCCCCGGCCAGAACTCGGGGTGGCTCGTGGTGATGTTGGTCACCGACAGCGGCGTGTTGCCGTGGTTCTCGATCCGAATCGTGTCCTTCGCGGTGGCGCCCGGGTTCCACTCACCGAGATCGAGCGGGTTCGGAAACGCGGTGAATACCGGCGCGACACCGATCCCGGTGAGCGGGATCGAGATGGTCGGCTGGCCGTAGGCGTTGCTCAGGATCTGCAGCGTTCCCGAGTAGACCCCCGCACCTGCCGGGCGGAAGGCGACTCCGATCGTGTCACTCGATCCCTCGAACACCGAGAAGACGTTGCGCCCTTCGGTGAAGCCGGCGCCGGTCGTGGTCACCGACGAGATCAGCAGGATCGCGCTGCCGGTGTTCTCGAGCGTGACCGGGAGCACGGTGACCGAGCCCTTGTTGTGCGATCCGAAATCGAGGCTCGCCGGCGTGGCAGAGGCGAGCGGCAGCACGATCGTGAACGGCCCGTCCGATGTGTCCTCCGGGTCCAGGTCCCAGGCGTCGCGCACGCGAACTTCGGCCTCGTACGTGGAGACATAGGGCACCGTCCACGCGTAGGTGCCGGTGGACCCGGGCCGCTCGGCGATGAGCTGCCAGGGCTGGTCGGCTGCTGTGCGCCACTCGATCCGCACCAGCATGACGTTCTGGTCGGAGAAGACGATGTTGTGCACCGATCCCGCCTGCCACGTCTCGCCGCCGATCGGGGACGACAGGAACAGCGACTGGGCCGTGGCCGGCGTGTACGCGTAACTGAACTGCATCTTCCATATCCCGGTGCCGTGCTCGGCGAGAACGGTCTCCCGGTCGCGGAGCAGGAAGCTGTAGTTCGAGCCGATCCCCGGCGTCTGGTAGCGGATGAAGTTGTCCCCGCCGTTGGTCGACAGGTAGGTCCCGGCATTCCCGAACTGGCCGCACGCGACGAGGTAGGGGTCCTCCTTGCAGACGTCGGTCCCCCACATAGAGTTGGCGTCCCCGGCTCCTCCCGAGTTGAGCACGTTGGTCCAGGTGGCGCCGTAGTCGGTGCTGCGCTGGACACCGCCGCTGCTCCAGTTGGTGCCGAACGTCACGTTGTTCCGGAGCCGGGAGTTGGAGAGACCCGGGATCTCGGAGGGGGAGCCGCCCAGACCGGTGCGGTCGGACATCAGCGCGAAGGTCTGTCCGCCGTTGGTCGAGCGGTAATACATGGGGCCGGGATTCGAGACGCCGGTTTCGCCATCCCCGACGATGATGATGTTGGAGCTGTCCGGAACGACCACGAGGTCGCACGGGCTCCGGAACAGGGAGTCGTTGCTCCACGCCGACCAGGACGAGCCGAAGTTCGTGGAGCGCCACAAACGGGCCGAGCTCAGGTACTCCTCGCCGCCGAAGTAGACCGTGTCGGGCTTGTCGGGGTGCATCTCGAGCGGAATCCCGAATGTCCCGAATTCGCGCGTCATGGTCATCGTCCAGGACGTGCCGCCATCGGTGCTGCGGATCACGCCGTCATTGCCGTTCACCACGGCGGCGGCCAGCCACTTGTTGCTGTCCGCGGGCGAAACGAGGAACGCATTGCAGGCGAAGGATTCGGTGGGCAGGGCGCGGTGGCCCCACCAGGTGTTCCCGTCGTCGCGGCTGACGTACACCGAGCAATAGGACGCCGAGGCGCTGTTGCCGCACATCACGGTGTACAGCGTCTTCCGGTCGAAGGGATTCATCGTCAGCGTGTTGCCCCGCACCGTGCCCGGCCAGGTCGTGCCCCCGTTGACCATCCTCTGCACCATGCTGCGGCTCAACGACGATCCCACCGGGCGCTGCCACGTCGCGCCCGAGTTGCTCGTCCGGTACACCATGCGATGGCGGCTGCTCACGAACCACGCCCTGGTTCCCACGGCCCAGAGCGACGAGATCTGGCCGTGCCCGTCGTGGATGCCGAACGTCCACGTCGAGCCGCCGTCCGTCGTGTGACGCACGAATCCACCGCCGCCCGCCACGTAGGCCTCGTTCGTCGAGAGCACCCGCACGCTAGTGATGTCGGCGCGGTTTTCGAGCTTGAGGTTCACGGGCTGCCAGCTCGCGCCCGAGTTGGTGCTCTTGATGCACACGGCGCCGTCGCCGCCGATCCAGACCGTCGAGCCGCTCGCATCCACCGCGCGGAGCCGCGCCGTGGTTCCGACGGCGACCGGGGTCCACGAGCCGCCGCCGTTCGTGGTCTTGAGCACGGTCCCGGAGCCGCCGACCGCCCATCCGTTCGAGATGTCGGTGAAGCTGACGGCCTCGAGCATGACGGTGGTGCCCGAGTTCAGGAACGTCCAGCTCGCGCCGCCGTCCGTCGATTTCGCGATCCTGCCCGACGCGCCCACGACGTATCCGATCGTCGGGCTCGGCATCTCGAGACCGCGCAGGTTCGGTGCGCCTGCCAGCGGGATCATCGACCAGGTGTTGCCGTAGTCGACGCTGCGCCAGATCTGGCCCTGATCGGCGATCACCACGACCTGGAGGTCGCTCGCCCACACCCCGCGCAGCGGCGCCGTGCCCAGGCTCTGCTCCCACATTTCGCCGCCGCTGGTGATCGAGCGGTACACCAACCCGCCGTCGCCCACCGCCCAGACTTCCTGGCCGTCCTGCGAGAAGACCGCGTTGAATCCCTGGGCGAAGGCGAAGGTAGGAACGACGGCAAGTAACAGGAGGGCGAGCAGCGAGCGCTTCATTCGGATCCCGGGTGTCGAATCAGTGGCGGCAGGGGCTCCGCCGGTGTCGTGTGGGTTGTGGAGCGAAGAATGTTGGTAGGCCTCCCGAAAGCCGTCGGGGGCTGGCCGGCCCACGAAATTTCAACAACTTAGCCGGCCGTTTCCGGCCACCAACATTCTTCGCTCCACAACCTAGTGAATTCGTGCGAGGGCTTCGATCTCGGCGAGCGCCGCGGCCCGGCGGCCGAGAATGGTGCCGCTCACCCGGCCGGGTCGGACCTCGATGCCATCGAGCACCGCGCCCCCGCAACCTACCCTAGTTCCCTGGGGGGAGAGCCGGATTCGAAGCTGTTGCTGGCCGATGGCCTGTCCCTTCATGAGGAAGGAGACTGCGACCTCTCGAACCTCGATCCCGGTGTGGTTTTTGGGGTTGGCGCTCCAAGGATAGAAAACCAGGGTATCCAGTTCAATGGGAATCCCCCACTCCAGACGGATCCACTCGGACTCGACGCCGTTTGCCACCCACGCTACCTGGTCGGCCGGGCCTTTTGCACGGCGATCGACCACGGCGCGGGGACCGGCCGTCCCCGGTGCCACGCTCGACGCCGACACCGTCGCCGAGGGCCCGGCGTTGAAGCGGGCACCTTTCGCGTAGTTTTCGGGCACGCTGATGGCGGAGTGGCCGAGGTGGCAGCCGACGCAGCGCGCGCCGCTCCCGATGCGCGAGACGTTGAAGCCGGCGCCGTGGGCCGGACCCATCGCCGTCCGCAGCACGCGCCCCGTCGAGTCGACGAGCTGCTCGAACATGGGGATCTCGGAGGGCACGCCGTCCTCGTGCACGGCGCCATTCCGGTGGACGCGCGATTCGCGGACGAGAATGAGGCTGTCGGCACCCGGACGACCGGGCCGCGCCACGGTGCCGAAGAAGCGGATCCGCAGGTTGGGCATGAGACGCGGCGCATCCGGAATCGGCACGTCCACCGCGGCGTTCGTGAACACGTTCAGGCAGTCGAAGCGGAACGTCTCACTGCGATCCCATTCGGCGCTCGAAGGCGGGCGTTCGAGCGGGAGCGGTTCGCCTTCGTAGGCCGGCCCCGGCGGTTTCTTCCGCGGCGCCAGCACGGCCGCATCCAGCTCCGAGGTTCCGGGCAGGTCCACCACGCGCGCGATCCCGCGGCCTTCGCGATCACACACGAAGAGCCCGAAGTCGCCGCCCATCGAAGCGCCCGAGAAGAGGAGCCTCCCATCCGGCAGCGCCGCCGGCGCACAGGCGCGGGCCGGGGTTTCGGTCGCCGCGCTGGAAGCTCCTCCCGTCCCGATCGCGAGCGCGGGCGCGAAGCCACCGCGGAACACCTGGAGCCACACCGCGCCGGGTGCCGGATCGAGCCCGGGGTTCGCGGCGCGCACCCCGACCAGCGTGCCGTCCTCGAACGTCACCGGCTGGTAGCACATCGTCTCGAGCCGCACCCGCGGATTGCCGCCCGCGAGGCGCCCGAAGTCGCCGGACGACGTGATCGAGATCGCGTGCCACAGGTTCACCGTGTCGCCCGGCACGGCCAGCGCGCGCTCGGTGGTGTAGCCCGCCGACGAATCGCTGGCGAAGAACCGGTTCGTCCACCATCGCGCGTAGACGATGCGGCCGGTGCGCGCATCCACTGTGGGCTCCTCGGCGCCGTTGCGATCGGAGGTGAGGCGGCCGAGACCGGTGCCGTCGGTGCGGGTCACGAACAGATTGCTGGCGGGAAGCCCCGCCTCGGAAACCTGCGTGTAGCGCGTGCTCGCGAAGCCGATGCGCCCATCCGGCAGCCAGCAGGGATCGAAGTCGTCGTATCGCCCGACGACCGCGGGCGGTCGCGCGGGATCGGTGAGCGTCACGGCGCGGAGCCCGGTGCCGTCGCGCCGCACCACCTGAATGCGCCACGCGCTCTCCGGAGCGGCCACCGCGGCGAAGGCGATCCACTCGCCGTCATGGGAGACCGCCGGGTCGGCGACGTCGTAGAAGCTCCCCTCGCGGAGCAGCGGCTCGACCGTGCCCGCGGCCGAGCGCGTCATCAGCACCCCACCGGTCACGAGCGTGCGCCCGCCGGGACCGAGCCCGGGAATCTGGGCGCTCAGGGCCGGCATGGCCCGCGACACGAACACGAGCGGCGGCAGCACGGGCGCCCCCGGCGTCGCCGCCCGCGCCGCGATCAGGCCGAGCGCCGCGGCCGCGAGCCCCAGCAGAACGAGCATTCGTGGAGCGGACGCGGCGTCGCCGTTATCGGGCGTGCGAAGGAGCATGCCTCCCGAAGCTACGTCAGGGCGGCGGTGGCGACCAGCGTGGAAACGCGATCCCGGCCGCATCGTTTGCCCGCCGCCGCGCGCCCGACGATACTGCCGCGCCATGCGCCGCGGCCTCGTCACGCAGATGATCCTCGGACTGATCGCCGGAATCGTGCTCGGCGTCGTCGCGCATCTGCTGTGGGGCGGCACGCCGGGGCTCGACCTCTTCGTGAAGTGGGTGACCGAGCCGGTCGGCCGCATCTTCCTCCGCCTGCTCTTCGTGCTGGTGATCCCGCTCATCATCTCGGCGCTCGCGCTGGGTGTGACCGGGCTCGGCGACCTGTCGCGGCTCGGCCGCGTGGGCCTCAAGACCCTGGTCTACACGGTCGTGGTGTCGGCGATCGCGGTGCTGATCGGGGTGACGCTCGTCAACGTGTTCCGTCCGGGCGACGGGCTCTCCCCCGAGCTGCGCCAGGTGCTGATGTCGCGCTCGGTGGAGAAACCGGCCGCCCAGATGCCGGCCGGCACTTCAGGCGTGGATTTCCTGGTCGGGCTCGTGCCGCAGAACGTGGTGAAGGCGATGGGCGACGGCGACATGCTCGCCGTCATGGTGTTCGCGCTGCTGCTCGGGATCGGTCTGGCGCTCACCCCCACCGAGCCCGCGCGCCGCTTCGAGGAGATGCTGCAGGGGCTCTACGACGTGGTGATGCGGCTGCTCGACCTGGTGATCCGCGCCGCGCCGGTGGGGGTCGCCTGCCTGCTCTTCACCCTCACCGCGCGGCTCGGCTACGACATCCTGCGGCAGCTCGGCGCCTACGTGCTGGTGGTGGTGCTGGCGCTCGCGATCCACCAGTTTGTCGTGTACTCGATCGCCGTGTGGTGGCTCGGCGGAATGAGCCCGGTGCGCTTCTTCAGCGGGATCCGCGAGGCGATGCTCACCGCGTTCTCCACCGCCTCGAGCAACGCCACGCTGCCGACCTCGATCTACGTCGCCGAGGAGCATCTCAAGCTGCCGCGGAGCGTGAGCCGGTTCGTGCTCACCATCGGCTCGACCGCGAACCAGAACGGCACCGCGCTGTTTGAAGGCGTAACAGTGCTGTTCCTCGCCCAGTTCTACGGGGTCCCGCTCACGATCGGCACGCAGGTGTACGTGGTGTTCATCTGCATCCTGGGCGGCATCGGCACCGCCGGCGTGCCGGCCGGCTCGATCCCGGTGGTGGTGATGATTCTCGGCATGGTGGGCGTCCCGGCCGAGGGAATCGGCATGATCCTCGGCGTCGACCGGTTCCTCGACATGTGCCGCACCACGCTCAACGTCACGGGCGATCTCGCGGCAGCGGTGGTGGTGTCACGCGGCGAGACCGAGACACTCGACGCCGACACTGTCTAGGGCGCTGCGGCCGCTCGGCCGGCGCGGCGACTACGACGAATAGCGCTTCATCGCCATCTCGACGATCTCGCCGATGGTCTCGTTGTACGAGCGGCCCGACTTGCGCGCCGCCATCGAGAACTCGGCCGACGGCAGCAGGTAGGGATTCGGGTTCACCTCGAGAACGTGGACCTTGCCGTCGGCGGCGAGCCGGAAGTCGATCCGGCCATAGTCCTTGAGCTGGAGCGCGGTGAAGGCCTGGACCGCCGTCTCCTGGAGCCGGGTCACGGTCTCCTCGGGCAGGTCGTCGGGGAAGAACGGCTTGGTCGCCTTGTAGGCGACAGTGTCCTCCTCCCACTTCACCTCCGAGCCCGCGATCCTGGGGATCCCCTCGGGGAGCTTCGAGAGATCGAGCTCGACGACCGGCAGCGCCTCGGGCTTCTCGTTGCCGAGCACGCCCACGTAGAGCTCGCGCCCCTCGATGTACTCCTCGATCAGAGCGGGGCTGTCGAACTCGGCGTGGATATAGTCGATCCGCTCCATCAGCTCCTTGATCGACGTGCACACGGCGCCGAACTGGATGCCGATCGAGCCGTCCTCGCGCGCTGGTTTCACGATCACCGGGAACTGGATGTCCTGCGAGTGCTCGGTGCGCCCGCGATAGACGGTCGTGAAATACGGCGTGTGGATATTGTGGAAGGTGAAGATCTTCTTCGCGAGGTTCTTGTCCTGCGCGAGGTAGAGGCCGTTCGAGCCCGAGCCGGTGAAACGGCGTCCGAGCAGCTCGAGATAGCCGGCGACATTGGTGTCGTGGCCGTCATCGCCGCCGAAGGACTCGACCAGGTTGAAGAGGAGGTCGTTCTGCGAGCGCGCGAGCTCGATGAGGCTCTCGCGGGTGCCGTCGAGGCGAACGTAGACCGGGTTGTGCCCGGCCTTCTTCAGCGCCTCGTAGACGGCCGCGACGTCCTCTTCGGGCGGCTTCTTCTTGGGACGCTCTCCTTCGACCCGGGCTTCGTCGTCATCCCACCAGTAGTCGTAGAGAACGCCGATCCTGAGCTTGGCCATTCCGCTCCCTCCCCTTCCCTGGGAAGTGCCGCCCGACTCGGGAAACCGGGCGATCAGCTGAGCACGAACCGTCCCCGCGTCAGGTAGTTCATCGCGAGCGTCGTGCCGTACACCGTCAGCTCGACCAGCGTGCCGGGCTCACGGATCACTTCGACCTGCAGGTTGTGTTCGCGAGTGGTCCGGATGATCCGGTCCACCAGTGCTCGAACGATCGGCCGCTTGACCCCGGTCCAGTAGGTGATCTTGTCGGTGAGGGTCCCGCGGTGTTCCTCGATCATCTCGGCCGCCGGCCGCACTCCTTTGCGACGACGACCGGGGGTAACGAACAGGTCCGCCAGGTCGGCTTCCAGGGCCACATTGACCGCGGCGCCGTTCTGGCGCATCAGCCGGCGATAGAACTGCTCGACCGTGACCTTCATGTCCTCGACCGTGATGTCGAAATCACCGGTCGAGACCGCCGGGTCCTGGGCGCGCAGCCGCTTCACCGTGCGGTCAACATAACGCAGCTTCGCGAACGCCGGCCAGAGCCGATATTTCTTACGCCAGCCGGAGCGCGGGGTGAGCCAGACCGCGAAGGTTTCGGCGAAGTCCTCGTCCGGGTGCTTCTGCGCGTACCAGCCGGCGATGTGCCGGACGTATTTCCGGCTGAACGGCACTGGCCGGTAGTGGTCGCGATAGCGCCGGTTGTAGGGGCCGAAGGTCTTCCGCCACTCGGGCATGACGTAGAGCCGGTACGCATAGTTGAGCGCGTGCCCCGCCTCGTGGCGCAGGTACATCATGATCTCGCGCTCGTCCTCGAGCCCGTTCATCTGCCGCTCGAGCTTCGCGAGCTTGGGATCGGCGAGGTAGAACGGAATCCCGATCACCGGTTGACCGTCCGGGCAGCCCCACTCGTCGGTCAGGTAGCAGATCGGACGGAAGCGGTGGAGCCCCTTCTGATCGAGCTCCTTGTAGAGCTGCAGCACGTAGCGCTCGACCGGCGAGCCTTCTAGCCTCAGCCCGAGCTGGCTGATGCGCTTGCCGAGGAGGTCCTTGAGGTCGGCCGGGGTCTTCTCGAACGCCCACGGCTCGCTGAAGACGAGCCTGGGCCTGTTCGTCACCG
>DAIUEO010000069.1:0-18055 GCA_036845125.1 Candidatus Eiseniibacteriota bacterium | reverse complement strand
ACAGGATCGCGGCGACACCGCGCAGCACGATCCACCCCCAGTTCCGCGCGAGATGACCGATCAAAGCTCCGATCGCCATACCCTTCTCCTTTGCGGGAGGTGCGCTCGTTCCTCCGGCGTGCGCGTCGAGAAGAGCGTTCGGCGGGGAAGGAGCGTGGTAGAAGTCTACTGACGGTCGTCGGGCTCCGCCACAGCTTTGCGCCGGGCCCCGGCCGCCTGCAGCGCCTCGCGCCCCATGCGCCGCATCGAGCGCCCGATGCACCCTGCCGCGAACGCGGTGAGCTCGGCGTTCACTGCCGCCGCCTCCGCCCACGGCAGCTGCGCGCGCCGCACCGACTCCATCGCGGACAGCGTCACCGCGGCCCATTGCCGGGCGCCAAAGCGCCAGCTCCGCGAGAGGCTTTGGGCCACGTAGATCTTGGTGACGAGCCGCTCGGGCACCCGCGCGAAGGATCCGAGCAGGCTCATGTGCAGGAGCCACGGCCAGTCGGCCGAGAACTCGCCGGCTGCGTGGCGCCGCAGTCCGCCGATGGCGGCCGCCGCGCGCGCGCGGAACACGCCGCGATTCGGAATCCACCACGAGCCGTTCTGGCGGGCGATGCTCCGGGCGCGCTCGAGGCGGTCCGTGATGCCGTCGAGCTCTGTGTAGCGTTTCTCCTCGCGCCGGCCGTCAGCATGCACCAGCGCGATGTCGGAGAAGGAGAGGATCGCGTCCGGCTCGGCCTCGAGCGCCGCGACGCCGCGCTCGAAATAGGTCGGCTCCGGGAGATCGTCCTGGAATGCGAACGTGAAGTATTCACCCTTCGCCGCGGCCAGGAGCGCGTTCACGTTCCCCACCCAGCCGAGGTTCACGGGCTGGCGGATCAGACGGAAGCGCGGATCGCGGGCCGCAAAGCCCTCGCACAGCACCGCGGTTTCGTCCGGTGAGGCGTCGTCCGAGATTAGCACCTCGAAATCGTCGTGGGTCTGAGCGGCGAGCGCGGCGAGCGTGGGCTCGATGAAATGCGCCGCCTTCCACGCGGGGACGAGCGCCACCACCTTCCGTGGCGGCCGTGCGGTCATGCAAGGAGTCCCTGCACGTAGCGGAACGCCTGGACCCGGTCGGCGACCTGCACTGCGAACCACGGAGCCGTGGTGAGCTTGCCGGGATCGGCCGAGTGATAGCCGCCGCGCGAGCGTACGCCGATCCGGGTGCGATCGTGGAGGCCGCTCGCCGCATCGTCGACGTCGCTCCGGCCGATGGCGACGATGGCGCCCGCGTCCACCTGCACCACCTGGCAACGCGCGAACCCGCGATACCAGTCCGCGATCCCCTCGCGAATACTGCGCTCCACCTCGAGCGCCATGTCCTTCGCCGTCTCGCCGCGGCAGGGGCCGTCCCAGTCGGCCGGCGGCTCGATGTCGTGGCTCCAGCCGCGCAGCCCCGCCGGATACCACGACAGGTAGGCGAGGCCGTCGGGGCGCACCACCACATCGCCGTAGCGTCCGAGCACCATCGACACCGAGGGTGCGTGGCGCAGGTCGTCGGGCACCCGCGCAAGCACGCGATACTTGAGGCGGTGGAGCAGGTCCTTCGGCGGCTCGAAGCCGAGCTGGTGATCGAGCGCCAGCCGGCGCTCCCACGTGGCGTTCACCACCTGCCGCGCCTCGATCTGCCAGGCGCCCGCCGGCGAGTTCCCGCCCACCACGAAGACGTCCCCTTTCTGCTTCAGCGTGCGCACGCGATGAGACGGCAGGAACGTGACGAGCGGCGAGGACGCGATCGCGCGCCGTATCGCGTCGGCGAGTCGGTCGGTGTCGACCGCGAGCTCGGCGGTCGCGAAGCCCCCGATGAAGCGATCGGGATCGAAGTGGGCCGCGATCTCCTGCGGCTCGAGGCGGCGGAACAGGGTCGCCGGCCGGGTCCCCATGTAATCGAGGGACTTGTCGGCGTCGAGCAGCTCGCGGCAGCGCGCTTCGATCGCCGCATAGTGCTCCGCGAGGGCGTCCGGCGTCATCAGCGAATCGCGGGCGACGAGATAGTGGAACGGCGTCGAGACCGCGATCCCTTCGGCCGCAGGCAGCCAGCGCGCAATGGACGAACGGAACCGGAGCGCGCCGTCGAGCTGCAGGAACGCCGTGTCGCGCGAGGCGGCGTAGATGAGGCCGAGGTGGATCTTCCCCTCGTTCCGCAGGCTCGCCCGGTTCATCGGGTGCGCGTCCTGGTCGAGCAGCGTGACGGCGGTGCCGCGGCGCGCCAGCTCGAGCGCGATACCCGCCCCCTGGAGCCCGGCACCCATCACCACGATGTCGACGTCGTGTACGGCCATGGCGCCGGAGGTTAATGCGGGTCGGGGCCGAGGGCGAGTAGGCTGTCCGCGGTTCGACCGACCCTCGAGAGGAGGTTCGCGCTGCCCACGGTCGTGCTGTGGCGCCGCCGCGGGGGCTCGTCCGGCACGTAGGACCACGGCGAGACAGCACCCAAGGTATACTGCGCACCGCCTTCCGCAACCTCCCCCGTGGCCTCGCAGCACGCCGCCCGTCTGTCACAGGAGAGTCCGTGAATCACGCAGGTCACGAGGTCAGCCGCGGCCGTCGTCTGGCCTCCGCGTTGTGCGGAATGCTCGGCATCCTGCTGATCCTCCTCGCCCTTCTGCTCGGCTACGCGACGCGCTCGGTGTTCAACGAGCGCGGATTCGCGCAGCGGATCGCCGACAGCTTCGAGGATCCGCGCTTCGCGACCTTCGTCGCGGAAAAGATCGCCGACAAGCTGATCGATGCCCGGCCGGACCTGGTCGGGGTGCGGCCCGTGCTGATCGGTCTCGGGCGCAGCCTGGTTTCCTCGCCGCCCTTCCGCGCCGCCGTCCGCCGCAGCGCGCGCGCGATGCACCACGCGATGCTCTCCGGCAGCGGGGACGAGATCGTCCTCACCGTCCAGGATCTCGGGGCGCTGCTCCGGAGCACCCTGGAGACCCAGCCCGCGCTGGCGAAGCGGGTTCCTCCTGCGGTCTACACCGCCCTCGGCTCGCTCGGCGCCCTGCGTGGGGGAGAGCTGGCCATGCGGATCGTGCGGATCGGGAACCGCATGCGGGTCGCCGCGTTCGCGCTCCTGCTGCTCGGCATCGTGCTGTGCGCGGTGGGCGCCGCGCTTTCCGGCGACCGGCGTCGTGCGATCGTGCGGCTCGGCGCCGGCCTCGCTGCACTCGCGCTCGTCCTCGGGATCACCGCCCGGTTCGGCGGCGACATCGTGGCGCTGTTCGCGCGCGACGATCTCGCGCCCCCGCTCGCCGGCTTCGCCGGCGCTTTTCTCAGGGGGCTCATGCCCTGGGCGGCCGGCCTCGGCTTCGCGGGCCTCGTGCTGTCGGCGGCTTCGGCCTCGCTTCTCGAGCGCGTGGCGCTCGCGAGATGGAGTGCCGGCGTCCGGCGTTGGATGTTCGGCCACCAGCCGCTCATGAGGATGCGGCTTGCCCGCGGGCTGCTCGGCGCGCTCGCCGGGGCGGCGTTGCTGTTCTGGCCGCTGCAGTCGCTGACCCTCGCCGGCTGGTTCGCGGGCCTCGTGGTCACGTTCTCCGGACTGCGCGAAGGATTCGCCGCGGCGCTCCACCTGCTGCCGGAGATCGAGAAGCGGGCACGCCCTGCCGACCGCCCGCGTGTGCGCCGGCGGGCGATCGCGCTGGTGACGGGAATCGCGATTCTTCTCATCGGCGGTGCGATGTGGATGATGTACCGATCGACCGAGGTCACGGTGGCGCCCGCGACCCTCACCGCCTGCAACGGCTCCGCCGCGCTGTGCGACCGCACGCTCGACCAGGTGATTTTCCCGACCTCGCACAATTCCATGGGGGGCGCCGACGACCCAGGCTGGATGTTCCCGAACCAGGATGCCGGCATCCGCCGTCAGCTCGAAGATGGCGTGCGCGGCTTCCTCATCGACGTCCATTACGGGGTGCCGGTGGGGGACAAGGTGAAGACCGAGCTCGAGGACGAGAAGGCGGCGATGGCCAAGTACGAGGCGGCACTCGGGCCGGAAGGCATGGCCGCGGTGATCCGGATTCGCGACCGGCTGGCGGGACAGAAGCATGGCGCGCGCGGTGTCTACATGTGCCACGGTTTCTGCGAGCTCGGGGCGCTGGCCTTCGTTCCCATGCTGCGCGAGGTGCGCGACTTCCTGACCGCCAATCCCGGCGAGGTGGTGATCTTCGTGATCCAGGACGAAGGCGTCACGCCGCAGGACGTCGAGCTCTGCTTCCGCGAGAGCGGGCTTCTCGACTTCGTCTACCGTGGCCCGGCCCGGCCGCCATGGCCGACGCTGCGCGAAATGGTGGAAAGCGATCAGCGCGTGCTGGTGATGGGCGAGAACGTGACGGCCGGCGTCGACTGGTATCACCCCGCCTTCGAGGTGCTTCAGGAGACGCCCTACTCATTCCGCGACACGCTCGACTTCTCGAACCGGCCCAATCGTGGCGGAAAGGGGGGCTCCCTGCTGCTCATGAACCACTGGATCGAGAGCACGCCGATGCCGAAGCCGAGCAACGCCGCGGTCGCGAACTCGCGGCGGAAGCTGCTCGAGCGCATCCGCGCCTTCCGGCGCGAGCGCGGGCGGGTGCCCAACCTGGTGGCCGTGGATTTCTACGGGGTGGGCGACCTGATCCCGGTGGTGCGGGAGCTGAACGAGAAGGGGAGCATCCCGGCACCGCTACCCGCGAAGCGGCGTTAGACGGCGACCGCGGGGAGCATGAAGCTCCTAGAACGCCTCGCTCACCGCGAAGTAGAGCAGCCCTTCGTCGACGCCCCAGGCGTAGTCCGCGCGCAGGTGCATCGGATACTGCCTCGTGAGCTGGTAGCGGAGCCCCGCGCCGCCGGCCGGCAGTACGCGGGCGTCGAACAGCTCGCCGAGGCTGGGCGCCACCTGGCCGAACCCGCCGAACAACGTGGCGCCGACCCGGCCGGCGCTGTGGATCCTCAATTCGACCTGGGCGGTAGTCATCACCCGGTCGCGGTACCGACCCTGCTGGTAGCCGCGCAGCCCGTACATCCCGCCGCCGATCGTCGGCAGCATGTAGAAGGGGGTGATGCCCGCGGCGGCCGCCCCGTTCACGTTGGCCGCCAGCACGCGTGATTCGGAGCCCAGCTGCCGGTACCACGACCACGAGGCCATGTAGCGCTGGAAATCTCGCGAGCTGCCGAGGTCCTTGCTGAAGAAGCTCGCCCTCAGGTTGGCCAGCGAGCCGGCGCGCGGCCAGTAGTCGTCATTGCGGCTGTCGAATTCCGACTGGAGTCCCGGCGCGAACAGATCGGCCTGCGCCTGGTCCCCGGCCGAGGGCGGCGGAATGCCGGCCGGCAGATTTCGAGGCGTCACGCTCGTGCGCATCCAGACCACCGATCCACCGAGGTAGAAGCCCTGGCGGACCCGGCGCAGCGCCGATCCCACTGCGAACGTGAGGTCCTGCTCCAGCGGAATCGAGATCCCCGCCTCGCCGGCGTCCTCGCCGATCCCGAAGAAGTCGTAGCGGATCTCCATGTGGCTCACGAGACCGCGCAGCCGCCATTGGTCCCGGTTCAGCCGCGCCATCTCCATGACCATCCAGCCCCAGCTGTCGTTCTCGGTGTAGAAGGCGCCCACCGCGCCGGTCGAGGGCTTGATCGTCGTGTCGGGATCGAAACGGTGTATCACTCCGGCGAGCAAGAAGAGGCCCCATCCGATCTGGGTGTCCTTGAACGGCACCGGAGCGAACAACGGAGTGATGCCACTGCCGGTCTTGAGCTGGGTCCCTTCGACCGCCTGTCCACCGGGGTCGGCGCCGGTGGTGGCCGGGATGGTGGGGTCGACGACGACATCGGCGGTTTCCGCGGCGAAGACGAGCGGAGCGCCGACCACGAGTGCGAGTAGCACGGCTGAAAGGCGATGAGCGATGGGCAACGGGGCTCCGAGGTGCCTGAAGCAACAAATCGAGCGAGCACCCTAGGGGAGCGATGGGGGGGACTCAAATCACGGGCTGGACCCCTTTCTTCGCCCCGCCGATACCGGAGCGAGGAGGGCTTCCAGAATGGCCGTGATCACTCCTGCTCACCAGAAGCAGATCGAAGCCGCCATCGCCGGCGGAAATCCCGAGACCCCGTTCTCCATCATTCGTGGCTACGCCGATCTCCGCCACGCCGACATGCCTCCCGTCTCGAAGGCAGCGCTCGAGAAGATCGCGAAGAATTCATCCTCAGTTCGAAGCTTCGTGCTCGGCGCCGCATCCACCTCGACCTCGGTGCGGCGCTTCTGCCGCAAGTACCTTCCCAAGCTCGGCGAGTGCGCTGCCGGACCGCTGCTCGCACTGGCCGCCGAGTCGCTCGATCCGTTCCGGCCGGGCGAAGGGCTGCTGGGGAGCTTCGGCGGAGTCGTGAGCCCGCTGGCGCGGACCATCCTCGACGAGAAGATGAGCTTCGAGCTCAAGCCGAACCATGCCTATACCGAGGCCGGTCGCTACGGCAAGGAAGCCATGGACGATGTGATCTTTCTCGTGGGGGCCGCCCGCTACGACCACCTGGTGCGGCTGTGCGAGTACCAGTGGGGCAGCTACCGGGTGATGGGCCTCGTCGGGGACGCCAACCGCGACTGGCCGAACTCCGACTACATCCCGCCGTGGGCACACCAGACCGTCCAGGAAACGCTGGCGAAGAATTCCGAGCGCTGGGGTGAAGCCCTGATCCGCTGGACCTCGGGACGCACGCTGCTGCTCGATGAGACGTCGGACGACCCGGTCGTGGTCGAGCTGACTAGCCGGGTGCGCAAGGGAGGTGCGGAGGCCGAGGCGAAGCTGCGGGAGGCGCTCCTGGTCCAGTACGCGAGAAACTTCTACGGGCTTTCGCAGGAACATCGCGTCGCCCTCTGCAGGGCCATGCAGGCCGCGTTGGAAAAGCTGCCGCCAAATCTGAAGGCAGGTTTCGAGCGGACCATCGAGGACTATCGGCGGCAATATCCCGGTGAGGCGGAGGAGGCGCTGCGTGGGGTCGAAGAGACGCCGGAGGGCGCGGCCTCCGAGACGAAGGCGCCCACCACCTCAGCCGTGGCATCGGCCGCCGCGGGTCCCGGCAGTGAGCGCGCGCTGCTCATGCTCCAGAAGCTCGCCTTCGAGGCACGCCTGCCGCGGCTTCATGCCGCCATCAGGCTTTCCATTCACGAGGATCTGCGCGACGAGGAGTCGCCGGATTCCGGCGGCTCCGCCGAAACCGAGGAGCTTCTGACGGCCGTTCACCAGGCGATCCTCGAACACCGCGCGACCCGACCGGGCGTCAACCCGAAAGCCCGTCCCCGGTTCGGCGAAGACACGACCTATGTTCCCGAATCCATATTCGAGAACGCGCCGTTCGCCGCCGGGCTCGCGGACCATCTCATTCAGCTCATCGGTCCCGAGCGCGGCTTCGGGCTCGCCGGGGCCGCGGCCACGCTGCTTTCGCGCGAGGGTCTGGACCGGTTCGGCGCGGCGTGGAGCGCGCGGGCGAATGTCAGCACGGCGTTCTACGACGGCGAGGGGGACAGGATTCTCGATCCCCTGGCCGACCGGGAGCTCGCGCCGGTCGCCCTGCTCCATGCTCTCTACAGCCGCGAGGAAACTGAATTTCCGCTCGCGCTCGGCGAGGCATGGCAGCGCGCGATTGCGATGCTCTACCTCCGCGGGGGTGATGCCGGGCGCGAAAAGGCGCTCGACCTGCTCGTGCGCTACCCGTACCCGAAGGAGGTCGGCGAGTACTCCAATCGGCGCGACTTCTTCGGCCCGCATCTCAGCACGATGTGGGCGGCGTGGGAACGCCGGGATGCGGAGATGCTGGCGATCGGCTTCGAGCGCTTCGCGCTCCCGTACTTCTGGAAGGGCTCGAAGGCGCTGCTGCCCCAGCGCGAGCCGTTCTTCGTGCGCACGGGTTATGCGGCCGCGAGCAATACCGGCGAGGGCGTGCCGCTCGACGAGGTCTGGAAGGTCGCGGCTTCGGCCGGCCGCATACCGGCGATCGTCCGGGCATCGCTCGAGCACGCGGAGTTGTGCGAGGCGGCGCGCACGTTTCTCGATTTGGCCACGCCCGGCGATTTCGCCGGTTTCGGTGAGCAGGTGCTCCCGCTCCTCGAGTCGTCGGATCCGGCGACCCTGGCGGCGGGTCTCGACGTGCTGGGCCGTGCGCCGGCGATCGCCGCGGAACACGCCGCGGAGGCCGTGGCGGCCGCGGCGCGCGCTCTCTCGTCCACGCGGACCGGCGCGGCGAAGGAGGCCGCGGTGGCGTTGGCCGCACTGGGCAAGGCTCATCCCAAGATCCGCCCGCAGGCGTACTCGGCGCTGGCGGACGGGCTCGCGCTCGAGGCGACGCCGGTGCTGCAGGCCATTCTCAAGAGCATGAAGGATCTCCCCGGGGAGCTGCCGGGCTATGCCCGCCGCCGCATCGTCGAGCTGTCGCGCACCGATCCGGCGAGGTTCGAGAAGCTCTCCAAGCCCCTGCTCGCGGCCTGACGATGGAGGCCGTTCTCTCGTACTGCGGCTCCAGCGGCCTCGACGCGGACGTCCTGCGCCTGGCGCCGAACCTGCGACGCAGCCCGACGCGGTTCCATGCGCGCCTGCTCGATCCGCTCGGGTTCCGCGATGCCCTGCTCGCGCTTCACGACGTGGTGCGCTCCGAGCTGTTCGTGAGCCCGGAGGAGATCGTGCGCCGGCTGGATCCGCTCATCACGGTGACGCCCGAAGGAGTGTTCTTCGAGGCCTTCTCACTCGACGAGTCCAGCTACGGCCGGGTCACGCTGCGACCGGATGCGCTCGAGGGGCTGCGGGATACCGTCGTACGGCTGCACCAACATCGACTTCTCGCCGAGTCTGGTCTCGGGGCTGCGGCAGATCCGGAGCGGCGGGGCGACCTACCTCGAGGTCGCGCGCGAGGGGATCGTGGTCGAGCGCGGCGAGCGCACGACCCGGGAGGAAAAGGTCGAGCTGCCCGAATCGTGGATGCGGGGTTTCCTGGAGGTGCAGGCCGCGCTGCGGCTTCCCACGCAGACGTTGAATCTCGCGCCGATCGATCTCGGCAACGTGCTCGCCTATCTCAAGGGCCGGAAGGAGAAGGAGTCGCCGCGCGGGCTCGTCTTCGAGCTCGGCCCCGAGCCGCGGGTGACCGTCCAGCCGTGGAACCGGACCTTCGAACTTCGGAAGTCGAGCTACGAGGGGCCGCCGGCGACCGTGAAGGTATGGGGCCGTCGGCGTCTGCTGCTGCTCGACAAGGTGCTCGGGCGGTCGAAGGCGATCCGCGTCCGTTTCCTCGGCACCGGCGGGCCTTCGTTCTGGTCGTGCGATCTCGGAGACATCTCGTTCCTGCTGGGGATGAGCCCGTGGTCGGCGCGCGAGTGGACGAACGCCGACTGCTTCCGCCTGTTCGAGCCGCAGGCCGCGGACGAGGCTCTGGTGGATCGGACCCTCACGACGCTCGAGGAGCACCTGGTGCTGCCGGGCGGCGATCGCGCCGCGCTCAACCAGCTCTGCCTGCGCGGCCGGGCCCTTTACGACCCGGACACCGATCGCTGGTTCGCGCGGCGGGTCTTCGACGAGAACCCGCCGGATCCCGACACGGTGACCCAGCGCGAGCGCGATGCCGAGCAGATGGTGGAGAAGGGCCAGGTGCAATCGCTCGTCACGAAGGACGGCCGGCACGAGGCCATGGTGAAGGGCCGCTATCGCGTGATGTGCGAGGTGGGTGACGATGGGCGGCTGGTCGCGGGGCGCTGCGATTGCGCGTTCTACACGCGGCTGAGCCTTCAGCGCGGACCCTGTAAGCACCTGATCGCGCTGCACCGCGTGGTCACCCGCGCGGCGTGACCGCCTTTACGGGCGTCACCGTTCGGGCTCGTACTCGAACACGTCCTCGATCGGCCTCCGGAACAGACGCGCGATCTTGAAGGCGAGCGGAAGGCTCGGGTCGTACTTGCCGGTCTCGATCGAGATCACCGTCTGGCGGGAGACCCCCAGGCGTTCCGCGAGGTCGCTTTGCGACCACGAGCGCTCGGTCCGCAGCAATCGAACGTCGTTCTTCATCGCTTGGTGCGGGCCACGACCCAATCGCCGACGATCGCGAGCGCCGCGGGCGAGATCGTCTCCTCGATCGTCACGTATTCGGAGACGGCGCCCGTGCGGCAGGTTTGAAAGAGGTGATTGAGGCCGGGCAGCGCCCGCAGAGTCACGTCGCGATTCCTGCCCTCGCGCAGGGCCTGCCCGATCGCATCCAGGTTCTCGCGGGCCGGGACCTGTACGTCGCGCTCGCCGTTGATCGCCAGCACCGGGCACTTCACCCGGCGGAGCGTCGGGCACGGATCGTAGTCGATGAAGTAGCGGAACCACGGGTAGCGCACCTGCCGGATCTGAGCAGCGATCGCGCTCGAGCCGAGGCCGGCGCGGGCCGACTCGGGGAGCTGGCTCGCGAACTCCAGGAACGCGGCCCGGATCCGGGCGGCCGCCTTCGCGGTGTCGGGCTCCTCGCGGACGGTGGCAAACACCTCCCGCTGCAGCCGTCGCTGGGCCGCGATCGTCGTCTCCGACGCACCCTGTGCCCGCAGGATCAGCTCGCCCTGGGCGTACAGGATGGAATCCCCCGGCACGCCGGGCCCGGCCATGAGCACGATGAACGCCACGCCGCGTTCGGCCACCGCCACCAGGGGCGCGATGAGGCCGCCCTCGCTGTGCCCGATCAACCCCAGGCGGCGCGCATCGATGTCCTTTCGGGTCTTGAGAAAGGCGATCGCGGCGCGCGCATCGCCGGCGAGGTCCTGTGACGTGGCGCCCACCGGATCCCCGGTCGACCCTCCGACGCCCCGGTCATCGACGCGCAACACGGCGATTCCACGGCGCGTCAGGTCATCCGCGAGGACGAGGAACGGGCGGTGACCGAACACCGTCTCGTCACGATCCTCGGGGCCGGAGCCGCTGATCAGCAGGACACAGGCATGGGGACCGCGTGCCCGGGGCAGCGTCAGTGTTCCCGCCAGTCGGAATCCTGAATCGGGATTCGGGAAGCCGACCTCTTCCGCGTCGTACGGGTAGGGGGGAGTGGGTTCCTGAGGCCTCCGGTACTGGGGCGCCTGATCGAGGCGCTTCATGGTGAGCGGCAGCGTGTACGCCCCCTGGGTCCAGTTCCCCACGAGCTCCCGGCCGTCGCTGCTCCACACCGCGACGTAGGAAGCCTTGAGCCGGCGCCATTCGCAGTGCGCGGTGTCGCCCGCGACCCAGACGCTGTCCATCTCGATGCCCAGCGCTCCCTGGTCGGGACTGTCGAGCACCCCGTGCAGCATCCCATCCGGCCGCCGATCGATCCTGAGCACGACCCGCAAAGCGCCGTTCAGCGTTCCCTCCCAGGCTCCTTCGAGAGCGGGGCGCGGTGTCGTTTCGGCGGCCGGCGCCGCGCGACCAGACAGCGAGCCGAGGAGAACGAAGATCGCGACGTCGACGAGGCGGCGGAGCATGACGGCGGTCCTCATTGGTAGCGGCGCCGGGCCAGGAACAGACCCACGAAATACAGTACCGGCATGAACGCCCATACGTGACGGTAGCTCCAGTTTCCGGAGTCGAGGACCGTCACGAGCTGCAGCATGCCGAGCAGCATCAGGAGCAGCATGAATGTCGGGAATGCGAACGCGAGGGCTTCGAGCTGCACACGGCGCTCGAGCTCGTCGAGCGCACGGATCGCGCGGATCCAATTGAGCGCGAACCATGCGAAGGCCGCCACCGGAACGAGCGCCACGGTGACGCGCGCCGGAGTTGCGAGCTCCGGGAGCTTGAGGGCGAACCGCGCGGCGCCATACGCCAGCGCGAACGCTGCGGCACTCCACCAGATGCGACGGGCGCCGGCGGAATCTCTCCAGATCGTGTCTGCGGGCATCGTATCTTCCTCCTGCGGCAACCCGACGGCTTCGCTGCTGCCTTCGCGCCTTCGTCCTGCGCCGCCACCGATTGGTGGGTCGCGGACTTTTCTGGTCGCGAAGTCATAGTAAAGCGTCCTTTACATGTTGTCAAGGGTGCTTTACATGCCTCAGGGCGCAGGAAGAAGAGGCGGCAAGGCAGTGATGCCGTTGCCGCCCTCTGATTCGCAGGCGTGCGGCACTACTCGAGAGCCGCCCGCATGGTTCCACTGAGCTGGATCGCGATGCTGGCGGGCCCGCCGCGCGCCGTGGGTAGGATCCGGAAACCCCAGGCACGCTAGCGGGCCCCACGGGGCTACGCCCCGTTACTGCTTCGCCAGCAGCTCCTTCACGCGGGGATCCGAGGCGATCGCCGCCAGCGCCGGCTCGGATTCGAGATTGCGGTCCTTGTATCCGGCCGCGAACGCCTTCTCGAGCGCGCCAATCGCCTGCTCCTTGCTTCCCGCCTTCGCGTACTCGACCGCCGCGAGATAGAGGTGGTGGCCGGTCATCGGCTCCTTGGAGTCCTTGACGCTGGCCATGAACGCATCCCCCGCCTGCGCGTGCTTGTCCTGGGCGCTCAATGCCATGCCGAGGCTCATCCACGCGTCCTGGTCCTTGGCGTTGCTTTCGAGCAGAGTGCGATAGACCTTCTCCGCTTCCGCGTAGTTCTTGCTGCTGTAGTGCATGTCGCCCGTCTGCGACAGGCGGCCACGATCATCGGTGCTGGGATTGAGGTACGAGTAGTCGGTCGCGAGCGAGGCTTCGGGCGACCAGGCGTACTCCATGTAGGTGGCGACACCGTCGGCGACCTGGCGGCCGAGCAGCCGCGCCACGACGTGCAGCGAGCCGTCGATGCCGGCCGAGATGCCGGCGGTGGTCACGACGTGGCCGTTGTCCACGAAGCGCCGCCCGCGCTTCACGCTGGCCTTGGGGTAGCGCTTCTGGAGCCCGTCGATCGCGCCGTGGAAGGTCGTGACCTCGAGCCCGTCGAGCAGCCCGGCCTTGCCGAGCACGAAGGCGCCCGTGCACACCGACTGCGCGATCTCGGCCTCGGTGGCGGCCTTCTTCGCCCACGCGAAGAACTCGGGATCGTCGGTGATGCGGCTGGACGGCCCGCCCGGGAACAGCACGATGTCGGGCCTGGGAGCGTCCTTGATGGAGTAGCTGGGTACGACATGCAGCCCCTGGGCGTTCACCGGGTCCTTGGTCTTGGAGACGATGTAGACGTTGAACGCATCCTCTCCGTTCGCCGATCCGAAGTGTGCGGCGTCGTTGTAGACCTCGAACGGTCCGGTCCAGTCGAGCGG
Organism: Candidatus Eiseniibacteriota bacterium; assembly: GCA_036845125.1. Taxonomy (GTDB): domain Bacteria; phylum Eisenbacteria; class RBG-16-71-46; order RBG-16-71-46; family RBG-16-71-46; genus DAIUEO01. The sequence continues at coordinate 4,861 of DAIUEO010000069.1, read as the reverse complement.
CTCCGCGTTGTCGTAGACGACGATCGCGACATTGCGGGTGTAGGGCTTGGCCTCGGCGCATGCGACCGACAGCGCGAGTGCGCCCATCAGTGCGGCCGTGATGCTGTGCTTCATGGTGACCCTCCTGGCGGTGATTCGTCGCGGGGTTGCGACGCGCACGCATCGTGGCACCCGCGGAACGCCGCGGGGACTGGAATGCAGTGGACCGCGGTCGCGGTGCAGCGAACCGGTCAGGAAGCGGGGCGAGTCGCCGCGATCTGGGCTTCGAACGCCGCCCGGCGGGCGCGCGAGAGGCGGACCCGGGTCCCATCGGCGAGCACGAGCTCGCGGTCGCCACGGAAGAGCGGGTGGATCTCGCGCACGCGGTCGAGATGGATGATCGTCGAACGGTGCACCCGGAAGAACCGGTCGGGGTCGAGCCGTTGCTCCAGCTCGGTCATGGTCTCCCTGAGGAGATGCGACTCGCCTCCTGCGTGGATCACCGCGTAGTAGTCCGCCGCTTCGATCCAGTCGATCGCGTCCACGTCGATCACCCGCGTGCGGTCGCGGTCGCGCACCAGGATGCGGCGGGTCTGGCGGGAGCGCTCGCGGAGCAGGTTCGCGAGGCTCGGGTCCGCGGCGGCGCCGCCGCGCCGCAGGCGCACCAGCTCCTTGCCGCGTGCCAGGGCCTCGGCAAATCGTTCATCGGTGATCGGCTTGAGGAGGTAATCCAGCGCGTGGACTTCGAACGCACGCAGCGCATGCTCGGAATAGGCAGTGACGAAGATCACGACCGGAGCGCGGTCGACGCCGACCTCCTCGAGCAGGTCGAAGCCGTCCACTTCCGGCATCTGCACGTCGAGGAACAGCAGATCGGGCCGGGCGTGCTCGATCATGGCGGCGCCGCCGGCGCCGCTGCACTCACCGACGATCTCGACGTCGGCGTCCTTCTCGAGCAGCAGGTGGATCGCCTGACGGGCGAGCGGCTCGTCGTCGACGATCATCACGCGCAGCGGCTCGCTCATGGCGCCTCGGTGTAGGGCAGCGTCACGCGCGCCCGCACGCCGCCGTCGTGCTCCACCAGCTCCACGTGCGCGCGATCCCCGTACATCTCCCGGAGGCGCGCCGCGGTGGTGGAAAGCCCGATCCCGTTCCGGCGCACCGCATCGAGACGGCCCGTGTTGAAGATCTCGATCGCCAGGTTCTCGCCCTCGCGAGAGGTGCGAATCGTGATCCGGCCCGGCGCCTCGCTCCGCGAGATGCCGTGGCGCACCGCGTTCTCGGCCAGCGGCTGCAGCAGCAGCGCCGGGACCGCGGCGCGCAGCGTCCCCGGTGCCGGCGTCACCTCCACCGACAGCCGGTCGGCGAAACGGATGCGCTGGATCTCGAGGTAGCGCCCGACCGTGCCCATCTCCTCTTCGAGCGCCACCGTCGGGCCGCCGCTGCGATCGAGCGCGTAGCGCAGCAGGTCCGAGAGCCCGCCGATCATCGAAAGGGCCTGCGGGTTCTGGCCCGCGCGGACCAGTGCGCCGATGCCGTTGAGCGTGTTGAACAGGAAGTGCGGCTGGGTCTGGAGCTCGAGCGCCGTCAGGCGTGCCTGCGCGAGCGACGCCTCGAGCTGGGCGGCGCGGCGCTCGCTCGCGCGCTCGTGCTGGACGACCGCATCGGCATGGTGGGCCAGTGCCACCAGTGCATAGAGGATGAGCTCGGCCGGCATCTGGTAGAGCGCGATCGACTGGAATTGCCGGCCGAAGTCGGTGGGGTTCATTAGGTCGAACGGCACCAGGATGAACTCCCACCCCACCCACAACAGGATGTGCACGATTCCGAACGCGAGCGCGAAGACGCCGTGCACCAAGAAGGTTCTGGGTCGCGGCGGCGCCAGCGGGAAGGCGCTAACGAGGCGCCCGATCGCGAACGAGAACCCGATCCACAGTCCCCAGACCAGCACCTGATAGGTAATGACGCGCGGCCAGGAGTGGTGGTGGGCCAGCATGCTGATCTGGATCTGGAGACCGGAGACGGCTCCGAACAGGACCCAGAAGCCGACGATGAGGAGCCGGCGCCCGGTGGCGTGGGAGATCATCCGGCGATCATGCCGGTTCCGGTTCTCCGGGGGCCAGCGGTTGCGGTGAACGGTCCCGCCCCTGCAGCGAACGGGTTCTCAGCATGTATCCTGCCCCCGCGGCGAAGCCCTGCCGCCCACGGTGGGGAGGTGCTCATGATGCATCCGGTAACCGGGGAAGAAATCATCGCGGCGCTGGAGTCGAACGCCGGGATCATCGCCGGGTTCTTCTCGGGCCAGCCCGACGAGGCGATCTTCACCGGTGACCCCGAGCAATGGGGCCCCGCGCACCATCTGGTCCATCTGACCCGGACCAGCTCCGCGATCGACCAGGGGCTGCGCTCCGGGGCGCTCGGACTCCACTCGACCGGACAGTCACGTCCCTACGCGGAGGTGCGCGATGCGGCCAACGCCTCACTCGCCAGCACGTCCCGCGATCGGCTGCTCGACATGGGGCGAGTGGTGGTCGTCGCGCCCGGGACCACGGCTCGCGACCTGGTGGAAGGGTTCGTCCAGGCGAGCGCAGGCCTGCGGTCTTCGGCGTCGTCGTGGACCGAGGAGAACCTGGACCGGCACGCCATGAAGCACCCGCTCGTCGGCGAGCTGACGGTGCGCGAGATGCTGCTCTTCTGCGTCCTGCACGAGCAGCATCACCTGAAGATCGTGCGGGGCCGGCTGGAAGCGCGGCAGTGACCGCCGTGCTTCCCCTGAACCTTGCCTGCCGCCCGATTCCCCGTCTCTTCGATTAGCGTCGGGGACGAGGGACCCACAATGCGCCCTCAGAATTCCAGGGCGGTTCATGCAACTCGCGCCCCGTCGAATCGATCAATCTGGGATTTCCAGAAGCCCCTGGAATCAACAACACTCCGCATTCTTCGGCGAAGAGCGACCTCATGATTCCCTCATTCTCCGTGTCTCTGATCTTCGCCTTGAGGCGACGACGCAGGTCCACGAAATAGAGCGGTCCAACCACGCCGACCCAATCGTGTTCGGGCGCCAGCGATCCCGACAATTGAAATGCCACGCCTCGACTGGATGCGGCCAGCGTCGGAAGAAAGAACCATTGATCCGACGAGTAGCCGGGACCATCGAGCTTCGACAGAGTCGCGCTCGAGGTGTCGAATGGGATGATCCTGCTTTCCCATGTCTCATACCACGCTGCGCTCTCCAGGTCCTCAGAGGTCACGACCGCAATGTCGCCACTTGAGCCGCTGTCGCCTTCCGAGGGCATCGCGGGGATCCTTTTCGGACCGGCGCCGAGCCGCCACTCCACTCGGCAGGATGAATCGCCCGAACTGAAGTAGGCATTCTTGAATGCCGTGTCCCATCGCACCCCTTCAAACCCATCCGGAAGCGCGAGGAACAGTGTATCCACGTGACTCAACGGGTCGAAGAGCCGCCACTCGTGGGATCTTGAGTGCGATCCCTGGTAGGGGAAGAGGAAGTATGAGACGACGTGACTGCACGGTTCCCCGGCATGAGTATCCAGAGCCGCAATGAGGGTCAGGGTGACGACTGCTCGGAGGAGAAACGTCGCGAAAGACACCGGATTCTTCACGTCAGCCATCGGGGTTCTGACTCGAAGCCGATTTCCCTGCCACTGTCCTGATACCGGTTCTACTTCGCGAGTTCGTAGAGGTACTGCGCGAAGGACAGCACCGCGCCGTCGAAGCCCTGCATCTTCGGGTTGGACGATTCGATCACGTAGTACTCGTCCGGCGCATGCGCGCCGCTGCCGTGGCCGAGACCGAAGTGTCCGGAGGCGAGCTTCAAGGGCTCGCCCGTGAACACGTAGCCCGGGTAGGAGCCCGCATTGCGCGGCCACAGCACCGGGTCGATCCCCGCAGCCTTCAACAACGAGATCTGCGCCTGGATGAGCCGCGCCGACGACGGTGTGGCGGTGGGGTCGTAGCCGCCCGTCACGTTCACCTCGATGTCGCCGAAGCCGTGCGCTGCGAGATGCGACTTGAGCGCCGCGACGGCGGCATCCTTCTTCATGTCGGGCACGAGCCGCAGGTCCAGCTTCGCGGCCGCACGGTGCGGCAGGATGGTCTTGCCCCCGGGGCCCGTGTAACCGCCCACCAGGCCCTCGATGTTCACGGTCGGCTGGGATTCGAGCCGCTCGTTCGCCTGCAGCCACGGCAGATCGTCGATCCAGTGCGAGACCGAGAGCGACTTCTTCGACCGCTCCTCGCTCCGCTGTTTGGAGGCCTCCGCGATCATCGCGCGCTCCTCGTCCGAGAGCGGCCGCGGCGTCGGGTAGTTGTCGATGGTGATCGTGTTGCCGTCTTCCGAGACCAGCGTGTTGAGCGCCTTGATGAGATGCCACGCCGGGCTGTCCACCATCGCCTTCAGCGACGAATGGATGTCCTTCGCCGGTCCCCGGCCCCATTTCTCGCCGCTCGAGACCAGCTCCAGCTCGACCACTCCCTTGGCGCCGAGGCTCACCGTGACGACGCCGTCGGGATCCTGCGACGCCGAAGGCATGAACACGCCGACGCAGCGGCGGAGCGCGGCTTCGACCTCGGGTCGGTGCACGATCTGCCCGATGTGGGGCGAGCCGATCTCCTCCTCGCCCTCGGCGACCATCACCAGGTTCACCGGCATTTTCTTGCCGGCACCGCGGATGGCGTGCAGCGCGGCGAGCAGCGCCGACTCCGGGCCCTTCTGGTTCACGGCGCCGCGTCCCATCACCACCTTGCCGAAGCCGGGCTTGTCCACGATGCGCGCTTCAAGCGGGGGCGAGGACCATTCCGCCGGGTCGTACTGCTTCACGTCGTACATGAAGTAGAGACCCACCGTCTTCTTCGCGCCCGC
>DAIUEO010000068.1:0-18103 GCA_036845125.1 Candidatus Eiseniibacteriota bacterium | reverse complement strand
GCTCACTTCGCGGGGCGAGACGGTTCGGCTGATCGCGACCGTCCAGGACGAGCAGTTCCGGCCGCTCGGCGGCGCCGCCGTCCAGGGCGAGATCACCGACGAGCGCGGGCGCAGCCGCTCCGCGAAGTTCGAGGCTCGGGCCGCCGGGACCTACGAAGCGGCGTTCGAGGACCTGCCGCCCGGCCGCTATCGGGTGAGCGCGCGCGCCTCGCGCGGCGGGAAGGAACTGGGCCGCGCGACGTCCGACCTCGCGGTGGATGCGTGGAGCCTCGAGACCGCGGAGACGCGGCCCGACAGCGCCGGCCTCGCGGCCTTGGCGGCCGCGAGCGGCGGCAGCTCCACCGACGCACACAATGTCGGCGGATGGGCACGCCGCCTCGATTCCTCGCGCCTTGCGCGCGGCCGCACCGAATCGGTGCGCCTCTGGGAATCGCCCTGGGTGTTCGCGATCGTCGTGGGCCTGCTCGGCGTCGAGTGGGCGTGGCGCCGCATGCGCGGGCTTCCCTGATTTTCTGGTTGACCCGCCCACTCCGGCGCTCCTAGCATCCTGTTTGCGAGGATGTGCCCGGAGGTCGTCATGATCAGATTCCGTAACTGTATGATCAGCAACGACTTGCAAACGGGGGGGGCGACGCCCCGTTAGCTGACGAATTTCCCCGTCAGTATCCCGGAGATTCTGGTCGCACGGGGTCGAGCGTCACCCACCTTCCAGCCCTCGCGCCCCCGCCCCGCATCGAGAGCTGCAGCTTCCAGTTCCTACCCGAAAAGGGTTTCCCGTTCAGTGTCGCGGTCGAAGAGCGGGCCATTCCCAGCCCGGCTGGAGACTAGAGCCGTGTGCTGCGAAGTCTTCGATGCGTCGAGCAAGCGCTACCGATCGTCGGCCAATCCCATTCAGGCCGCCGTGACCGATGCGGCCAACCGCGGCGGAGGAGTCGTCTACGTCCCCGGAGGGGATCCGTGGCAGCTCCCGAGCGGGATCATCATCCCGTGGGCGGTTGACTCCTCGCCGTTCGACCCGGCCCCCGCCATCCACTTAGTGGGGGATGGACCCGATAACACCATCATCGAGCGACTCGGTGGCGGCGCAGCGTTCTCGAATCTCGAGATCCGCCGAAGCTCCACCACGGTCTCAGGAATCACCTTTGATGGGTCCGCAGGAAGCGCCTTCTTCGGACATGGAATCGTGGTTGGCGAAGTCCATTCACCGGGGCAGAATGACAACCGAGTAGTTCGTGGGATTCGGCTCAACAACTGTGTCGTTCGGGGCGCGGCGCAAAACTCGCTCTACCTCCCCGGTGGCATCAATCTCGATGATCCGCTGGTCCAGCCGCCGATCTCTCTCGACTCGAGCTTCACCGACTGCATGTTTTCCGCCAACCGTGGCACTGGGCCTGGTGGCGGGATCGCGATCGAGGCGCGTTGCATGGGGCATTCGTTCCGTGGGTGCCATGTCGACCTCTTTCGAAACAGGGGAATCCGGCTCTCCCAGTGCAACGGCGTTTCCTTCCACGAATGCACAGTTGAAGCCACCCAATCCAACGACCAACCCTACGTCGACATTGACGACGCCAGGGGCTGCGAGTTCCTCGATTGCTGGTTCGAGGAGACCCAGTCGAGCGCCGGCTCCGGAAGCATTCAATGGTTCCTTTCGATGTCGGGAAGGTGCACGGGCACGACGATCGCGAACTGTCAGTTTATTCGGAAGCAGAACCTGGCACGGGTGATTCGCATGGAGTCGGGCGCTGAGCCGCCCGTTGGAGTCGTCATCTTGAGCCCGACAATCTATCTCACTGGACTTCCGCCTGGCGGCGAGCCCAGCGAGATCTTGATCCTGGACCCCCTCTCTGAGGTGGCGTTGTTCGGAGGTGTCGTCCTAGTCGTCGGCTCAGGAACCACAGTCTACCGGTCGCTGGAAGTCCAAGACACGGGCAACTTCAGCGCGGCCTTCGCTCCTATGCAGCGACTGCGCCTGCCGAAACTCTCGTCCGCCGAAATCGCGGCCTGGTTGACATCGAATCGCCGCACGAGCGACGTGGTGAACCGGTTGCTTGGGGCTAGCACGATTGGCGCCGGCCTCGAGGCCTTCAACAACAACTCCACCTGGCTGCCGCTCACCGTCAACCGGTACGCCTCCGCCGCGGACCTGACCGCTTCTACTTCGCGCGATCGGGGAACGCTAGCATGGCTGGATTCACCCCCCTCGCTCAAGGTGTTCGACGGTAGCGCCTGGCAGACGGTGTGGTCATGAGAACGATCATCGTTGCACTGTTCGCCACTGTGCTCTCCGCTGGCGTCGCAAAGGCGGAAGGAATCAACCTGTCCTGGGACGACTGCGGTGCGGCCGGCAGCATCGCGAAATCCTTTTCGTGTGGAGTCAACTCCGGGCACGAAAGCTTGGTGATGTCCTTCGAGGCCCCCGCGGCTCTTGATTCGGTGTGCGGATTCCAAGGGAGCATGGACATTTCGTTCGGGACTGAGGTTCCCGATTGGTGGCGGATATCAGCCCGAGGCATTCCCGATAACCAACTCCCCTTCCCCCCATGTCGAGATACTTCGGGGCTCAGCATCGTTCACGACCCCGGATCACAGTCGTGTCCTCGAGCCTTTGGGGACTTTCCTCCTTTCGTTCTCGGGCAGTCCGACGGTATCCGGCTGATCATTAGTCAGTACAGCGGCGACATCCACCGGACGCGGGTGGTCTTTGAGGGCTTTGTTTCGACCGACCCGCGGGCGATCGCGATGGGGATCGAATACTACGGCTTCACACTCCAGCTCGGTCATGTCAAGAGCACGAGCACGGGCGCTTGCTCGGGGTGCTCCGAGCCGGGATGCGTCGTGGTTAACGAGCTAAAGCTCTTTGGCGGTGATTGCAACGCGAGCTTGGTAATGATCAATCCGCTGCAGCGGAGCCATGTGCTTTGGCAGGCCGACGCGATCGCCGACTGCCCGCTCAGCACTCCAAGCAAGAGCAGCACCTGGGGACGCGTGCGATCGCTCTATCGATGACGATTCGGAAGGCCGCCGCATGTCTTGCAACATCTACGATGTCAGCTGCCCTCGCTATCGTACGGTTGCGGGTCTCATCAACCCCCAGGCGGCGATTGACGACGCCGTCGCGCGGGGTGGTGGTGGGGTCTACTTTCCAGGCGGGAACTACAAGCTCGAAAGCGGATTGGTCGTCCCCTACGCCGCGGACTCCGCGCCGTACGATTTCGCTCCCACGATTCACCTGTTCGGGGACGGGCCCGACAACACGATCATCGAACGGGCCAGCGGGGCAGCGACCTTCGATCTATTGACGATCCGGCGTGGGTTCACGACCGTCGTAGGGATGACGTTTGACGGTGGCGTCGGTAGTGCCAGCTCAGGCCACGGAATCGTGATCGGGGAGGTCCATGTCCCCGGGGTCAACGATGGCCGCGTCTACCGGCGCATTCAATTGCGCAACAATGTGGTCAGGAACTGCGCACAACTCGGCCTCTACGTCCGCGGGGGCCTTGCCGCGGGGCAGCCCGAGAACTTGCAACCACCGATTTCGATTCAAGGTAGTTACACGGACTGCATCTTCGGGGGAAACAAGTCCACCGCGATCTTGATCGAGAAACGCAACACCACGCACTTCTTTCGGGGTTGTGTCGTCACCGACTTCAAGGGTCATGCGGTTCACTTGGACGGCTGCGACGGCGTCAACTTCAGTAGTGCGAGGTTCGTTCAGAACCTCACCGGAGCAACGGAGTTCGCCTACTTAACCGGCGCCCGCGCATGCCACTTCGACGGATGCTGGTTCGAGGAAACGGACGGGACCGGAACACCAAGCTGGTTCATGTATCTGGACACCGCTTGCACCGGTACTACGATCAGCGGCACGAGCTTCGTTCGGAAGCGGAACGTCGGGAAGGCGATTGCAGTTGGAGCCACAGGAGCCTGCAACGGGGTGACGATCCTGAATCCGAGGATTCACCTGCAGGGTGGATTGCTGGCGGGCGACAATCAGATCTGGATCCTGAGCGGATCCGAAACAGCGATTCTCGGAGGCATTCTCGAGATCGAGACGCCGCAGGCCCCTCCGTCACCTCCGACCTTCGAGTATCGTGCCATCGAGATCAATGACGCATCGAACCGCTCCGCGCTGCTGGCGCCGAATCGCCGCCTGCGCCTGCCGCGCCTGACTTCGACTGACATTGGACAATTCGTTGCGTCTAATCTGCGCACGAGCGATCTCATCAACAGGCAGATCTCCGACGGTCGCATCGGTACGGGTCTCGAGGCCTTGAGCGGCAGCGGACAGTGGTTGCCGGTCACCGTGAACCGCTACCCAAACGTTGGCGCATTGAGCAGCGTCACTTCCCGGGATCGGGGGACGCTGGCCTGGGCCGACACCGAAGGCAGGCTGATGGTCCTTGACGGTACCATCTGGAAGCAGGTCTACCCTGCCCTTCCTCCACCATGACGGAGTGGGCAAACCTGGTCCGAGGCCGAGGGTGTAGTGAAGAGTCCGGAAGACGATACACCGCCTGGTTGCCCGGTACCCGAGACGCCTCAGGGCGGCCCGAGGTCAGGTTCGCCGCCCACCAGCCAGATCTTGGGCTGGGCCAGCACGCGGGCCACGATGGCATTCTTCCGTTTCTGCCCATCGGACCACTCGGCCGGCGTGTAGAGGGTGGGGGCGATCTTGCGGCCCAATCGGGCCGATGCCTCGTCGAGACTGCTGAACAGCTCCGCGTACGTCACCCGCTCGGCGATGATCATCACGTCGATATCGCTGGACGCGCGGTCCGACTCTTTCGCGACCGATCCGTACACGAATGCTGCGCGGATGTTCGTCGCATGAGGGGCTAGCGCGTCACGAAGCACATCGGCCAGCGCGAAGGTCTTCAGCGCGAGGCTTCGCAGTTCTTCGAAGACCGGCGATTGGGCGTTGGCCTGATAGTGCTTCTGTCTGCCGACTGTCGTGACCGTGACCAGGCCGGATGCCTCCAGTTTCGCGAGCTCGCGCTGCACGGCCCCGGTTCCCGATTGCACGAGCCCGATGATCTCGTTCGCATAGAAGCTGCGCGCCGGGTTCGCGAGCAGGACTCCGAGTACTCGCTGACGGACCTGGGTAAACAAGATTCTGGCCAGCCCAGACGACGGCATCTTCGGCGCCGCGCGCCGACGCTGGGGACGTGCCGTCCGACCCCGTTCGATCCGCTTCGTACCCATAATGGGTACGATAAACCCCAGATTGGGTACGAACAAGCCCTACTTCTATATGGCACCGAACTGGCAATAGCGGATTCCGGCCAAGCCCCCGCGGTCCGTCCCCGCGGAGCCCGATCGTGCTGTCTCTCGCCCTTGTGGCCGCGCTGTGCGCGCCCGCGGAACGTCCTGTCATTGCCGAAGTGCTCTATGACCCGGCGGGGGATGACACCGGTAACGAGTTCGTCGAGCTGTACTCGTCGGCGTCGGCGCCGGTTTCGCTCGCGGGACTGAGGCTCGAAGCCGGCGACGGATCGGGACCAGGCCGCTGGACGCTGCGTTGGACCGGCGGCACGGGCGACACGCTGCGCCGGGGCGAACGTTTCCTGATTGGCGGCGCCAAGCTTGTGCCCGCACCCGATGCAATCATCACGCTCGATCTCCAGAACGGGCCGGACGCGGTGCGGCTCGTGTGGCCTCATGGCGCGATCGAGGTGCTGGGCTGGGGAGCGCTCGAGTTCGGCGAGTATTTCTGCGGCGAGGCGGCGGCGGACGTCGCGTCCGGATTCTCGCTCGCTCGCGTGCCGGACGACGCGGGCACCGGTTCGAATGCGACCGACTTCCGCGCGGCCTCACCTTCGCCGGGCCGCGCGAACCAGACGCGCCGCAACGCGGCAGTGGTGGCAGGTTCGCTCGCGCTCGATCCCGAGCAGCCGGAGGTCGGCGCGCCCGCGCTCGTGCGTGCGCGGATTCACAATGCCGGGCGCGATCCCATCGAAGCCGGGGCGGTCACCTGCATAGCCTTTCGCGACGACTTCGAGATCGGAACCGCGGCGGCGGCCGCGCTCGCCGCGGGTGAGACCCTGGCGGTACAGATTTCGACCGTCGCTGCGCCGGAAGGTCGCTTCGAGCTGCGGCTGGTCCTATCGATGGCCGGCGACGAGGCGGCGGCCGACGACACGCTGCGAGCCCCTGCGCGCTTCGGCCCGGGGTCGCTCGAGATCACCGAGATCCAGTTCCATCCCGCGAGCGGCGAGGGCGAATGGGTCGAGGTGCGCAATCGCTCGGGCGTGGCGCTCGATCTCGGCGGCTTCACGCTCGCGGATCGCGCCGACCGCGGCGGGGCGTTGCTCACCGCGACGGTGCTCATGCCCGAGAGCCTCGCCGTCCTCGCGCAGGATCGTGCTTCGCTGCTCGCCACATTCCCGTCGCTCGACACCGCGCGCGTGATCGCCGTGCAGTCGTGGTCGGCGCTCAACAACTCCGACGACGACGCCGGGATCGCCGACGTCGTTCGTCTCCGCGAGCGGGACGGCGTGCCGGTGGCGCGCGTCGAGTATTCCGCGGCGGGTCTGCCCGCCGGCTTCACCCGCGAGCTGGCGGGCGGGGGATTCTGGACCGCATCGTCCTTTGCCGGGGGATCGCCGCTCGCGCCGCCGCCGGTGCGGCCGCCGCTCGAGAGCGCGCTCGAGATCGTTCCGCGAAGGTTGCGCGCGGGCATGCCGGCGCGGATCGAGTGGTCGATTCCGTGGCCGGCGCGGGCTTCCGTCACGATCTACGACCTCGAGGGTGCGCGCGTCACCGAGGCATTCACGGAGCTCTCGGTGACGCCGCGAGGCGAGCGTTCGTGGGATGCGCGGCTTCCGCCCGGGCTCTACGTCGCCGTGCTGAGCGCGAAGCCTGCAGGTGCCACCGTGCCGCTCACGGCGACCCGCGCATTTCGCGTCGAGGGCACGCGATGAAAGGCGCCATCGCGAGGGTCATGGTCCCTGCAATTGTCCTCGCCGCATTCTGCGGCGAGGTACAGGCCCAGGACTTTGCGGCCGCCGTGCCGGTGATGGGGGAAGGCGCGCTCTCTCTCATCGAGCACGGCGTCGCCGCAACGCCGCCCGGGGCCGCGTTCGAAGGGGGCGTCGTGCGCTGGCTCGGCATCGACGACTTCACGACCCGGTCGCTCGCGGTGAGCGGACGATGGCGCTCGCTCACCGGCGCGGCCGGCCTGTCCGCGACCGGCGGGGACGAAGGGTGGCGTTCGGCGGGTATCGCCTCCGGCTACGCGGGTTCGAACGCGGGCGCCGCGCTGCGCGCGGTGTTCCGCCAGGACGCCGCACCCGAGGCCATCGAAACACCACTCGGCCGCGGCGCCGGTCTCGAAGCCGGCACGGGAGCGTGGATCCGGCCGCGCCCGGGGCTCGACGTGTGGGCGTCCCATCCGCAGATCTACATGAAGGGCGCGGCGCCGCCGCTCAACCGTGGTCTCGAGACCGGGATTCGGCTCGCCGGCGACGGGATCTCTGCGTGGCTCGCGCGGCGTGCCGCCGGCGGCCGCGAGGCGCGCCATCGCGGCGGCGTGGCGCTCGAATTCGGCACGGTCGCCTCCGCCTGGATCGAGGCGCGCGACGATCCGCTCCGCACGGGCTACGGCATCGAAGCCCGATCCCGCCTGGTCGCCGTGGCCTTCGCGCTCGAAACCCACCCCGTGCTGGGCGAGACGGCGAGGCTCTCGCTCGCGATCGGCGGCGCGCCGGGCGGACCGTGAGCGCGCGCCTCGCCGTCACACTCGTGCTCGTCCTGCACGTCGCAGCGGCCGCCGCCGACACCGCACCCGAGCCGATCGAGCCGCCGCCCGATACCGCCGAGGGTGCGGACTACGAGGCCGAGGAGTTCGCGCTCGAGCCCCACGACACGCTTTCGGGCGCCGACGTCGAGGTCGGCATCGGCGCCGGTGGCCGCAGCGGCTCGGGTCCCAGAAGAACCCGCCGCGTGCGCTTCGCCGCCGACAGCCTCGAGGCCGCCGCGCGCGAAGGCACCGGCGATCCGCTGGCCGGTGCGGTGGTCGGCGGGCGTTCGCGCTATGGCTCGTTCCAGCTCGGCAAGTCACGCGAGCAATGGGGACGCGGGCTCGTGCTCGGCGCGCCGGTCGCACCGTGGGCCGACGATCGCGCGCGAACCGTGCGCGGGAAGAGCGAAGACCTCGCGCGCTGGGAAGCGGGATCAAAGGTGAGGCTCGGCGCGCTGCTCGGGCGCTCCAACGGGAAATCTCTCGCCGGCGCGCGGCTCGGCCGCGGGCGCTTCGCCGCCGGCATGGTGGGTCGCAAACGCGGCGGACGGGCCGGGAGCGTCGCGCTCACCGGTGATCCCGCGATCGAGATCGCCGTCGACCACCGGGGAAGAACGCGCGTCGAAGCCGCGGTACAAAGACGCGTCCACGACGCCGAGATCCGGCTCCGCATCCGCCGCGGCGCGGAGGGCTTCACCACGCTCTCGGATCCACGGCTCGCCGGGCCCGCTTCGGCCACCGCGATCGGCGTTGCGATCCCCTTGGGCGCGATCCGGCTCGGCGGCTTCGCGAGCGCGTGGCGCTTCGCGCCGGGCGTGGACGGTGCGCGCGGCGCGCTGGAGGTGATCGCGCCGCTCGGCGCGGACGGGCTGTTGGCGCTCGGGCTCGAGGAGCAGCACGGCGTGCGCCGCCTTACGACCTTGGGCGGCGCGACCCGCCAGGGAATGTGGTGCTACTGGTCCGATCGATCCGGTCCGGTGCGGCTCGCGCTCCGCCAGGAGAACTGGGGCGCGGGTCGCCTCACCGGCCGGGGGGTTCGGGCTGCGACCGAGGCCGAGTTCGCGATCTCGGGGCCCGCGGGAACGAGGATCGGCCTGGCCCACGTGGTCTACCGGGTAAAAAGCGGCGAAAGCCTGTATCGTTCCGAGCGCGAGGCCGACCGCACCATCCTGCGGGCGCGCGAGGAGTGGAAGCGCGCCGCGCGCTACAAGGTGGAGCAGGAGGCCGAGGCAGCCAAGAACGCCGCGATCGCCGAGGCGGACGCGAAGCGCCAGGCCACCATCGCCGCCGCGCAGGCCACGGCCGAGCAGTCGCGGCTCACCGGTGAGGGCGAGCGCTCGCGCATCGAGATCCGATTTCCCGCGGCGGGCGGCAGTGTGCACGCTGCGCTCAACCTGACCGGCGCCGAGCGCGCCATGAGACCGCAGTGGACCCTGGACTGGAGCCGCCGGGCGCGCCTCGGGCGCGAGCGGGCCTCCGAGGGAGAGCGATGACGATGTTCGCGGAACGCATGGGCCGACTGGGAACCGAGACCGCTTTCGAAGTTCTGGCGCGTGCCCGCGTCCTGGAGGCGCAGGGGAAGCAGGTCGTCCACCTCGAGATCGGCGAGCCCGACTTCGACACGCCGAAGTTCATCCGCACCGCGGCGGCCCAGGCGATCGAGCAGGGATTCACCCACTATTGCCCCTCGGCCGGGTTGCCTGAGTTCCGCAAGGCGATCGCTGACGTATGGAAGGCCGAGCGCGGGATCCCGTGCGACGCCGACAACGTGATCGTCACGCCGGGCGCCAAGCCGATCATGTTCTTCGTCATGCTGGCGCTGCTCGAGGAAGGCGACGAGGTGCTGTATCCCAACCCCGGCTTCCCGATCTACGAGTCGGTCGCGAACTTCCTGAACGCGCGCCCGGTGCCGCTGGCGCTCAAGGCCGATCGCGAGTTCGATCTCGACCTCGCCGACCTCGAGTCGAAGATCACGAGCCGCACCAAGCTGCTGGTGTTGAACTCCCCGCACAATCCGACCGGCGCGGTGCTGAAGCCAGAGACCATCGAAGGGATCGCGGCGATCGCGCGGCGCCACTCGTTCCACATCCTGGCCGACGAGATCTACGCGCGGATCCTCTATTCCGGGAAGCATCTCTCGATCGCCTCGCTGCCCGGCATGGCGGAGCGCACCATCGTGCTCGACGGCTTCTCCAAGACCTACTCCATGACCGGCTGGCGCCTCGGCTTCGGCATCATGGAGAAGCAGCTCGCGGTGCACGTGGCGCGGCTCATGACCAACTCCAACTCGTGCACGGCGACGTTCACCCAGAAGGCCGGGCTCACCGCCATCACCGGACCGCAGGACGAGATCCAGGCGATGGTGAGGGAGTTCCGCGCACGGCGTGACCTGATCGTGAACGGCCTGAACGCACTGCCCGGGGTGAAGTGCTTCATGCCCGCGGGCGCCTTCTACGCGTTCCCCGGCATTCAGGGCACCGGGTTCAAGAGCGCCGAACTGGCCAAGCTCTTGCTCGAGGAGGCCGGCGTGGCCTGCCTGTCGGGCACGGCCTTCGGCGCCCATGGCGAAGGGTTCATCCGTTTCTCGTACGCGAACAGCCAGGACAACATCAAGAAGGCGCTCGCGGCGATGGGTGAATTCCTGAGCGTGCGCACCCGCTGATTCACGGGGGCCGGCCGCGAGCCGGCCCCACGCATCACCTCCAGCAGCGCCCCCGCATCTCCCGCCCCCAGGTAGGAGACGCGCATGCGTCTTGCGCACGGATTTGCGTTCGTCCTCGCCGGCCTGTTCCTGGCGGCGCTTCCCGCGGCGGCCCAGCCGCTCGTCCTCAACGAGATCCTCGCCGGCCCGAGCCGCGACTGGGACGGTTCCGGCACCTTCTCGAGCCGCGACGACGAGTGGCTCGAGGTGATGAACGCCGGCACCGCCGATCTCGATCTGTCGAACTACTTCGTCACCGACGGCGATTCGATCCCGCGCTTCAGGCTTATGGGCACGCTGCCGGCGCACGACTTCCTGCTCGTCACGGGCCGCATGTCGTGGGACTGGGAGCGCGCGAACGGCTTCCCCGCGTTCGGGCTGTCGCTCGCGAACAGCGGCGATGCGGTGATCCTGTGGGAGATCACCGGCGGCGACACGCTCGAGGTCGACCGCTACGCCTACCGCAACCACGAAGCGCTCGCGGATCGCGCGAGCGGGCGACGGCCGGACGGCGGACCGTGGTCGCTCTACGACGGGCTCAACGCGTACACCGGAGCGATTCCGCCGCTCGGGAACGGCTGCGAGCCCACGCCCGGCGCCGGCAACGGCTGTACGGTGACACCGACCCACGCCTCGACCTGGGGTGCGGTGAAGCGGCGTTATCGCTGATCCGACTCGGAGCGGCTCCGGCGGCGGGAGGGTCGCTACCCCTGTCGCCGGACGGGCCCGGCGGGGGCGCCGGATTCTTCCGCAGGCGGTCCAAATTCCTTGATCAGCGCATGCACCACCGCCGCGATCGGCAGCGCGACCACCACGCCCGGCGGTCCGAGCAGCCGGCCGCCGGCGAGCACACTCAGGATCACCACGAACGGGTGGAGCTCGAGGTAGCGGTTCATCACCCGCGGCGTCACGAGGTAGGACGAGGCGGTGTTGACCCCGACGTACGCGAGGATCCCGAACACCCCGTCCATCGTGCTCGAGCCGAAGCCGACGAGTCCGATCGCGGTGATCGAAATCGCGGCGCCGATGAAGGGCAACACCTCCGCGAGGCAGGCGATCACGCCGAGCAGGAAGCTGAGCGGGATGCCGAGCATTGCGAGCGCGATCGCCGTGAAGCCGCCCACCGTGAGGCACACCACCGCCTGGCCGCGCACGTAGCTGCTCAGCGCGTTGTCCGCGGCGGCAATGGCGCGGTTCGCCGTGTCGCGGTGTCCCTCGGGGACGAAGCGCAGGACCCCGCGCGCCGCCCAGTGCGGCTCGGCCAGCAGGTAGAAGGAGAGGAGCGGAAGCACGGAGAGCCCGAGCACGGAGTCGGCGCTGCCGAACAGGGTGCCGAGCCAGCCACCCGCCTGCTGGGCGACGTATTGCACGATCGTCGCAGGATCGAACGTGGCACCATTGGGACCGGGCTCGAAGTAGCGGCCGAGCCCGTGGGTCATCGCGTAGTCGCGCGCCGCCGTCAGCAGCCGTTCGAGCGAGCCGGGGATCCTCTCGAGGAAGCGACCGAACTCGGTGGCCAGCCGCGGCAGCGTGAGGTACATGAGCCCGGCCGCGCCGGCCGCCACCAGCAGCATCACGATGGATGCGGCGAGGGCCCGCGGCAGGTGCCGTTTCCGCGGCAGCGGCAATTGCTCGAGCCTGGAGACGAAAGGATCGAGCGCGTAGGCGAGCAGCACGGCAAGCCCGCCGAGCACCAGGATGTCGCGCAGTGCCCAGGCCAGCGCCGCGCCGAGCAGCACGGCGATCCCGACCCACGGAACGGAGCGCACCGCCGGCGTATTCACACCACCACGCTAACATGCACGCGCTCGGAACCCGACGCCGCGTTCCGGCGCCGCGCTTTGACCACGTCGTCGAGCGCCGTGTAGTCTCGCCCGGCTTCGGGCCGATTGATGGTCCTTCCCCCGGGAGGTGGCGTGTCGTCCAAAACTCTGTCCCCGGCCGGTCTCGACGCGCATGCGCGCGGCCGGCTGAAATGGCCGGCGGATCGGCTGCGCGAGATGGCGCTCGTCATCCGGCGCGACATCATCACGCTGCTCCAGAAATCCCAGACCGGCCACTCGGGCGGACCGCTCTCCTCGACCGACTTCGGCACCGCGCTCTTCTTCAACGAGATGAGCATCGATCCGCGTGATCCGGCCTGGCCGGAGCGCGACTTCTGGCACTTCTCGATCGGGCACGTGACGCCGGTGATCTATTCGCTGATGGCCGAGCGCGGCTACTTCCCGCTCAAGGACCTCATGAAGTTCCGCGCCTTCGACGGGCACGCCCAGGGCCACCCGTCGCGCCACGACACGCCCGGCATCGAGGTGTCGGCCGGCTCGCTGGGACAGGGGCTCTCGGTGTGCTGTGGGGTCGCCAAGGCAGCCCGGATGGACAACCACCCGCGGCGGATCTATTGCGTGATGGGGGACGGCGAGCAGCAGGAGGGCCAGATCTGGGAGGCCTCGATGTTCGCCGCGCACTACAAGCTGGATAACCTGTGCGGGATCCTCGACTACAACCGGAAGCAGATCGACGGCGACGTCCAGGACATCATGGGAATCGCTCCGCTCGGCGATAAATGGCGTGCCTTCGGCTGGCATGTGATCGACTGCAAGGGCCACGACATGGAAGACATCCTGCGCGCCTTCGCCGAGGCGCGCGCCCATCGAGGCTCACCGAGCCTGGTGCTCGCGCACACGGTGATGGGACAGGGCGTCTCCTTCATGGCCGACGACTTCCGCTGGCACGGCAAGCCGCCCAAACCCGAGCAGGGCGAGAAGGCGCTGCAGGAGCTGGGCACTTCGTACGCCGAATGGTCGGCGCGGCTTCTGGCGAACTGAACATGACCGCCACGATCGAGCTGCCGGCCCAGGTCGAGATGAAGAAGACGCGCGAGGGCTTCGGCCGCGCGCTGGTGGACGTCGGGTCGAAGAACCCGCGGCTCGTCGTGCTGGTCGGCGACCTCATGGAATCCACCATGGTGCACTTCTTCGCCGAGAAGTATCCCGAGCGTTTCATCCAGGTCGGGATCGCCGAGCAGAACATGACCGGCATCGCGGCCGGGCTCGCGGCGATGGGCAAGATCCCGTTCCTCGCAACCTACGGCGCGTTCGCGAGCTGCCGCGCCGCGGACCAGATCCGGGTGAGCGTCGCCTACTCGAACCTGAACGTGAAGATCGCCGGCGCCCACGGCGGAATCTCGGTGGGTCCCGACGGCGCCACGCACCAGGCCATGGAGGAGATCAGCATCATCCGCTCGATCCCCAACATGAGCATGATCGTGCCGTGCGACTTCTGGGAGACCTACAAGGCGACGATCGCGGCGGCGCGGCACAAGGGCCCGGTCTACATCCGCTTCGGGCGCGAGGACGTGCCGGTGGTGACCACGAAGGAAACGCCCTTCACGTTCGGCAAGGGCGAGGTGTTCGCCGAGGGCAAGGACCTCACGATCATCGCGTGCGGGGTGATGGTGTACGAGGCGCTGCGCGCGCGCGAAGCCCTCGCCGGGCGCGGCGTGAGCGCCCGGGTCGTGAACCTCCACACGCCGAAGCCGCTCGACCGCGAGCTGATCGTGCGCTGTGCGCGCGAGACCGGCGCGATCGTCACCGCCGAGGAGCACCAGGTGAACGGCGGGCTCGGCGGCGCGGTGGCGGAAGCGGTGGTGCAGGGCCATCCGGTGCCGATGGAGCTGGTCGCGGTGCACGACCGCTTCGGCCAGTCGGGCAAGCCCGCCGAGCTGATGGACGCCTTCGGGCTCCGCGCCCGCGATATCGAAGCCGCCGCCGACCGCGTGCTCGCCCGCAAGCGCGGCCGCTGAAACGCTGGCGTTTTCGCCACGGGAACCCCGCACGGTTGACCGGGTTGCGAGCGCGCTCCTATAGTCTCCCGCTCGAATTCGTGCGGAAGTGGCGGAACTGGCAGACGCACTAGATTCAGGTTCTAGCGCCCGAAAGGGTGTGGGGGTTCAAATCCCCCCTTCCGCACCATGCTCTCTCCGGACTTAGGCGCCCTCTGCGCCGACCAAGGTCCATGACCCGAGAGTCCGATCCGGCAGAGAAGCTCATCGCGCAGAATCGCCGCGCGCGCCACGACTATTTCATCCTCGAGACGGTCGAAGCCGGTCTGGTGCTGGCCGGCACCGAGGTGAAGAGTCTGAGGCAGGGCGGGGCGAGCATCGCCGAGGCGTACGCCACCGTGGAGAACGGCGAGGCCTGGGTGGTGCAGATGCACATCCCACCCTACGAGCAGGGGAACCGCTGGAACCAGGACCCCGTGCGCCGGCGGAAGCTGCTGCTCCATCAGTCGGAGATCGAGCGGCTCTCGAAGGGCGTCTCGCAGAAGGGGCTCACGGTCATCCCGCTCAAGCTCTACTTTTCGAAGGGTCGCGCCAAGCTGCTGGTCGGGCTCGCGCGCGGCAAGAAGACCCACGACCGCCGCGCCGACATCGCCGAGCGCGACGCGAAGCGCGAGATGGATCGCGCCCGCCGTTCGAGGGAGCGGGGATGAGCGGCTTCCCGCGCACCGCCCGCGCGGCGCTCGCGATCGTGGCCGCCGCAGTGCTCGCCGCCGTGGTCGCGCGCGGCCAGGCGCCCGACTCGAGTCGGCTCTCGCGCGAATCGCGCGCCAGCGACTGGCGCACGCTGGTTGGCGGCCCGGGCCCCGAGAACGCGCCGCTCCGGGACGTCGGGGGCGTTCCCTCGATCGGCGCCAACGACCTCGCGCGCCTGATCGACGCCACCAAGTTCTGGCACGGCGGTCCGCGCAAGCTCGTGCTCCGGGTGACACGGCACCGCATCCAGTTCACGATCGACAACCCGTTCGTCCTGGTCGACGAGCGCACCGTGCTGCTCGCCCATCCGGTGCGGTCCGTAGGCGGCGAGCTGCAGATCCCCGCGGAGATCGTCTCCCGGCTTCCGGACGATCCCCAGCTCCCGCGCCTCGTGATCGATTCCGAGGGAAGCCGCGTCTACCGCGTGCCGGCTTCGGGAATCGTCGGCTCGCCGCGCGTCAACGTGGAGGGCGGCGTCACGCGGATCGTGTTCCCGGTCGACCGGCCCGACGAAGTGGTGGTCGCCACCCGCTCGCGCCCGTATTTCCGCATCCGCTTCAGCGGCTTCTTCGCGGGCGCGATCCCGCGCCAGCTGCCGCCCGGAGCGCTCGTCGATTCGATGCACACGGTGCGCACCGCGAGCGGCTCCGCCTTCGAGCTCAGAGTCGCGCGCGGTGCCGCCGGCTTCCGCCTCGAGAGCGATCCCGACCGCCGGCGCGTGACGGTCGTGCTGCGCGACCAGGCCGGCGCCGATCTCGAGAGCTTCGCTCCCGACCCGCCGCCCGGGCGGCGCATGGTCCGCGCCATCGTGCTCGATCCGGGCCACGGCGGCGCCGACGCCGGCGTGGTCGTCGAGGGTGTGAAGGAGAAGGACCTGACGCTGGCGCTCGCGCACCAGCTCCAGCACGAGCTCCAGCAGCGGCTCCGGGTCCGCGTGGTGCTCACCCGCACGGATGACCAGGCGGTGAGCGCCGCCGAGCGCGCCGAGCGCGCCAACCGCGCGCGCGCCGATCTCGTGATCTCGCTCCACATGGACGGTTTCCCCGGCTCGCGCGCCCGCGGCGGCACCGTCTACTGCGCGCCCGCCACCGTGGGCTCCGCGGAGGGCGAAGCCGGCGAGGGCATCGTGCTGCTGCCGTGGCGCGACGTGGCGCTCCGCCATGCGGTGCTCGCGCGCGAGGCGGCCGAGCACGTGGCCTCGGCGCTCGAGCTCAGGTCGCTCGGGCCCACCCGCCTGCGCGAGTTTCTCGTGATGCCGCTGCTCGGCGTCGATGCGCCGGGGATCATGCTCGAGTGCGCGACGCTCACCGCCGAGGCCGACCGCAAGCGGCTCTCGAACCCGGAAGGCATCCGCGTGCTCGCCGCCACCATCGCCGAAGGTGTCGCGGCGTTCGAGCGGGGTGAGCCATGAGCCCGCGGCGCTTCGCCGTTGGTATGGCCGCATTGGCGGTGCTAGCGTGGCTCGCGTGGCGTACGTTCGAGCCGACGCGACGATCTCCCGAGCGCAGGAGCGGCGTCGATTCCACGAGTACGGGGTTCCGCTCGGCGCGCCTCTACTTCGCCGCGCCCGACGGAGAGTCGCTGGTGAGCGAGACCCGCGAGCTTCCCGAGACCGAGGATCTGCGTGACCGCGTCGCCTACCTGGTATCCGAGCTGGAGCAGGGCCCGCGCCAGCGCGGCGTGCGGACGCTGCCCGAGGACACGGGCGTGCTCCACGTCTTTCTCGACGACCGGGGGCTCATGACCGTCGACCTCACCAACTCGTTCCGCCAGTCGTTCCACGGGGGCTCGACGCCCGAGTACCTCGCGGTTGCCTCGCTGGTGCGCACGCTCGCCGCCAACCTGCCGGAGGTGCGTCGCGTCCTGCTGGTGTGCGGCGGCCGGCCGCTCGCCACGCTCGGCGGACACGTTGCGCTCGACCGCCCGTTCGAAGTGTCGGACCTGCGATGAGCGACCCGCGGCCGATCGGCGTGTTCGACTCGGGGCTCGGTGGGCTCACCGCGGTGCGCGAGCTGATGCGCGCGCTGCCGTTGGAGTCCGTCGCGTATTTCGGCGACACCGCACGCGTTCCGTACGGCAACAAGTCGCGCGAGACCGTCACCCGCTTCGGTCTCGAGATCTCCGCGTTTCTCGGACACCAGA
Organism: Candidatus Eiseniibacteriota bacterium; assembly: GCA_036845125.1. Lineage (GTDB taxonomy): Bacteria > Eisenbacteria > RBG-16-71-46 > RBG-16-71-46 > RBG-16-71-46 > DAIUEO01. The sequence continues at coordinate 988 of DAIUEO010000068.1, read as the reverse complement.
ACGTGAAGTGCGTGGTGGTCGCGTGCAACACCGCCTCGTCGCTCGCGCTGCCGGAGCTCGTGCGCGAGTCCGCGGTGCCGGTGATCGGCGTGATCGAGCCCGCGGTCCGGGTCGCGATCGAGCAGAGCCCGAACCGGCGGATCGGCGTGATCGGCACGCACGGCACCATCGGAAGCGGCGCCTATGCGGCGGCGATCGAGCGCCTCGCGCCTGGGACCCACGTGATGTCGCGCGCGTGTCCGCTGTTCGTGCCGCTGGTCGAGGAGGGCTGGCTGCGTCACCCGGTGACGCGTGCGGTGGCCGAGGAGTACCTCGCCGAGCTCAAGGGGGCCCGGCTCGATACGCTGATCCTCGGCTGCACGCACTATCCGCTGCTCCAGGGACTGATCGCCGAGGTCATGGGCCCGGGGGTCACGCTGGTGGATTCCGGCGCCGCGGCGGCGCATGCCACCGCCGCCGTGCTCGAGAAGGCGAACGCGCTCGCGGCCGGTCCCGCGCAACACCGGTTCTACCTTTCGGACGAGCCGCGTGCCTTCGAGAAGGTGGGCAGCAGCTTCCTCGGACGTGCGATGCCGCCGGTCACCGTGGTGGACCAGAACGACCTCCACTGGTTCGAGCGCGCGTCGCTCGGCACCCCGCGGAGCGGCACGTGACGCGTCCGCCGCGTCCCATCCGCGAGCGCGTGGAGACCGTCGCCGAGGCGCTGCGCCACGACGGCCGGCGCGTCGGCCAGCTCCGTCCGTTCGCGCTCGAGCGCGGCGCGCTCGCCCAGGCTGAGGGCTCGGCGCTGGTTCGAATGGGCCGCACCCGGGTGCTGTGCACGGCCACCATCGAAGATCGCGTGCCGGCGTGGATCAAGGGCCAGGGCAAGGGGTGGGTGACGGCCGAATACGGCATGCTGCCGCGCGCGACCCACGAGCGCACCCCGCGCAGCTCGCAGACCGGCGGGCGCGCGCAGGAGATCCAGCGCCTGATCGGGCGCTCGCTC
>DAIUEO010000067.1:3934-18300 GCA_036845125.1 Candidatus Eiseniibacteriota bacterium | reverse complement strand
CTTCACGATCGAGAACCTCACCGCGATGACCCCGGACGGAACCAAGATCTTCGGCTACGGGAAGATGCTGACCCCGCCCTACACGCAGAAGGCCTTCCGAATCACCCGGACCGGTACGACCGCGGTGCCGTCTGGTGCACAGGTTGCGCGCCTGGAGCTGCGTGCGCCGAGCCCGAACCCATCGTCTTCCGCCACCCGCCTGGAGTTCACGCTGCCGGCCGCGGCGAGTGCCGATCTCTCGGTGTACGACGCGTCCGGGCGCCGCGTTGCCAACCTGCTGCACGCCGAAGTGCCGGCGGGCCGGCAGCTGGTGACGTGGAATGGACGCGAAGCGAGTGGACACCCGGTTGCCGCCGGCCTCTACTTCGCCCGCCTCGTCACACCGCATGGCTCGGCCATGCAGCGCATCGTCCGGGTCAACTGAAACCGCGTGCGCAGAGCCGATGGATTTGACGCGGCCCAGAGGATCGACAGAATGCGTGGATGCCCCAAGAGCCCGCCAGGCGCGAGAGGACGAGTGCTGATCGCGATGGGTACCGAATGAGCACGTTCCTGGCGGGCGAGATGGCCCGCGGCAATCTGAATCAGATCGAGGTGATCGGCGCCGAGCTGCGTCAGGCCATTTCCCCGGTGCTGGAGGCGGTGGCCGGAGCCAGCCCCCGTCCCACCCGGGTTTCACGCGCCATCGGACTCGACAAGAGCCTGGCCAGTCGGCTGGTGCGGGCCGTGCAGTCCACTTCCGACCTGGACCTCATGCATCTCGTCCCGTCGCCGGGGGGCTTGCGCATCTTCGCCAACCTGGCCACGCAGTACGCCGATCCCGCCTCGATCAGGAACCTGCTGATGGCCACGGAACGCTTCGAGAGCCTGCTCGATACCGTGCCCGGCGGCCGCGCTTCGATCGACGCCCAGATCTCCGAGTCGTCGAATGTCGCGCTCCTGAAGCGCGAGCACATCGCCAAGCAGGCGTCGTTCAAGTCCATGTCGTTCCTGCTCGGTCATTTCTGCGACGTGGTGACCACGACGCTGTTCCTGGTGCCTTCGGCCAGCGGACGGCGCGTGGACGGCATCGAGATCCAGCGCCGGATCGGGCTCCGTCGCATGCGGCCGAGCACCCCGCTGGTCCTGATGAGCATCTGGGGCGACCCCGACGATGCCGTGACCGAGAACGCGATCACCTTCGACACGCTCGATGGCAAACGCGGGGCCGCGAATCCGGAGGCCTTCCTGCTGTCCGCGTTCTGCACGCAGCCCCTGCCGAAGCTCGACGTCATGCGGGAAGGCGAGATGACGGCGCTGGTGCTCGCGGGGGACCCGTCGCTGCACACGCCGTCCCAGCTGACCTCGGCGATGCACATCCGCAACGCCTGGCCGCTCGTGCCTGAATCCCGCACTCAGTCCCTGCGCGGGTACGTGCTGCACACACCCTGCCGGCAGGTCGTGCGCGACGTGTACATCGCCGAGTCGCTCTACCCGGGCGCGACGCCGCAGGTTTCGTTCCTGCTCCCGGGCCCGCGCCCGTCCATGCGGACGTCGCGCGAGAACGGCGATCGCCACTACTCCGAGGTGGACCTCGACCGATCGATCGAGAGCCGTCCCGGCGGGCCGCAGTCCTATGAGATTCCCGGCGTGGTGAATCACTCCGCCGTCGTGCGGCACGTGCTCGAGCGCGCGGGACACAGCCTGACCCCCTTCAGGGGCTGGCGACTGGCCATGACCTATCCCGTGTCCCTGATCGAGATGGTCTGGTCCCTGACGCACCCGCCTCGCTAGGTCGCGGGCGCGCCGGGCGCCTCCAGCCGGCGCCGCAGTTCCTCGAGCCACGCGCGCTCGCCCGCGGCCGGCGCGGGGGCGCACGCGAGCGCACGCCGCACCAGGTCCGCGGCTTCACGTGAGCGGCCCTCGGCGAGCGCCACGGCGGCCGCGGCCCGCAGGCGATCGCTCTCGGTCACGAACGGCACGCGCCGCGGGAGCCGCTGGAGCGCAGCGCGGGCGGCGTCCGGTCGCTGGCGATGCGCGGCTTCGAAGAACGCCGATTCCAGCGCGCACTGCGCGCGCAGAGTGGCGACCGTCCGCGGTGCGAGCGCCAGCGCTCGATCGAGCGCAACGTCGGCCTCGTGGATGTGGCCACGATCCAGCTCGTGCGCGTAGGACCAAAGGTGGAACTGGCATTCGAACATCGAGCCGTCGCGAACCGCGAGCCCGGCTAGAATCAACGCACCATTCCAATCGCGCGGCCGCACGCCGCCCGACTGGAGCGCCGTCAGCGTGAGCAACGCCAGCTCGCGGTCCGCCACCGGTCCTCGTCCGAGGACGCGCAAGAGGAGCGTTCCAGCGGAGACGAATGCTCCATTCGGGAGCGGGAGGATGGTGAACAGGAACACGCTCGCCGAGAGGAGCCGGATCCACTTCAGCTCGACGGCGGCCAGGCCGTGCGCGTCGGCCAGCATCGGCAGGATCGCGGCGGCGGAGAGTGCGAGCAGCAGGCTGGCGAGCGGACCGCCTGTGACCACCCAGGAGAAGCGCGGGCGCAGGCCATCGGTGCGGGTGGGGATCACACCTGCCGCGCCACCAAACAGCGCGGGTTCGTGGACCACGAGGCAAAGCCAGGCGGCGGCGATCCCGAGCAGGATGCGTGTCATGTGGAAGGTAATGAGTAGGCGGTTGCGTGCTCCTGAGCATGACCGCTTTCCCGCGAGGTAGATCGGGAATCGACCCTGGACGGTCTGATGCCGAAACGCCAAGATGGAGAAGAGTTCGCGGGTGCGAACTTCTCCCGATGTTCACCTGATCGGTGGAGGAGCGGTGTCGGGGATCGTGCCGCCGGTTCTCAGGGCATTCGTAGCCTCAGAAGATGAAGTGACGGTCCTCCAGGACCTGCTTCGTCTCATCGCCGCGCATGAACATCGCGACGCGGATGCCATCGTCGTGACCTGCGATACCGTGACACCCGGGTGTCTTTCAGCGACTGACGCGCCGCCCATCGCAACAACGTCCGCGACAAGTAACTAGCGCTCGCCCCGAGGGGTTAGGTCCTCTCGGGGCGAGTTCCGTTCGAGAGACACGAATGGACACCGGCGGGCGCGTTAGGACATTGAGGGGGTAGCCAAAGGGTAGCCATATCTTGCGCGCGGCGAACACACTTCGGCTGCGGGCAGCGCTTGGTCAGGGACCCGGGGGTGGTTTCCGGAGCAATGTGTACACGGCCATGGAGCTGTCTTCTGTTGCGGCGGAATCGGGGGGCAGAAGGTCAATGGATGTACGCTCTTCGTCCGGCGTGAGGGGAATGCGGTGCATCCCGTGGACGCCGAGCTCGTCTTGGAGTCGCGCTTACCTGCGGAAAGGGGGTCCCACGGGTGGCCGCTGAGCGCTTGGCTGCGTTGAGAAGTGTTGCGCGTCTGACCATTTCGCCCGGCCTCGAGATGGCGGCGATCTTTTTCGCAGTGAAGCTCGCGCTGCATGTCGCGCTCATGGGGCGCTACGGCTATAACGGGGACGAACTCTACTTCATGGCGTGCGCGCGGCACGTGGACTTGGGCTACGTGGATCACCCGCCCCTCGTGCCCTGGATCACCGCAGCGAGCACGGCGCTCTTCGGCGAGAGCCTCTTCGCCTTGCGGCTCCCGGCCGCGTTGGCGGGCGCACTGACGGTCGCCCTCGTCGTCCTCACAGCTCGTGCTCTTGGAGGCGGGCGTTTCGCTCAGGCTGTGGCGGGGCTGTGCGTTCTCATTTCACCGGCTTTCCTGCGCATGGGCAGCATCCTCTGCATCCCTGTGTTCGAAAACCTCATTCTGGCCGGATGCGCACTTGCACTCGCACGCCCATCTCAAGCGCAGGGAAGTACTCGCTGGCTGGTGCTCGGATCCTTGATGGGTCTCGGGTTGATGACAAAACACTCGTTCGTGCTGTGGGCGATCGGGCTGGGTTTCGGCCTTTTGATCTCGCCGCAGCGTCGCGTCCTGAAGACGTCATCCCCGTGGGTGGCGCTCGCTGTGGCGGTTCTACTGTTCGCGCCGAACCTCGTTTGGCAGGCGAGGCACGATTGGGCTTCCTTGGAGTTCCTTCGCGGCATCCATCGCGACCAGCTCGAGGGCATTCCGAGGAGCTTATTCCTGCTCGGACAGGTGCTCTACTTGCATCCGTTCACGCTGCCGGTGTGGGGGGCCGGCCTGGCGTTCTTCCTGGTGGGAGCCGGGCGGTCGCATCGCGCCCTCTCGGGGTTCTTCCTCGCGGGAGGTGCCGTGCTGTTCGCCACCCACGGCAAGCCATACTACCTCGCGCCCGCCTATCTGCCGCTCCTAAGTGGGGGAGCGGTGGCGCTGGAGCGCGCCTCAGCCAAGCTCCACTTTTCCACGACGCGTCGCGCGCGCGCAGTCATGATCGCGGGGCTCCTGCTGGGCGGGCTTTCCCTTGCGCCCTTTGCACTCCCACTCCTGCCACTCCCCGTTGCGGATCGGTGGATTCACCGCCTCGTAGGCTTCAGCGGCGTGCGGCCCGAGGACCTCACGCTGGAGTTTCATCAGGAACACGGGTGGGCGGAGCTGGTAGCCACGGTAGCGCGCGTGTATCACGGACTCCCCGCGGTGGATCGCGCTCGAACAGCCGTGGTTACTTACACCTACGCGCAGGCAGGCGCGATCGATCTCCTCGGCAGGCGTCAAGGGCTGCCGTCCGCGCGAAGTGGTCACATGACCTACTGGCTGTGGGGTCCAGGGCCGGGATCGCCAAGCGTTGTGATTGCGTGTGGGGTCCCAGTCGAAAGACTCGAACAACTCTTTTTCCGCGTGGAGCACGTCGCCACGTCCATTCAGCCTTTGGCGTGGGGAGCGGACGCGAACCTACCAGTCTATGTCTGCCGCGAGGTGAAGCGAGACTTGCGTGACGCGTGGCCCGAGTTCAAGCGCTACGGGTTCAGAGTCCCGTGAAGAAGTCCCCGGGTCCCAAGGCCGCTGTGGTGAGAGTCGCTCCCTCATAGCTCACCCTCGCGATGGTCACCTGCCCATCAAGCACCCAATAGACGGTGCGCCCGGGCTCGCCTTGCCGGTGGATCGTGCCGCGGTGCCGAATTGCCACAGTCCGAGCCGTCGGGCAGTCGCGACGGAGGTCTTCTGCTGGAATTCCTGCCAGAAGCGGGCACGCCTTCAGCTCATTCAGCTTGTTCATTGGGCCTGCCCTCGCTACACCCACCCGTGGAGCCACATCTGTTCGAGAATGACCTTGCCGATATGCCAGCGCCGGGATGGGGCGTGGACCGCCACGGTCGGCAGCGGCTCGGCGTAGAAGTTGCCTTTTCCGAACCCGGCCCTGCCGCCGCCGGTCTCGATGAAGCATTCGCCAAACCCGGTGAAGCGAGCCCCGTCGCCGCGCCTGGTGATCGCGTGTGCGATGTTCTTGGCCACCACCTGGGCCTCGAAGTGGGCAAAGACGCCCGCCTTGGGCAGCGGCTTGCCGAGCTTGAGCGGGATGGAGTTGACGTCGCCGATGGCGTAGACGTTCGGGAAGCGCGTCTCGAGCGTGTGGCGGTCCACTTCGATCCAGCCGCCTTCCGCGCACAGCCCCGACTTGGTCACCACAGTAGGCACATGATGCGGAGGAACGAATCCGAGGAGGTCATAGGTCGCTGTGCCGCCATTGGAGAACTGGACACCGCGAGCCTCGGGATCGACACGCGTCACCTGGTGCTCAGAGTGGTACGCGATCCCCTTGCTCTCGACCATCTGACGGACGGCCGCGGACACATGCGGCCCGGCGACGCCCATCGGGCCGGGTTCAGCGGTGAAGAGTTGCACCTCGACCTGCTCACGAACCCGCCGCGCGCGACAATCGGCTTCGACCAGCATCGATGCTTCGTAGGGTGCCGCTGGACAGCGATAGGCCGGCGCCGCAGTGAGGAGCACGACGCGGCCGTTCTGCAGCGAGGCAAGCTCGTTGTGGAAGGCATTTGCTCCCGCGAGCGAGTAGAGATCGTGGCCGCCCTCCACCAGGCCGGGGATCGCGCCGCCTCGGGTTGCGGCACCGAGCGCGATCACGATGAAATCGGCATTCAGGGTCCGCCCGCCCACCACGACCTCACGGCGGTCGGCATCGATCCGTTCAATTTCTCCGGTCGTCATTGTGACGCCCCGGCGGACCAGCCGCCGGAGCGGCCGTGAGATCTGCTCGGGGCGGCGGGCTCCAACCAGCAGCCACAGCAGCGAGGGCGCAAAGACAAAAGTCTCCTCGCGGTTGACGAGCACGATCTCGTGCCGCGCCGGGAGACGCCGGCGCAGGTCGTTCGCGGCCACGATGCCGCCTACGCCGCCGCCCAGCACGAGAATGCGTTGCGCCCCAGTCACGGTTTCTCCTTCGCTCAGAAGACGAGGACGTGGTCGCTCGTCGCGACCCACTCGGTGAGTTCGTCCATGGAGCCGCGGTGCGCACCCTCGACCAGTTCCTCGGGGGAGATGCCACGCGCATCCATGCACGTGCCGCAGACCCCCACCTGACCGCCGTGCTTCGTCACCGCCGTGAGCATGTTCTGGACGTTGTAGTAGCCGGTCGGAACCCGCTGGTTGGTTTTGGCGGCAGACGCGCTATCGCCGAGCAGGAAAACCTTGACGCTGAGACCCTCACGGCGGGCCAGCGAGCCGGCGAGCCGCAGGCCGTTGTACACCCGTTCATTGCCGTAGGGAGCTTCGTTGAGGACGACCAGGTAGCTGGATGCGCTCATCATGTACCCCGTGAGGGTCCCGAGCTGATCGGAAGGCCAGCGCCCCGCCATTCGGGGAAGCCATCGGCGAGACGACGCGCGCGAAAGCCGCGGGACCGCAGCAGCTCCACCGCGTGCACCGAAAGAACGCAGTACGGACCCCGGCAGTAGGCCACGATCTCCTTCCGCTTGGGCAGCTTGGCCAATCGTCGCTTGAGGTCGCTGAGCGGGACCGAGATGGCCCCACGGATGTGTCCCGCCTCGTACTCCTCGGGTGGTCGGACGTCGAGAATGAGCACGCTCTTTTCGCGAGCACGCTTGACCAACTCGCGACGGGAGACCGGCTCCAGCTGCTCGGGCGACATGAAGACCGTCCGGATCAGGTCGTCGACCTCGGAGATCCGTGCCTGCGCCACGCGCCGAATGGTCTGGACGAGGTCGAAGACTTCCGTCCCGGCGAGCCGGTAGAAGACTCGCGTGCCCTGCTTGCGAACGTCGACGAGACGTGCGACCCGCAGCGCCTGGAGGTGATGCGACGTGTTGGCCGTGGGCAGGTGCGCCTCCACCGCGAGCACCTCGACGCTGCGCTCGCCCTGGGCGAGCAACTCGAGCAGGTGAATCCGCTGGGCGCTCGACACCGCCTTCCCGATGTGCGCGAAGTGCTCGAATAGCCGCTGGGTGCTTTCGGCTCGATCCATGGAATCTCTTCAGGGTCTAGGTGGTTTCACGGCGGTCATCATGACGGCCTTGACGCCATACGCCTCGGCCGAGTTCTGCGTGGACTCCTTGCGGAACCGAAAGCGTGGTACGACTGCAGAGCGGACACGCGTGAAACCGGACTCCTCAAGCAGCCGGAACATCTCTCCCTCCGGGAGAGCCCCGCCGATTCAACTGGCCCAAAGTTTGGGGTCGTTAACGATCGATTGGGAGAGTTGCTTGGCGCTCACGATGTCGGTGATGGAAATGCGACCGCCAGGCCGGAGCACGCGAAAGATCTCCTCAACGACCCGGCGCTTGCGGAACGACAAATTGATCACCCCGTTCGAGATCACCACATCCACGGAGTCCGAAGGCACAGGGATGTCCTCCATGCGCCCCACCTGGCATTCCATCTGGGTCCCGGTCGCCGCTGCGTGTGCCTGGACCTTGAGGCACATCGCGGGGTTGAGATCGACACCGATGACCTTGCCGCTTGGGCCTATGCACCAGGAGGCTATGATTGCGTCGAGCCCGGCCCCACTCCCGAGATCGAGCACCGTCTCTCCTGGCTGAAGATTGCTACGCTCGTGTGGATTGCCGACTCCGGCGAACGAGTCAACGGCACTCGCGGGCGCGCGATCAAGCCACTCGGGCGCGTAGCCGAACAACTCCGCCGCCTCGCGGCCGTGGAAGAAGTGAAAGCTCCCACTCGGGTTGTCAGCTACTTCCTGATACATGCGGAGAATCTCATCCTTGAGCACAGCCTCCAGAGGGGCTTGCTCGTCGACGGGATCAGTCATGTCGTGACTCCCTGATTCGTGTCCACGAGATCTGCATGAGCGAGGCAAAGGACCAGTCCTCAAGTCCTCAAACGTACATTTGAATACCCCAAACGACGGCCGGTGTCAAGAGCCGCTGGCTGCCGAGCTGTGCGCAGCTGCGATGGTCCATGTCCCCCGCGTAAGCGCCGTGCTGATCACGGTTATTGGCGCGGCTCTACCGGTGGACCCTTGAGAGATCCGTTCATTGAACGGGCGGCCGAGGACGAGACGTAGCCAGGACCATCGTGAATGCTGGGCTTTTCTGAGTGGGCGAGGGTCCATTGGGCCCTTCGCGGCTGGAATCCCCCTCGCTCGTGCGCTATAACTCTCCGCCCCACAAAAGCTTCGAGGCGGCATAGCCAAGTGGTAAGGCGAGGGTCTGCAAAACCCTTATTCCCCGGTTCGAATCCGGGTGCCGCCTCCAATTCCTCTCAGCCGAGCGGTACCGTCCCGGGCTTCCACTTGATGTTGCAGCCGACGCTCGGCCTCTGGTCGGCGTCCGGCGCACGACCCTGGAGCATCGCGATCAGCGCCGCGCGCAGGTCCTGCCCGGTCGGCGCGATGTCGGTCTTGGGCCGGCTCTCGTCCAGTCGGCCGCGATAGACGAGCGCGCCCTCGCGATCGAACAGGAAGAAGTCCGGGGTGCACGCGGCCTGGAACGCCCGCGCGACCTCCTGCGACTCGTCCATCAGGAACGGGAACATCCACCCCTCACCGATCGCGAGCGTCTTCATGTGCTCGGGCGCGTCGTCGGGGTGGGCGGCGATGTCGTTCGAGTTGATCGCGACGATGCCGACGCCCTTAGGGCCGTAGTCGTCCGACAGGCGTTTCAGCTCCGGCAGGACGTGCTTCACGAACGGACAGTGATTGCAGAGGAACATCACGAGAGTGCCGCGCCTTCCCTCGAGGTCGCTGGAACGAAGCGCTCGGCCGCTGATCGCGTCGGGCAGGACGAACGCCGGCATCACGGTTCCGAGCGCGAGCATGGTGGAAGGGGTCTGAACCATGGATCCTCCGAGTCTGAATGTGAGACCGGACTCTGCTGGCGAGGCACGTCTGCCCGGCTGACGTCCGGCGTTCGACTAGGATACCTTGCACGGCCTGCGGCCTTCTGCCGCAGCCCGTTTCCCGCGAGACTAGCCGATGCGTGACTTCACCACCGGATCCGTCACCCGTCACCTGCTCGAGACCGCCGGCTTCATGCTGGTCACCATGGTCTTCCAGACGCTCTATTTCCTGGTGGACCTCTACTGGGTCGGGCGGCTCGGCAAGGAAGCAGTGGCGGCGGTCGGCATCGCCGGCAACATCATGTTCATCTCGCTCGCCGTCTCGCAGATGCTGGGGGTCGGGGCCACGACGCTCGTCTCCCATGCGGTGGGCCGGCGCGACCAGGAGCACGCGCGCCTCGTCTTCAACCAGGCCCAGGTGCTCACGCTGCTGGTGGCGGCCGCGTTCCTCTTGGCGGCGATGTCCGCACGCGGCTTCTACACCAGCAGTCTCAGCGCCGATGCCGAGACCGCGCGCCTCGCGGCCGACTACATGGCGTGGTTCGTCCCGGCGATGGCGCTCCAGTTCGGCGTGGTCTCGATGGGGGCCGGGCTGCGTGCCACCGGGAACTTCACGCCCGGGATGATCGTCCAGTCCGTGACCGTGGTGCTGAACATCGTGCTCGCGCCGATTCTCATCTTCGGCTGGGGAACGGGGCGCCCCATGGGGGTGGCCGGGGCGGCAGTGGCGACCTTCATCGCGGTGTCGGTGGGGACGGTCTGGATGATCACGTACTTCCTGCCGAGGAACTCGTACCTCAAGTTCATGCCGCGCGACTGGAAGCCGCGCGTGGGCATGTGGGGCGACATCCTCAAGGTGGGGTTGCCGGCGGGGATGGAGTTCGCGCTCATGGCCGTCTACCTGTTCGCGGTCTATGCGCTGAGCCGTCCGTTCGGATCGGAAGCGCAGGCCGGCTTTGGAATCGGCATGCGCGTGATGCAGGCCGGGTTCATGCCGGTGGTGGCGCTCGGTTTCTCGGTGGCGCCGGTGGCGGGCCAGAATTTCGGCGCCCGGCACGCCGATCGCGTGCGCTCCACGCTCGGCTCGGCGATCCGCCTCGTGGTCGGCGTCATGCTCGTGTTCGCCCTGCTCTGCAATGTCGCGCCGGCGGCGATGATCCGGGTGTTCTCGCGCGACCCGCGCGTGGTGCTGGTGGGCGAGCAGTACCTGCGTATCGTGTCGTGGAACTTCATCCCGGCCGGTGTGGTCTTCGTGCTCTCGAGCATGTTCCAGGCGGTGGGCAACACGATCCCGTCGCTGATCGCATCGGTGCTGCGGCTGCTGGTGGCCATCATTCCGGCGGTGCTGCTCTCGCGGCGGCCGGACTTCCATCTGCACTGGATCTGGTACCTGGCCGTGACCTCGGTGATGGCGCAGATGCTCCTGAGCGCCACCCTGCTCCGGTGGACCCTCAAGGACCGGCTCGCGTTCGAGCGGGCGGCCTAGCGTTTCTCGGGCGACGCCCACCCGGTAGCCACGGAGATTCCCGGCGTCGCCTGAACGAGCGAGGCACTGACGAGGAAGCGACCGTCCGGGTGGATGTCCAACCCGGTGAATGCCTCGGGCACCCGGAACAGCAGTCGGGGAGTGCCGAACCGCAGCGTCTCGCCGGGCTCGACCGCCACGCTCGTGAGCTTTCCGGCTTCCGAAATGAGGATGATCTCGCGACCGTTCGGATGCCATAGCGCGAAGAAGGCGCCCATGCGCGCCACCTGCTGCTTGTGGCCCGGGACCGGAAAGGACTGGACGTACGCCTGCACCGACCCGCTCTCGTTCGAGATGTAGACGAGCCAGCGACCGTCGGGTGAGATCTGCGGGAAACTCTCGACGAAACGCGTCACCAGATACGGGGCAGGGGGGCCTCCCGAACCCGGGAGGGTCAGCAGATCCCACCCGTTGGTCCCTTCGTTCTGCTGGAATATGACGAGCTTCCCGTCCGGAGAAACATCCAGGGCGTCCTTGAACGTCACGTTCGACTGGTAGAACGCCTCGTCGACGCCCGGGCCGTCGAGAGCCCGCCGGAAGATGTCTCGCCTTCCGTTCCGGGTCGAGCTGAAGAGGATCGAGCGGCCGTCCGGCATCCACAGCGGGTTCGTGTTGTCGCCCTGGCCGAACGTGAGCCGGGTCGCGGTGCCGCGCTCGGTCTCGATCATCCACAGGTCCGTGGCGCCGGTGGTCGTGCTCTGCTCGGCGCATACGCGGCGTCCTTCGGGGGAAATGGCCACCTGTCCCCACTGCCCGGGCGGCGCGTCGACGGTGCCGACCTCGCGCCCGTTGCGATCCAGCCAGACCAGCCGGGTATTGGCCGAGCCGGCGGCCACCCAGGCCACGACTCCGGTCGCGGAGACCGTGAAGCTGGGCGATGCCGAGAGATTGGTCGCGGCCGAGGGTCCCGCTCCGATCGCAAACGGGTCCCCCACCAGCTGGAGCTTGCGGGCGTCGAAGCGCTGCGCGAGCAGAGAGCCGCCACGCTCGTAGACGAGATAGCCGGGCTCCACATAGCGCGGCGAATGGCCCATCCGCCCGACATGGACGCGCTGTTTCGAGCTCAACGAGCCGACATGGATCTCGAATTCGCCATCCTTGACCGGCAGCGCGCAATACAGGAAATGGTCGCCGTCCGGGAGAAAGCTCGGCCAGCGATGAGCGGTTTCCCCGGCCGTGGAATCGACGACGGTCACCGCGGTCGGGGTTCCGCCGATGCGGTCGAGCCGCTGGAGCGCGCCGGTGGCGGCGGGCGCATAGACCAGGATGCCGCGGGCGTTCCATGCCGAGCCGCGCGGCGATGGAGCGTCGCAGACTTGTTCGGGCTTGCCGTCGGGGACGCGCATCCGCGAGAGCTTGCCGTCATTGAAGAACGCCAGGTATCGACCATCCGGGGTCCAGAACGGCTGGGAGGCATTCTGGGTTCCCGGCAGGAGCTCCGCATCGAACGAATCCATCCGGCGCATCCAGAGTCCGCGATGCGTGCTGTCGGAGCCGATGAAGGCGAGCAGCTTCCCATCGGGGGAAATCGCCAGCTCGTTCGGGTCCCCGTCGAGATCCACACCGGCCGGAGGCTGGATCGTGAACCGCAGCGATGCCGGCAGCGGGGCGTTCCCGATGAGACGCGAGATTCCGAACCCGACGACCGCGCCCGCCACCGCCATCGCGATGGCCAGGCCCAGGACGGGAAACGCGCGTGACCTCGAAGCCTCAGCATCCGCGCGTGTGCCGAAGGTCTGCCGGGACGTGATGCTCGAGATCTTGCTCGCCTGGATCTCTTCGAGCTCGAGGCGGGCATCGCCGATGTCGCGCAGGCGCTTCCGCGCGTCCTTCTCGAGACAGCGCGCGATCAGGTGGCGCAGCTTCTCGGGCGTTTTCTTCGGGAGCCGCGACTCGTCCGGCTGACCCTGGAGGATGATCGCGATGGTGTCGGACACGGTCTCGCCGCCGAACGCGCTGCGGCCGGTGAGACACTCGTACAGCACGCAGCCGAACGACCAGATGTCGGTGCGGCGATCGACGGTCTTGCCGCGCGCCTGTTCGGGGCTCATGTAGGCGGCGGTGCCGAGAATCGTTCCGACGCCGGTGGCCCCGACCGTCAGCGTCGGCGACTGCGAGAGATCGGGGCTCGAATCCGCCGCGCCGACACCGCCGCCCTTCGCGAGCCCGAAGTCGAGCACCTTGACCGTGCCGCCGGGCGTCAGCTTCACGTTGCCGGGCTTGAGGTCGCGATGGACGATCCCGCGCTCGTGCGCCGCCTCGACCGCGGCCGCGACCTGCCGGCACACCTCGATGGTCTCGTCGATCGGGAGCGGCCCGCGCGCCAGATGCTGGGCGAGCGTCTCGCCTTCGACGTACTCGAGCACCAGGAAGCGGCGCCCCTGGTCCTCCTCGATGCCGTGAATGGCGGCGATGTTGGGGTGGACGACCGCGGCCAGCAGTCGCGCCTCGCGCTCGAAACGCGCGAGACGGTCGGGATCGCCAGCCACGAGGTCGGGCAGGATCTTGATCGCGACCGGGCGGTCGAGCCGCGCGTCGCGGCCGAGGTAGACCACGCCCATGCCGCCGCGGCCCACCTCGCGCTCGATCGCATAGGAGCCGATCCGGGAGGGTGTCACGCCGGGCACTCTAAAGGAGGGGGCTCGGCCGGTGCGAGCCGCCGCCGGTCACGGCGGTGCCGCGTTCGGCCGGAACATCGCAGGCACTCGTGCCGAACCGCCGATGATTCACCCGTGACCGATCCACTGCATCGCCGGATGCGCTGGCTGGCGCGACCTTTCGTCGGGCTCCTGGCCGCCCTCGCGCTCAGTCCGCTGACGCCGGTGGCTCCCGACGGTGTCATGGGCGCCACCATCTCCGGCGTGCTCGGCGCCATGTCCTACTTCATGGCGCTGGCGATGATCGGCGCCCGCCCCGAGGCCGAGGTGGCCGGGGACGTGATCTCCGGCGAGTTCCTGGAAGAGGTACATGATCCACGGAACGCGGCGTGACGACGTGGTAGGCTCACCGCTCCCATAGCCCGCCCCACCGCGGCCACGCGAGGCGTGCCGCTCCGGCCGTCGAACGAGGTGCCATGCGCCGAATCACTCAGGCGGCGGTCGTCGTGCTGTGCCTGGCGTGCGCGCCCGGCGCGCAGGCGCGGGTGTTGACCGCGCGCGATTCCGCCGTCATCGTCCTCAACCGGCTCGCCTACGGTCCCCGTCCCGGAGAGATCGAGCGCGTGGCCGCCATGGGGGTCCGGCGCTGGCTGGAACAGCAGCTCACGCCGGGGAAGGACCCTGCCCGCGAGCAGCTCGAGTCCCAGTTCGAGCTTCTCAAGCTCGAGCGCGAGGAGCTCGCCGAGCGCCACCTCGCGGCGCGCGCGGCGAAGCGCGAGCAGCGCCGTGATTCCACGCGTACCGGCGATCCCGCCATGCAGGAGATGCGGGAGCTGGCCGGCGAGTTCCCGCAGATCGCGGCGGCCCGCGCCGTGGTGGCGGAGAACCAGCTCCAGGAGATCCTGTCCGACTTCTGGATCAACCACTTCAACATCTTCCTCGACAAAGGGGCGGACCGGTATCTGGTGACGGAGTACGAGCGCGAGGCGATCCGGCCGCGCGTGCTCGGCAAATTCCGCGAGCTGCTGG
>DAIUEO010000067.1:0-3924 GCA_036845125.1 Candidatus Eiseniibacteriota bacterium | reverse complement strand
CACTTCAACATCTTCCTGGGCAAGAACGCCGAGCGTTACCTGCTGCCGTCGTTCGTCGAGGAGACCGTCCGGCCGCGCGTCTTCGGACGATTCGAGGACCTGCTGGTCGCGACCGCCGAGAGCCCGGCGATGATGGTGTACCTCGACAACACGATGAGCGTGGCCGAAGGCGCGACCTCACCGCGGCTCGAGCAGGCGCGCGAGCGCAACCGGCGCCGGGGGTCGGTCCGCATGGACTCGCTGCTGGCGCGCCTCGAGGCGCGGTTGCCGAGCGGGGTGAACGAGAACTACGCCCGCGAGCTGCTGGAGCTCCACACCCTCGGTGTGGATGGCGGCTACACGCAGAAGGACATCGAGAACGCCGCGCGCATCCTCACCGGCTGGGGCGTCGAGCCGGCGAACCGCGGCGGCGGCTTCGTGTATCGCGACTGGGCGCACGATCGCGGCGAGAAGACCGTGCTCGGAGTCCGTTTCCCGGCCGGGCGCGGGCGGGAGGAAGGACTCGAGCTGCTGCGCATGCTGGCGCGCCATCCCGCCACCATGCAGCACGTCACGACCCGTCTCTGCCGGAAGCTCGTGAGCGACGACCCTCCAGCCGGCGCGGTGGAAGCCGGGGTCGCCGCGTGGCGGCGCAGCAACGGGTCCATCCGCGAAGTGGTGAAGGCGATCGTGCTGAGCCCGGAGTTCTGGAGCGAGGGCGCGAGTCGCACCCAGCTCAAGACGCCGCTCGAGTTCGTCGTGAGCTCGGTACGCGCAGTCGGCGGCTCGGTGGGGACCGAGCCCGGGCTCGCCCGCGCACTCGCGCGGCTCGGGCAGCCGCTCTACCTCCAGCCCGTGCCCACCGGCTACGAGGAGACCGCGGAGGCGTGGACCAACAGCGCCGCCCTCTTCGAGCCATGAACGTCGCCGTGGCGATCGCCGCGGACCGGCTTCCCGGGGTGCGGGTGGATCTCGACCGCGTGATCCCGGAGACCGGCGACCTGAATCGTCTGCTCGCGCGCGTGGACGAGGTGATCCTCGCAGGCTCCATGTCCGAGCGGACGGAAGCCGTCATCCGGCGCGAAACCTCGGGGCTCGGCGCCCGCGAGGCGCGTGCGCTGGCCGTGGGGCTCGGGCTCGGCGGCCCCGAGTTCCAGGTACAGTGACGTGGCGCGCGATCCGCTGGTCCCGGTGACGCGGCGCGCCTTCCTTCGCGCCGGCGGACTCGCGCTCATCAGCTTCGGGCTCGATCCGCTGTTCCGGGCGCGCGCCGCCTTCGCGCGCGAGGAGAGCGGTCGCTCGCGTCGCGTGCTGGTGTGCCTCTTCCAGCGCGGTGCGGTGGACGGTCTCAGCATGGTGGTGCCGCACGGGGATCCCGACTACTACCGGGAGCGTCCGCGCATCGCGATTCCCCGCTCGGAGGTCGTGGACCTCGACGGCCACTTCGGACTGCATCCGGCGCTTGGCGGCCTTGCGCCGCTCTGGAAGGAGGGGACGCTGGCGGCGGTCCACGCGGTTGGATCGCCGGATGCCACGCGCAGCCACTTCGACGCCCAGGACTACATGGAGAGCGGGACTCCGGGAAACAAGAGCACGCGCGACGGCTGGCTCAACCGTCACGTGCTCCATGCCGAGGAGCATCGCGAGACCCCGTTCCGGGCGGTGGCGTTCGGTCCGCAGCTGCCGCGGATCCTTGCCGGCAGCGCTCCGGCCCTCGCGATCTCCGATCTGCGCGCGTTCGGCATCCGCTCCCGGCGACCGGAGGTGCGCGACCGCCTGACCCGCGCGTTCGAGGATCTCTACGAGACCTCCGCCACCGGCATCGTCGCGTCCTCGGCGGCCGAGGGCTTCGCGGCGGCCGAGATCCTCAAGAAGATGAACCCGGGAGACTACCGGCCGGCCAACGGCGCCAACTACCCGCCGGGGCGCCTCGGGCGCTCCCTGATGCAGATCGCGCAGCTCATCAAGGCGGACGTCGGGCTCGAAAACGCATTCGCCGACGGGGGAGGGTGGGACACCCACATCGTGCAGGGCGCCGCCCAGGGCGCGCTGGCGACGCGCCTTCGCGAGATGGGCGACAGCCTCGCCGCGTTCTCACGGGATCTCGGCGACCGGATGCGCGACGTGGTCGTGCTCACGATGTCCGAGTTCGGCCGCACGGTCGCCGAGAACGGCAGCAACGGAACCGACCACGGCCACGGCACGGCGATGCTCGTGATGGGAGGCGGGGTACGGGGCGGGCGTCTCCATGGGAAGTGGCCGGGACTCGCAGCGGCCGATCGATTCCAGGGCCGCGACCTCGCCGTCACCACCGACTTCCGAGACCTGTTCGGCGAGATCCTGGCGCGCCACGCGGGCGCCACGCAGCTCGGCGAGGTATTTCCCGGCCATACGATCTCCCCCGACCGGTTCCCCGGGGTTCTGCCGGTCACTTGAGAGAGCGGTAAAGCGAGTACAGCCGCCGATCCCGCCGGCCGATAACCCGCCGCGACGCCTCCGGGACCCTGAGGGGCCCCGGCCGGGCTACGCTTTATCGTCCGACAGGGAGTCCGAACCTTCCATGAAGAAGAAGAGCGGTCGCGCCAGCGCTGCAGCCATGCCGATGGGACTTCGCGAGGTGCTGGACGGCGCCCCCGAGGCGATTGTCTGTTTCGACGGCTCCGGCGCCTGGAGCTGGCTCAGCCCGGCAGTCGAGTCGCTGGTGGGCACCAAGCCGGCCTCGCTGATCGGAAAGCCCTGCCTCGACCTGATTCCACCGGCGGAACACCGGCACGCGATGCGCCTCTTCCTGAGCCTGCAGGAATCCCCGCCCGGGACCGCGCACACCTTCCGCTGCGCGATCAAGCATGCCGAGCGCGGCGAGTGCGCCATTGAAGCGACCCTTCGCGTGATCGAGCGGCCCGATGGCGAGATGGCCTTCGTGGGGGTGGCGCGTGAAGCGGCTGCTCCGGCAGGCCCGGATGCGCCGAGCGCGACGCTCGAAGCGGTCAGCATGGATCACACGCTCGACCCGGCGGTCGGTACGCCGAATCCCCAGACGGCGGATCTCGAACGGGAGCTCGACGAGGTGCGGCAGCGCGCCGCCTGGCTGGCGAGCGAGCTGCTGGAATCGCGCTCGGCGCTCAAGAAAGCGGAAGGACAGCGCGACGAGGCGATCGAGCGGGCGGAGAGCCTGAAGACTTCCGCCGGACCCGGCCCTGGGCCGACGGAGTCGAACGCCGGCGTCCCGGCGGCTGAGCTCGAACAGATGCGTGCGCGGCTCGAGGAAGCGACGCAGAAGATCGAAGCCGAGCGCACGTCGGCCCGCGAGGCCGAGCGGCGCGCCGACCAGCTCGAGAGCCAGCTCGGGATCGAACGGGCGGCGACGGTGGCCGCGACCCGCAGCGCGGATGAGACGCGCGCCGAGTTCGAGGCGGCGAAGAACCACAACCGGTTGCTCCAGCAGCGCGCTGAGGACCTGGGCGGCGAGATCGAGAAGATGCGCCAGCAGCCGGCGGCCGCGCCGGTCGCCGGGAACGAGCGGCTGGCCCAGGCTGAAACGCAGCTCCAGGAGGCGGTCGCCGAGCGCGATCGCGCCCGCTCCGAAGTCCGCGAGCGCGCCGAGCTGCTGTCCACCCTGAACCACGAGATCCGCAATCCGATGAACGGCGTGATCGGGATGGCGGACCTCCTCCTCGACACCCAGCTCGACGACACCCAGCGGCAGCAGGTGGAGGTCATCCGCAATTCGGCGCGCGGCCTCATGTCCCTGATGGGCGACTGGATGGACTTCTCACGGCTCCGGGTCGGCAAGGTGGAGCTCGATCAGATCGACTTCGACCTCCGGGTCACGATGGACGAAGTGGCGTCGATGCTGCGTCCCCTCGCCACCGAGAAGGGCGTCGCGTTCGAGCGCCAGGTGCATCACGAGGTGCCGTCACGGCTGCGCGGCGACGCCGGCCGGCT
>DAIUEO010000066.1:17913-18391 GCA_036845125.1 Candidatus Eiseniibacteriota bacterium | reverse complement strand
GCCGGAGAGCGACGGCGCGGAGCGATCGAGCGTGAGGTAGTGCAGGCCGACGTTCAAGAGGAAGCCGAGACGGGCGCGGCTCCTCACCGAGGTGACCGGCTCACCGAACAGCCAGGCCATGCCATGCGTCGGCTTGAGGAGCCCGGTGAGGAGCTTGAGCGTGGTCGTCTTGCCGGCGCCGTTCGGGCCCAGGAGTCCGAAGATCTCGCCGCGCGCGACGTCGAGGTCGAGAGCGCGGAGCCCGTGGACGGTCTTGAGCGTCCACGGATTCCGGTAGGACTTGGAGAGCTGCCGGCAGCGGATCACGGCGTCGGAGCCGTTCCCGGCTTCGGCGCGCGCAACCGGCGGCGTGACTTCGTGCATGCGGGGTCCCTCGTACGACAGGAGATTTGGTCCGTGCGGTCCTGCAACCACTGTGCCGGTTAGCCGGCGCGGCGTTTCCGGCCGCATGTCCCCGGTTGCGCCGGTCCGTCCCCCC
>DAIUEO010000066.1:8248-17903 GCA_036845125.1 Candidatus Eiseniibacteriota bacterium | reverse complement strand
GCAGAAGGGTGATCGGTCGAAGCCGGCACCGGCTTTCGCCCCAAAACGAAAACCGGGGGCGGTTTCCCGCCCCCGGCTCGATGTTGCTTCGAAATTACTGGCCAGCCGTAAGGACCAGCGTCAGCGCCGCAGCGCGTCCGTGACCCTTGATGTTGTAGCTGTTGGTGTTCGAATCGGCGTAGCTGGTGATGCCCGAGGTCGCTCCGGCAGCGCCGGAAACGCTCGTACGATCTTCCCAGGCAGCGCCCGAACCCGTCGACTGCGAGAACGGATTCTTGAAGTTGCCACCCGACGACGGAAGCGCGTTGGCGACGGTCGACGCGGCACCCGCGTAGGTACCGTCGTTCTGGACGCCCACGTCCTCGGCCGCGAGCTGGAAGGTGTGCATGTTGGCCTTCGTGCTGCCTTCCTTAGCGCGGTTCTGCATCGCGATGAAGTTCGGAATCGCAATCGCCGCGAGGATACCGATGATCACGACGACGATCATCAGCTCGATCAGGGTGAAGCCCTTCTGAGACTTGAACATGATTTCTACTCCTCCGGTTGGGGGGTTACAGCCGGGTCTCGCGCTCTGTCATTGCTGACCCAAAGCTGTGCTCGTGCAACCGATATGCCACGCGCGGCTCCTGTGACGGATGCTCTTGCTCAACCTCGACTTGCGCCGTTCCGGGACCGCTTTCCGTGCGGCGATTTCCCCCGAAACCCGCGCATTTCTCAATCGCGCCCTGCACATCCCGGGCGATCCGCACCATCCACCCCCCGTTCGTGCGGCGCGCACGAATCAAGCGGCGTGCGCTTCCGAATCGGCGCCGTCGGAACCGGGACCGCCGTTGCCGGGCTTTTCCACCCCGTAAGCGATCAGCTTGCGGTAGAGGGTCGACGCGTTGATCCCCAGGATTTCGCTGGTGCGCTTCTTCTGCCATTTCGTGTAGGCCAGCACCTTGAGGATGTACTCGCGCTCCAGCTCCTCGAGCGTCAGGGTCGGCGTATCGATGATCAGGCTGCCGCGGTGGCTCTCGCCGAACCGGATCTTGTCCGGCAGGTCGTCGGGGCCCAGGTTGCCGCCCTCGTCCAGGATCACCGCCCGCTCGATGACGTTCTCGAGCTCGCGGACGTTGCCCGGCCAGTCGTACTTGAGGAGCAGGTCCATTCCGTCCTTGCCGATGATCTTCGGCACCCCGGCGGCGCCGGCCTGCCGGCGCAGGAAGTGGTCGACCAGGAGCGGAATGTCGTCGCGGCGGTGGCGCAGCGGCGGAAGCTTGATGGGAATCACGTTGAGGCGGTAGAAGAGGTCGGCGCGGAAACGTCCTTCCGCGACCTCCCGCTCGAGGTCGGCGTTGGTGGCCGCCACCAGCCGGCAGTCGATCTTGATCGGCTGGGTGCCGCCGACCGGGATGATCTCCCGCTCCTGGAGCGCGCGCAGCAGCTTCACCTGGGTTGCGAGCGGCGTTTCGCCCACTTCGTCCAGGAAGAAGGTGCCGCCCTCGGCGACCTGGAACAGGCCGGCCGAATCCTTCACTGCACCGGTGAACGAGCCCTTCACGTGGCCGAAGAGGTTGCTCTCGAGCAGGTCGCGCGGGATGGCGCCGCAGTTGATGCTGACGAACGGCCCGGAGGCGCGGCGGCTGCCGTAGTGGATCTCGCGGGCGATCAGCTCCTTCCCCGTGCCGCTCTCGCCCTGGATCATGATGGTGGCTTCGCTGTCGGCAACCTTCTCCACCATCTTGAAGACCCGCACCATCTCCTCGGAGGTGCCGATGATGCTCTTCTCCTCGTGACCCTTCTTCAGCTCGCGCTTGAGGAACTGGTTCTCGACACGCACCTTCCGCATCTCGAGCGCGTTGCGGAGGACGAGCTTGATCTCGTCGTTCTTGGCGTTCTTGATCAGGTACTGAAAGGCTCCGAGGTTGACCGCATCGATGGCCGACTGCTGTGAGGCGTAGGCGGTCATGATGACGACCGGCATCGAGGGGTCGAGCTTCTTGATCCCCTGGAGCAGCTGAATGCCGTCCATTCCCGGCATCTTGATGTCGGTGATCACGGCGTCGATGCGCTCCGCGCGGATCTTCTCGAGGGCATCCTTGCCGTTGTTGACGGTCGTGACCTGGTAGCCTTCCTTGCGCAGAACAATGGCCAGGAACTGCGCCATGCTCTGTTCATCGTCCACGACCAGGATGGTTTCAGCGGACATCGTTTCGTCCCCTCATGCGGTGCCTAGGCGGCGCGGGCGACAGGGATGGCTCTGGCTGGAAGGGTCACCCGCACGGTCGTCCCGCTTCCCGGACGGCTCTCCAGAAGGAGCGTTCCGCCGTGCCGCTCGACGATTCGTTGCGCGATGGCCAGACCGAGCCCGGTGCCCCGGGCCTTCGTGGTAAAGAACGGCTGTCCCACCTGGGCCAGGTCCTCCGGGCGTATACCGGCTCCGGTATCGGCAAACTCCACGATCACTTCACTCTTTTCGCCCGATGACCAGGCGAGCGTCAGGGTTCCGGCGCCCTCCATGGCCTCGAGCGCGTTGGCGGCGAGGTTGAGCCACACCTGGCGGATCTGCTCCCGGTCGGCCTCGACCGCGACCGCCGCATCCTGGGGCTCGAAGCGCACCTCGATGCCGGGGCCGCAGCGCGGGTCGCGGCGGATCATCTCGACCAGGTCGGCCAGGTGTTCGTCCACCGGGAGGGGCTCGACGATCGGCTCGCGCTCGCGGGCGTAGTTGAGGAGGTCGCTGACGAACCGGTGCAGGCGGCCGCACTCGGTCACGATCAGCTTCATGAGCACGGCGTTCTCCCCTTCCAGGCTGAGCTCGCGCTGGAGGCATTCGACCGAGCCGCTAATCGGCGTCAGGCCGTTCCGCAGCTCGTGGGCGATTCCGGCGGCCAGCGCCCCGACTTCGGCCAGCGTCTCGTTGCGACGGGCGCGACGCTCCATCTCGCGGACCTCGGTGAGGTCGGAGAACACGGCGACCACGCCGGTCACCGCGCCCTCGTGCATGAGGAGGTTCGTGGAGACCCCGATCGGCAGCATGCGGCCGGTCTCGTTGCCCACCATGTGCTCGACGCGGGAACGGCCCGTTCCCAGGCGCAACGCTTCGAGCATGGCCTCCCGCAGCGTGCCCAGGCGCTCCGGCACCGCCTCGGCCAGCGGGCGCCCCATCACGTCCGCCGCCTGGAGGCCGAGCGTCTGTTCGCCCGCGGGATTGAGATAGGCGACGCGGCCCGCGGCGTCGGCGGTGAACACGCCGGTCGCGAGGTGTCGGAGGATGACGTCGTTGTCCACCCGGACGCGGTCCAGCTCGCGCGCGGTCTGCCAGAGCACTTCACGCGTCCGACGGGCGCGCTCTCCGAGCACGCCGGCCAGCACCCCCATGACCCCGAGGAACGCCATGAGCATCCCGGTGGACGGCACCGCCGAGACCGCAGATTCGGGGCTCGCCCGCAGTGACAGGAAGGCAATGCAGGCGCCGGCTGCTGCGAAGAGGCCGCCGGGCAGCCGCGCCAGCAGTCCGCCGCTGATGACCACCATGGCGAGGAACGGCACGAACTGGCTCTCGCGGGCACCGGTGACCGCGCAGAGCGCCGCCACGAAGGCGAGGTCGAAGGCGACCTGGAGATAGGTCTGGACCGCGAGCCCGCGACGCAGGCGCATGAAGAGCCCGAACAGCGCGGAGGCCACGCCGACGCTGAGCAGCATCCACCCCATCATCCAGCGGGAGGAGGCCGTCGCATCCGGCCGCAGCAGGACGCCGAGCGGCAGCGCCACCGTCGCGACCAGCAATCGCACGCGGATCAGGGTCTGGAGACCGTTCCAGCGATCTCCAGCCCGTTCGTTTCTCACCGCCGGTCCGCGGGCCGGCGTCGACGGCATCAGTCGCGGCCGCCGGCGACAACGTTGATGAGCTTGAACATCGGCAGGTACATCGAGACGACCATGCCACCCACGATGCCGCCCATGACCACGATCATGCACGGCTCGATGATCGACGTCAGCGTGTCCACCGCCGTGTCGACCTCGGCTTCGTAGAACACCGCGATCTTGGTGAGCATTTCGTCCAGCGCACCGGTCTGCTCGCCGACGGAGATCATCTGCACCACCATGGGCGGGAACACGCCCGACTGCTTGAGCGGCGCCGAAACGGTTTCACCTTCGCGGATCGAGGCGCGCGCCGTCATGATGGCTTCGGCGATCACCTTGTTGCCCGCAGTCTTCGCCGTGATCTCGAGCCCGGCCAGAATCGGCACGCCCGAGGCGATCAGGGTTCCCAGGGTGCGCGTGAAGCGCGCCACGGCGCCCTTGAGGAGCACGTCGCCGATCACCGGGAACTTGAGCATGCCGTGATCCACGACCCGCTTGCCGTTCTCGGTGGCGTAGTACCGCTGGAAGATCACGGCCGCCGCCACGATCATGAGCCCGAGCAGCCACCAGAACTTCACGAGGAAGTCCGAGAGCACGAGCACGATCTTGGTGGGAAGCGGCAGGTCGCCGCCGAAGTCGGTGAACATCTTGGCGAACGTCGGGATGATGAAGATCAGCATGAATGCCGTCGCGCCCATCGCCACGGTGAGCACGACCGCCGGATACACCAGAGCGCTCTGGACCTTGCGCTTGAGGGCGTCGGCCTTTTCGATGTACGTCGCGAGCCGCATGAGGATGTCATCCAGCACGCCGCCCGCCTCGCCGGCCGCCACCATGTTTCGGAAAAGATCGTCGAACACCTTGCGGTGCTTGCCGAGCGCGTCCGAGAGGGTCGAGCCCGCCTCGACGTCGCGCGTCACATCCGAGATGACGCGGCCGAACGACGGCTTGCTCGCCTGACGGGCCAGGATGTCCAGGCACTGGACGAGCGGCAGACCGGCCGAGATCATGGTCGCGAACTGGCGCGTGAAGATCGCGAGGTCCTTGGTGCTGACCCCGCTCCCGCCCAGCTGCGGCATCTGGAATCCGCCGCCGCCCTTCGGACGCACCGAGGTGACCAGGATGCGCCGCTTGCGGAGCATCTCGATCGCTTCTTCCTGGCGGTTCACCTCGATTTCGCCCGCCTGGGTCTCCCCCGCGAGCGTCCGCCCCTTCCAGACAAAGACCGGCATCTCGGATTCCTCCTTCTAGGCCGCTCGGGTCACCTTGCCGAGCATGCTTTCCAGCTCGACGCGATCGGTGCTTCGATCCAGCGCATCCTCGCTGCTGAGCTGGCGGTCCAGCACCGCGGCAAGAAGCGCCTGATTCATGGTCTGCATGCCGAACTTCTGCCCGACCTGCATGAGGCTGTAGATCTGGTGGGTCTTGCCTTCACGGATCACCGCGCGGATCGCCGGCGTGCACAACAGCACCTCGGCGCACATGGCCCGGCCGGTGCCGCGGCTCTTCGGGATGAGCTGCTGGGTGACCACGCCTTCGAGGCAGAACGCCAGCTGGGTCAGGATCTGCCGCTGCTGGTCCGACGGGAACACGTCCACGATGCGGTTGATCGCCTCGTAGCTCGAGTTGGTGTGGAGCGTCGCGAACACGAGGTGGCCGGTCTCGGCGATCGTCAGCGCCGACTCGATCGTCTCGAGATCCCGCATTTCGCCGACCAGGATGATGTCCGGGTCCTGGCGGAGGACGTACTTGAGAGCGGACGGGAACGACTCGGTGTCCGCGCCGATCTCGCGCTGGTTCACGATCGACTTCTTGTGCAGGTGGATGTACTCGATCGGGTCCTCGATGGTCACGATGTGGCTCGCCCGCTTGCTGTTGATGCGGTCGATCATCGAGGCCAGCGTGGTCGACTTGCCGCTGCCGGTCGGGCCCGTCACGAGCACCAGTCCGCGGATACGATCGGTCAGGCTCGTGACCACCTGGGGCAGGCCGAGGCTGTCGAGCGGCAGGATGTTGAAGGGAATGGCGCGGGTCACCATCGCGACGACGCCGCGCTGGAGGAACACGTTGCAGCGGAAGCGCGAGATGCCCTGGATGCCGAAGGAGAAGTCGAGCTCCTTCGTGGTCTCGAAGCGCTTGCGCTGCTCGTCCGACATCACGCTGTACGCGAGCTGGGCGGTGTTCTCGGGGGTGAGCTTGTCGTAGGCCCCGGGGACCACCGAGCCGTCGATCCGGAACTCCGGAGGAACCCCGGCCGTGATGTGAAGGTCGGACGCCTTCTTCTGCACCATCTCTTCGAGCAGCTTGCGAAGCGTCATCACGTTCGGGTTCTCCCTCGTAGGGTCATCGTCGCCGGGCACTACTGCTCGTCGGACGCGGTTTCCTTGAGTACTTCCTCGACGGAGGTGATGCCCTTGATGAGCTTCTCCAGGGCGTCCCGCCGCAAGGTCAGCATTCCTTCGCCAATCGCCGTCCTCTTGATCTCCGCCGCCGAGGCCCGTTCCAGGATCAGCTCCCGGACCGACGGGAACAGGGGCATGACCTCGTAGGCCCCCTGGCGCCCCCGATACCCGGTGTTGTTGCATTCGAGGCACCCGGTGCTGGTCTTGAACTCGTGGTCCTTGTACTTGGCGACGTCCAGCTGCAGCTCATTGAGGACCTCCTCCGTGAGCGTGATCGACTTCTTGCACGCATTGCAGACCCGCCGCATGAGGCGCTGGGCGAGGACCAGGTTCAGCGAGGAGCTGACGAGGAACGGCTCGACGCCCATGTCGATGAGTCGGCCGATGGCGCTCGGCGCGTCGTTGGTGTGGAGGGTCGAAAGCACCAGGTGGCCGGTGAGCGCCGCCTTCACCGCGATCGACGCGGTGTCGTAGTCGCGGATTTCGCCGACCATCACGATGTTGGGGTCCTGCCGCAGGAACGCCTTGAGCGCCGCCGCGAACGTGAGCCCGACGTCGTCGTTGACGAGCACCTGGTTGATGCCGTCCAGGTTGTACTCGACCGGGTCCTCGGCAGTGAGGATGTTCGTCTCCACGGTATTGATGCGCGAAAGCGCCGAGTACAGGGTGGTGGTCTTGCCGGACCCGGTGGGCCCCGTCACCAGCACCATCCCGTAGGGGTTGCTGATCGCGCCGACGAACTGCTTCATCGCCCGCGGCTCGAAGCCGAGCTTCTCGAGGTCGATGTTGAGGTTGCTCTTGTCCAGGATTCGCATGACGACCTTCTCGCCGAAGATCGTGGGCAGTGACGAGACGCGCAGGTCGACGGTGCGGTTGATCACCTTGATCTTGATGCGGCCGTCCTGGGGCACGCGCCGCTCGGCAATGTCGAGATCGGCCATGATCTTGAGTCGGGAGATGATCGCCGGCTTGAACTTGACGGGGGGCGCCATCATCTCCTGCAGCACGCCGTCGATACGGAAGCGCACCCGCATCGTCTTCTCGTAGGGCTCGATGTGGATGTCGGAGGCGCCCTTGCGCACGGCGTCGGCGATCAGCGAGTTCACCAGCTTGACGATCGGCGCCTCTTCTGCCCCCGCGTACAGCTGGTCGGTCTCGACCTCCTCCTCTTCGACGACCGACAGGTCGTCCTCGAAGTTCTTCATCACGTCGGCCATCGTGCCGGCGTTGTCGTAGGAGCGGTCGATCGCCTTCTTCAGCGTAGACTCCACCGCGACGTGCGGCTCGACCTCGAATCCGGTGATGAACTTGATGTCGTCGATGGCGAAGATGTTGGTCGGGTTCGCCATCGCCACCGTCAGCCGCCGTCCGTTGCGGGACACCGGGAGCGCCATGAACTTGATGGCGACGTCACCCGGCAGGAGCCGCGTGATGGCCGGGTCCGGCTCGTAGCTGCGCAGGTCCACCGGCGGGGCGTTGTAGTGCCGCGACAGGAACGTCAGCAGCGCCTCTTCGGTGATCGCGCCGACCTTGACGAGATTGCCGGTGATGCCGCCGCCCACGTTCTTCT
This sequence comes from Candidatus Eiseniibacteriota bacterium, assembly GCA_036845125.1. Classification (GTDB taxonomy): domain Bacteria; phylum Eisenbacteria; class RBG-16-71-46; order RBG-16-71-46; family RBG-16-71-46; genus DAIUEO01. The sequence goes on along the minus strand of DAIUEO010000066.1, from coordinate 10,082 downwards.
GCATCTGACCGGCCTTCTGCAGCGTGGCCTCGTCGATCAGTTTTGCCTGGATCAGCAGTCTTCCAACGTCTTCTTCCACGTCGCGCTCCAGTGCTATCGCTCGGTCGTCCCTGAGGGGACGCGACGAAGACCTCCGTACGGACGGGCGCCGTCCGCCCAGGTCAGGACGAGACCGCGCCTCCATTCGGATTCGGTCGGTTCCCGCGAAGTATCGGAATGCGCGCACGGTGACGTGACTGGAAAATGGCGGCGGGGAGAGCGCGGAGCCGCGGCGGGCGTGCAGGATGCAACGCTTCAGGGCCCGGCGACGCGCAGCCGGGGACGCAGCCGCTCGAGCAGGCGTTCCCCGATCCCGCGCACGGCGAGCAGCTCGTCCACGCTTCGGAACGGCCCGTACTGCTCGCGATGGGCCGCGATGCGGCGGGCGAGCACCGGGCCGACCCCGGGGAGCCGCTCCAGGTCTTCGGCCCGTGCACGGTTGAGGTCCAGCACCTCCGCGGGAGGTGCCGGTGGCGCGGAGTCCGGCGGCGAATTCATCCCGGAGTCGGCGACGGTGACGGCCGCCCCATCGCGCGCCGGCGGCGCGGCTGCAGGCTTGCGGAAGGCATCCCACCCCGCACCCAGCAGGAGCAGCCCGACCACCACCAGAACCCCGCGCCGCTCCGCCTCCGTCATCGACGCCCGTACTCCTTTATAGGGGGCGGGGACGGTGGGTGGTGATCCTCGGCGGCGGCACGCCGGCATGTGTGCTGCTGAAACCGCCTAGTTCCGGAGCCTCACGTTGAACAGGAGTCGCCACTCGACGCCCGAGCTCAGGGCCTCGATTCCGGTCAGCGGGTCGATCCACACCTCTTCGTACGGCTGGTTCTCGAGATTGCGCACGTCGAAGATCACGAATGCGTCGAGCAGCGTGAACGTCACGGCCGCACGGGAGGTGACGATGGTGGGCAGCGGGGTTCCGAATTCGCTCTCACGCCGGCCCACGACATCGAGCCCGGCCGTGAACGTACTGCCGAGATCACCCTTGAAGAACCGCGTGTTCCACCGGACATCCAGCTTTCCTCCCCCGGCGGGGTCCACGTTCGGCTGCTGCTCGGAACGCGTGCGGTTGAGCATGAAAGCCGAGCCGGCCACCGTGAACGGCCGCCATCCGAGCCGCCCCTCTCCCATCACGAGCGTGAAGCGATAGGGATCGAGCTCGCGCACGATCCCCTCGCGCAGCCACAGCTCCTCGAAGGGCTGACGCGAGACGAGCGCACGATCCTCGGTCCGCCCGCCGACGGCCGCCAGCCGCAGGTCGAGTCCACCGCGGTGATGTGCTGCTTCGATCACCGCGGCATCGGTCGTCTGGATGAATGCTTCCTCGCCGGCCGCCAGGTCGGACCAGATCGGCTGCAGCATGCGCTCGTATCCGACATGCCCCGACCAGCGCCCGTTCCCGAAGCGATACCCGGCGCCCGGCGCCACGTTCACGTCCCCTACGCCCGAGTGACGACCCGCGCCGGCCGACAGCTCGAGCTGCCCGGGGCCGATGGGGCGGTCGAACGAAGCCGCGCCCCAGCCCCAGTTCGATTCGGTCGAGAACTCCCCATCCCCGGTGCGATTCACCCGCGCCTTGGTCCAGTCGCCGCGGGTCTGCAGCCGGCCCAGCCTCCCGCTCCACTCGAGGCTCCCTTCGAAGCGCGTCGCATCGGCGGCGCGCCGCGACTCGAGCAGGAAGTCGCCGAAGCTGTAATGGTGCCCGTACCCGCGCTCGTACGAGAGCCCCGCGCGCGTCGACGAGCCCCGCCACTCCCAGCCGGCGAAGCCCGACTCGTTCTTCGCCGACTGCTCG
>DAIUEO010000066.1:0-8238 GCA_036845125.1 Candidatus Eiseniibacteriota bacterium | reverse complement strand
GCGCCGAAGAGCAGACCGGAGGCCACGCCGCGGTGCGTGAAAGCCGCTGACAGGTGGTGCGCGCCGAACGCGCGGCCGATTCCGGCCGACCATTGGTGACGCCCGGCGCGTCCCAGCGATCCGGTTTGTCCGCGCTCGCCGCTCAGAGAGGTGATCTCGAGCCAGTTGATGGAGTCGGAGCGGGTGACCTCGAGCGCGTTGTCGTCGAGTGCATTGCTGCCGCCGGCAATCATGACCGTGCTGCGAATGGTGCGCATCTCCGGGCGCACCGGGACACGCACGGCGGACGCGAGCGGCGCGCCGTACCCGGCCAGCGCCGCACCCTCGAGGAGCCGGTATTCGAGCGAATCCACGATGGGCAGCACCGGGGAGACTCCCGGCGTACCCGGCTCGGGGAATCCGTTCGGACCGTGCCGCGCGTCCTCGAGCGCCCATGCTCCGCGCGCGAGCCCGGCCAGGGTCCATGGCGGGGTCGCTTCCGACCACGACTGGCCGAAATATCCGGGAAGCCCGCGCGCGCCCCAGACCGCGGGCAGGTCGGGCAGCGCCGAGCCCCGGAGCTCCGCTTCACCGACCCCCGTGAGCTGCGCGTTCGCGGCCGGGGCCGCGACGCTCAGGAGGAGAGCCGCGAGCGGTACGACTCGAGCACGCCGGCGACCGGCGTCCCGACGACCGCGAACAGCGCCGTGTTGGTCGCGATGTGCCATAAGGCGAAAGGCAGTCCTCCGATCAGGGCGAGGCGCACCGAGCCGAACAGCAGGCCGGTCGCCGCATTGGTGATCAGGTCGAAGAAGAACGTGAGCCCGATCCCTGCGAGCCCGAGGGCGACCGCGCGCGGAGCCACCGGCAGTCGGCCGAGGCCGGCGGCCCCGAGCCAGCCGCCGGTGGCGCCCGTCACGGTCAGCCCTAAGACCTGGGAGCCCATGACGAGGGGTGGTGCGGTGCCGTAGGGATTGAGCAGGGTGTAGATCAGCATCGTGAGCCCGCCGACCCATGCTCCATCACCGGCGCCGAGCAGCAGGCCGGCGCTGAAGGCCACCAGCGAGAGCACCTCGAAGTTCGGGATGGTCTCCGCATAGGCTCCCGTGAGGCCCAACGCCACGAACAGCGCGGCGTAGGACGTGCGGCGTGGGGACATGTCGAGGGGAACGAAGGCTCCGCGGACCGGAGGCAGTGAGTAGAGGGGACGCGGCAGGTTAGCGGCGCGCGCGCCGGTGAGTCAAAGCTCAGCCGCTGACGCCCGCTGCGTCCTTCAGGCGACTCAGCACCGAGGGCGGCACCGGCATGTCGCCGAGATCCGAGCCGCGGCCCGGCATGTGGAAGTCGCTGCCGCCGGTCTCGATCAGCCGGAGCCGCGCCGCGATCGCGCGCAGCCTTCGCACCGCCGAAGCGCCGTGGACCGGATGCCAGATCTCGATGCCGGCAAGACCGGCGTCGACCAGCGCTTCCAGGCGCATTTCATCGAACGCGCCGCCCGCGTGCGCAAGCACCGACACGCCCCCGGCCTCGCGCACCAGGTTGATCGCCATCCCCGCGTCGAACATCGGGCGCGGAACGAACGCCACGCCATGACTCCCGAGATAGCGACGGAAGGCGTCGTCCACCGACTCCACGTGACCGGCGCGCCGCAGCGCCTCCGCCACGTGCGGGCGGCCGATGACGCCCGGCCCGGCGACGCTCATCACCTCGTCGAGCTCGATCGGCGCTCCCACCTGGCGCAGCCGCTCGATGATGGCGCGCACCCGGTCCACGCGATCCTTGGCGAACCGCGCGAGCGTGGTGCGCAACGTGGGGTCCGCCGGATCGATGAAGTAGCCGAGGATGTGCATCTCGACGGTGTCGAAGGTCGAGATCTCGATCCCCGGCACCAGCTCGAGCACCGAGGAGGCCGCGTGACGGGCAGGCTCCAGCGCTTCCAGCGAGTCGTGGTCGGTGATGGCGAGCACGGAAACGCCACGATCGACCGCACGCTGGACGAGCTGCTCGGGAGTGAGAACGCCGTCGCTGAAGACGGTGTGCGTGTGGAGGTCGATGTGGCGACCGCCCGACCGCACGGGCGGTCGGGACATCAGCCGGTCCCCAGCGTCTTCAGAAGGGCCCGGATCCGGTTCGCGACATCGGCATGACCCGGGTTCTTCTTGTAGACCGTCTCGAATTCCGCGAGAGCTTCCTTGAGTCGCGCGCCGGCTTCGTACGCGAGGCCCAGGTGGTATCGCAGCGACACCCCGCCCGTCCCCGCCTCATCGACGACCTCGGCTCCGTGCTTCAGCGTCTCCGCGGCTTCATCGAATAGGCCCTGGTCCATCAGGCAGCGTCCCATCATCTCGGTTGCAGCTTCGACAAAATCCGGGCTCTCGCCCGCGAGGCGGAAGGATTCCATGGCCTGATCGTACATCCCCATCTCCCTGTACGTCATTCCGAGGTCGAAATGGCCGCGCGGGTCGCCCTCGAACTGATCCTTGATCTGCTCCTGGAAGCTCGAGACGAGCGACCCGAGATCGAAGCGCTCGCCCTTGAGCACGACGTCGACCCGCCCTTCGTCGGCGATCGAGGAAACGGACTGAACACCCTCCGCGCCGCTCTTGCCGGACGTGCCGTCGTCGAGCACCGGCAGGTCGTACATGGGCACCTCGGAGATCTCGGTGGACTTGGCGGACGCGAGCCGATGAATCAGGTCCTTGGCCTGCTGGCAGCCGGGATCGTATTCGAGTGCGCGTTCGAACCACTCGATGGCGCCGACCCGATCGCCTTCCATCAACGCGAGGTCACCGATCTCGCACGCGGTGGCCGCGGCACCGGCCTGGTCCTTCCGCTGCCGGCAGTTCTCGATCAGCCGAATCAGCGCATCGCGCGTTCGCCCGCCCGAATCCGAGAGCGGTCGCGGCGCGGGCTGGATGGGAACGGGGGCCGCCGCCGAGGCTTCCGCCGCAGAAACGATCGGCTCAGGTGCGGGCGGCGTTGCCGCGACGACCGCGGGCTCCGGCGGAGGTGGAGCCGCAGCCCGGCGGGCCACCGGCTCCGCGACCGGAGCGGGCGGGTTCTCCGGCTCAGTGGCATTCGTCTCGAGTACGAGATCGTCGTCTTCCACCACGGGCCCCGGCGCCGACTGCAGGCCGGGCTGCTCGGGCGAGGCTTCCGCGCGTGCCGGAGCGCCCATCGAGGTCCGCTCGAATCCCTCGGGCGCCGCCGCCGCTTCGGCCTCGCGCAGCGCGGCTGCTGGATCGGTGAACGTGTCGATCTCCGTTTCGCCGGCGGCGACCGCTTCCTCGACCGCGGCGGGCGGCTCCTGCACCACGGGCGCCGGTGCAACGGCCTCCGGTGCCGCGTGCCGCGCGCCGTTCTTTGAGGCGCTGTCCGACGAGCCGCCCGAAATCCGGCTCCGGCAGCGTGTCGCTTCGTTGATCTGTCCGAGCTTGTCGTACGCGACTGCGGCTTCCTCGATCGTCTGCCGCCAGCGGTCGGTGTCGTCGCGGGTGAGCAGCAGGTCGGCGAGCCGCTCGAGCGCCACCACGTTCTCGGGGCTGCTCTCGAACGCCTGGCGGTAGGCCTTCTCGGCTTCCGCGAAGTCCTCGCGGCGAGCCGACATCTCGCCGTGTTGCATGAAGTACAGGCCGGCTTCGGTGCGCAGCCCGTCGTGCACGTGCAGCTCGCCGAGCCGCCGGAAGACGCTGCTCGGGGCGAGCCCGAGGCGCACCATCTTCTTGCAGACCGCGATCGCGTTCTTGTAGAGCGTGGACTGCTGGTAGCCGTCGACGGCTTCGAGGTAGAGCTTCGCGGCTTCGCTCTGATCGCCCTTGCGGAACCGGAGGTCGGCGATCACCACGACGTGGTACGGCTCGCCGGGCTCAGCCCTCGCCAGCTTCTGATATTCCGCCAGCGCGCCATCGAGGTCGCCGCTCTGCACGAATCTCTGGGCGCGGCGTTTGATTTCGATGGGTTTGTCCAACGCGAAATTCTCCGGAGACCGGCAAAGAGGTCGGGACCCGCACGTCAGACGCCCAGGCTGGCGGCGACGGCTTCACGGAGCATTCGCACGGCCGGTGCCAGAGCGTCCTCGAGGCGGCGCATCTCCTTTTCGACCTCGTCTTTATCGGCCCCGGCGGGTAGCGACTTCAGATTGGCCAAATGACCCGCCACCCCCGAGTCGCTGGCAGCATTGGGGTTGCCGTGGACCGCCGCCTCCCGGGCAAGTCCCACCACCCGGATGCAGGCCTCGGCCGTCTGGAGCGGAACGCGGGTTGCCTCGAGGTCGGCCACCGCGACCGCCCCGTTCCGGGCCTCGGCCTCGGCCGGGGTGGCCTGGGGCAAACGACGCGCCCCCAGCACGGCGTCGAACGCCTCGCTGTCGCGCCGCGCGAGCGACATCAGTTCGACCCGGAGCGCATCGGCCTCCTGTTTGATGCGCCGCATCACCGGCTCCGCCGCCGCGAACTTCTTCTTCCCGATCGTCAGATTGGCGACCATCACGGGCAGGCACGCCGCGAGCGCGCCCACCGTGGCGGCGACCGTGCCGCCCCCCGGCGTCGGCGTGCCGTCGGCCACCTGCTCCATGAACCCGGCGAGCGTCAGTCCGGGCGTGACCGGGGGACGCCGGAGCCTCAGCTCGAGCACCTGATCGCGGCGGAAGCTCTCGAGCTGGAGCGTGTGCTCGGCGGCATCGAGCATCGCCCGCTCCGGAATCAGGCCCACCACCTCGCACCCGGAGATCGCCGCACCGTGACGAGCGGCCTCCTCGCGCACCAGCGCGAGCACGCGGTGGATCGGGGTCGCCTCGGTATTCACCAGGTTCATGCTCACCTGAGCGCGACGCCCGCCCTCGATCGAGAACCCGAGAGCGCGGACGTTCTTGAGCCCTCCGCTCTGCTCGCGGATCGAGGTCGCGACGGCCTTGGCGACCCGCACGTCGCCAGTGTTCAAGTTTGCGTTGAAGGCCACGAGGAAACGTCTTGCCCCAACAGCGGTTGCCCCGGCGGTCGGATGGATGTGCTCGGGCCCGAAGTCGGGCTTCCGGGCGGGATCCCTGCCGATCGCCTCGCGCAGTCCCTCGAACTCCCCGCGCCGGACGTCGGCGAGACTCACGCGGTCGGGCCGGCTCGCCGCCGACTCGTAGAGAAAGACCGGGATCCCGAGGTCGGCGCCGATCCGCGCCCCCACCCGGCGCGCCATCTCGGCGCAGTCGTCGAGGGTAAGCCCTTCGACCGGGATGAACGGCACCACGTCGGTGGCGCCCATGCGCGGGTGCTGGCCGCGGTGCTGATTGAGATCGATGAGCTTCGACGCCTTCTCGACCGCGCGGAACGCCGCCTCCATCACCGGCTCGGGCTCGCCCGCGAAGGTCAGCACGGCGCGGTTGTGGTCCGGGTCCATCTCGCTGTCGAGGAAGGTGACGCCGGGCACTGCCGAGATCGCCTCGAGGATGGGATCGATCACCTCGGGGCGGCGTCCTTCGGAGAAGTTGGGAACACACTCGACGATGCGGCTCATTCAGGTCCTTTCGCTCAGGGCCAGACGCGTCTCTCGACCGCCGGCAGCGCCAGGTCCGCCCCGCGCACGAACACACAGTCGGGGCGCACCGCCGGCATCCAGTAGGGCAGCTCCTCCAGCGTCTCGCACTCCCACGCCACCGCGTCACCCCAGGCGCCCGGGGTCAGGTGTCCGATCTCCGCTTCCGCGCCCAGTGCGCGCGCCGCGTTCCAGGTGATGGACATGAGCATTTCCTCGGCGGTGAATTCGCAGAGCCGCGAGGCGATCACCGCGCACTCGAGCAGCGACTGGGCCGGCGAGGTGCCGGGGTTGAAGTCGGTGGCGATCGCGAAGCGTGCGCCGGCGCGCCGCAGCATCGCGGCCGGCGGCAGCGTGGCGCCGAGCGTGAGCGCCGAGCCCGGCAACAGCACGCCGACCGTTCCCGCCTGGGCGAGGCTGCGCCAGTCCTCCTCGGTCGCCGCCTCGAGGTGGTCCGCCGAGCGCGCCCCCAGCTCGGCGGCGAGCGCCGCACCGCCGCCGCGCTCGAACTGATCGGCGTGGAGCTTGACGTCGAACCCCTCCGCCTTCGCGGCGGTCAGCACCTGCCGGCACTCCCCGACCGTGAACGCGATCGATTCGCAGAAGACGTCCACCGCGCTGGCGAGATCGCGGCGCCGGATCTCGGGCAGCGTGCGGATGCAGATCTCCTCGATGAACTCGGCGCGGCGGTCGGCATATTCCTGGGGCAGCGCGTGGAGCAGGAGCGCCGTGCGGAAGACGCGGGTCGGCACCCGCTGCAGCGCCCCGCGCAGCAGGAGGAGCAGGCGGATCTCGGCGCTGGGCAGGAGCCCGTAGCCGGTCTTGACCTCGACCGTCGTGCAGCCGCCGGCACGCCAGCGCTCGATGCGGCTCGCGAGGTTCTTCTCGAGCACGTCCTCGCGCTCGGCGCGCGTCGCCTCGACGGTGGAGAGGATGCCGCCGCCCGAGCGGGCGATGTCGGCGTAGCTCTCGCCTTTGAGGCGCCGCTGGAACTCCCCGGCGCGGTGGCCGGCGAACAGCATGTGCGTGTGGCAGTCGATCAGCCCCGGGGTGACGAGCCGGCCGTTGGCGCTCAGGGGCCGCGCCTCGGGATGGCGGCTCAGGAGCTCGTGCGCCGGCCCCAACTCGAGCACGCGGCCGTCGCGGAAGGCGACCGCGCCGCGCCGCACGCGCAGGATCCGCTCGCCCGCGGCGTCGGGGGTCACGACCTCGGACGTGTTGTGCACGACCAGGTACGACGCGCGGCCCGCAACCACGCGCCCCGAGGCGTCGCGCGACGGGAACACCGTCACGGCCGGCCCGCTCCGGTGTCGGTGATGCCGGGGAGCTTCATGCCGGTGCGCCGCGCGTGGGCGACCGCGTCGTCGTAGCCGGCATCCGCGTGGCGCATGACACCGGTGCCGGGATCGTTCGTGAGCACGCGTTCGAGCCGGCGGTCGGCTTCCGCGGATCCGTCGCACACGATCACCATGCCGGCGTGGATCGAGTTGCCGATCCCCACGCCGCCGCCGTGGTGCACGCTCACCCACGACGCCCCCGAAGCGGTGTTGAGCAGCGCGTTCAGAATCGGCCAGTCGGCGACCGCGTCGCTGCCGTCCTTCATGCCCTCGGTCTCGCGGAAAGGAGAAGCCACCGAGCCGGTGTCGAGATGGTCGCGGCCGATCACGATCGGCGCCTTCAGCACACCCTCCCGCACCATGCGGTTGAAGCGCAGCCCCAGGCGGTGGCGTTCGCCGTAGCCGAGCCAGCAGATGCGCGCCGGTAGGCCCTGGAACTTCACGTGCTTCTGCGCGAGCGGAATCCAGCGCTGGAGTCGGGCGTCCTCCGGGAACTCCTCGAGTGCAGCGCGATCGGTGGCGGCGATGTCGGCGGGATCGCCGGAGAGCGCCGCCCAGCGGAACGGCCCCTTCCCCGTGCAGAACAACGGGCGAATGAACTCCGGAACGAAGCCCGGATACGAAAACGCGCGCTCGTGCGGCACACCGCCCTGCTCGGCTTCACCGCGGAGGTTGTTGCCGTAGTCGAAGAGCACGGTCCCGGCCGCCTTCATCGCGAGCAGCGCCTCCACCTGGCGCGCCATCGAGGCACGCGCCCGTCGCACGTGCTCCTCCGGGTTCGCGGTGCGCATCTCGGCGGCCGCTTCGAGGGTGAGTCCGGCCGGCACGTAGCCGTGGAGCGGATCGTGCGCCGAGGTCTGATCGGTCGCGATGTCGGGAGCGAAGCCGCGGCGGACGAGCTCGGCGTCCACCGTCGCGGCGTTGCCGATCAGCCCGACGCTGAGCGGGCGCTTCGCGGCGCGGGCGTCCGCGATCCACGCGAGGGCTTCGTCGAGCGACCCCGTCAGGCGCTCGAGGTAGCCGGTCTCGACCCGGCGCCGGGCGCGTGATTCGTCGACCTCGACCGCGAGGCAGATTCCGCCGTTCATGGTGACCGCGAGCGGCTGGGCACCCCCCATCCCGCCGAGGCCGGCCGTCAGCACCACGCGCCCCGCGAGGCTGCCGGCGAAGTGGCGCGTGGCGCACTCGCCGAAGGTCTCGAAGGTGCCCTGCACGATGCCCTGTGAACCGATGTAGATCCACGAGCCCGCGGTCATCTGCCCGTACATCATGAGACCGCGATCCTCGAGGTCCCAGAAGTGCTCCCACGTCGCCCACTTCGGAACCAGCATCGAGTTCGAAATGAGCACGCGCGGCGCGTCGGCGTGGGTGCGGAAGATCCCGACCGGCTTGCCCGACT
>DAIUEO010000065.1:0-18816 GCA_036845125.1 Candidatus Eiseniibacteriota bacterium | reverse complement strand
ACCACGACCAGCCCGTAGTACCCGGTGGTGGGAGCGGAATAGCTGGTGCAGCCCGTCACTTCGAACTGCGCCGCGTTGCGCCCGGCGAAATAGGTGCCGCCCCCCGTGTTCCGGAACAGCAGCATCTTGGCGTCGGTGCCCATGTCGCTCGCGAAGCGGAAGTAGTAGGTCGACCCGGCGCTCAGGAACACGTCGAACACCTTGATGATCCGGTCACCCGGGACCGGGTTGCCGCCGCCAAAGCTGACGGTGGTCGGCGGGAAATCCACGAACAGGAACTCTCCCGGCCGCCACACCACACCGTTCCACTGTGGTCCCGATTCCGGGGTGCACGTTCCGCTGTAGCACCACACGCGCGGGTAATAGGTCCCCGGGGAATTGAAGTTGAAATCCCCGATGACGAAATCCGTGCGTCCGGCACCATTGGTCGAACCGGTGATGTATCCCTGGAGGCAGTAGGGCTGCGGGCCGGAAAACGTGTTCTGCGTGGAATAGAGCTCCACGTCGCCATCGTCTCCCGGATCGAACGGCATGGCGGCGACCACGGCCCAGAAGCTCGTCGACTGGGTGAACTGATAGGGGTATTCGGCCGTGGTCTGGTATCGGGGCTGATCCGGATTCAGGGCAATGGTTCCCCAGCAGAACGCGGACGCCGTCTGAGGCAGCGCGGCGATCGCCGCGGCCAGGAGCATCGCCTTCGACCATCGCGGCCATGCCGGCCACCGGAGAGTGCGAAACGCCTTCATGGCTGCCTCCCGGCGTCACTGCGCACCGGAATGCCGTCGGCTTCCCATTGCCTCATCCCGGTCCAGACCCGGTCGCCGCTCTTGCAGATGCCGGCAGCGCGACAGGCCGCCGATTCTGCGAAGTACGGCATCGGGTCGGACGATGACGTGGCGCCGACCTTCACGCCCGCGCGCGCTCGAGCCGCTTCCGGTGTGATGAGCGATTCGCCGGGGGCGGGCGGCGCCTTGAGCGACGGCGCTCCTTCGGGACCGGGAATCACGGTCGTGAACTCGCCCGACTTGACCGGTGTCCCAGGCGCAGCGGCCGGAGCCGGAGTCATGCGCTCGACCATCGCGCGCTTGGAATCGGCCCGGGCGCGTTGCTCGGCGGTGAGCGGAGCCGGCGGCAGCGTGTAGACCGACCCATTGTCGACCTTCTTCACGCTGCCGGCTGCCGCACCGCCTGCACGCGGGACGCCCGGAAGAACCAGGAGCCCGAGCAGTGCGGCGGTAGCCCGCAAGCACCGGTCGGCCATCCAGTGGTGGGACCGGGAACGGAACTGGGTATGCATGCAGAGCCTCCGGATGTCGGCCGATCGCCTCGGGTCCGGCCGAATGCCCATGCGAGCCGGGCCGGACCCTCGCGGGTGCACATCTCGCGCACCTCTGTGGTAACGAGCGAGGGCTCGAACCCGAACGGTTTTCCGGCTAGAACCGGATCTGGAGCTGCCCGATCAGCGTGTCGATCCGGGTCTGCGCCGGGCCCGAAGTCCGGCGGACCCCGTCGACCAGGAGCCTCACCCGCCCGGGAGCGATGTCCACGATCGTGCCGATCGTGGTGGCCCGGACCCTTCGGGAGACGCCGAACGCCGGGCGCTGGAAGTCCTCTTCGCGGCCGAGCACCTGGAGCCGGGGAACCACTCGATAGGAAGCGAGCACGTACCAGCCGAAGTCGTCCTCGAGCGGGGAATTCCGTCGGTGGCGGACGAGGTACTCGCTACTCGCGGCTGAATGGGCTCTTGAATTGCCCAGCCGTGAGCGCGAAGGGACCCGGGGCCCAGCGGATCATCGCCTCGCGCAGGCTCACCGCGGCGGGCGTGCGGACTCCCGTGGGTGGGGCCCGGTCTCTTCCTGCGCCGAGACGCTGCCAGGTGCCATCGCGATCATGACCAGGCAGCTCTTGGCGAAGGGCCTTATGTGGTGCAGTATTCCCTCGAAATCCATCGTGACGGCACTTTAGCACTACTTACAGCGTTCGTAGGAGACGCCTTGATGCAGACGCTCACGGTCCACCAGGCAGCCGAGCTCCTCCACATGAACGTGAAGCGGGTCCAGGGGCTGGCCCGCTCGGGGAAGCTGCCTGCGGTTCGGGTCGGACGGCGGTGGCTGTTCCATCGCGACCAGATCGAGCGGCTCCTGGGAACGGCCGCCGGCGTAGGCCCGACACCCACGCTGGCGCTCAGCGCGCGCAACCGGCTGCGCGGAAGGATCGTTCAGCTCCGCACCGACGGCCTCATGGCCGAGGTGGTGATCCGCATCGGCGACCAGGACCTGGTTTCGATCATCACCCGCGATTCCGCGGAGCGCCTGAGCCTCGCGGTCGGCGTCGAGGTCTTCGCGGTGATCAAGTCGACCGAGGTGATGATCGGGCGCGAGTCGGAGGCCGGGAGTTGATCGCACGACACCTCGCGCTGCTCGCCACGATGATCGTGGCTCTGCCGGCCGCCGGCGCGGCGCCGTCCCGCGAGCTACGCGTGTTCGCCGCCTCCTCGCTGGCGGGCGCGTTCGGAGACATCGCGCAGCGGTACGAGAAGGCGCACTCCGGCTTCGTCGTCCGACTCAACCTCGCGGGCTCGCAGCAGCTCGCGGCCCAGATCGAGCAGGGCGCGCCCGCCGACCTTTTCGCGAGCGCCGATCTCCGGTGGATGAGCTACCTGGCCGAGCGATCGCTGGTCGACAGCACGTCCCCCACCTTCGCGCGCAACCGCCTGGTGGTGATCGTCCCGCGCACCAATCCCGCGCGGATCTCGCGGCTCCAGGACCTGGCGCGCTCCGGGGTGAAGCTCGTCATGGGGGCGGCCACGGTTCCGGTCGGACGCTACGGGCGGGAGATGCTCTCCTGCGTGTCACGCCAGCCGGGATTTGCGGCGGACTTCGCGACGAAAGCACTCCGGAACATCGTCTCCGAGGAAGAGAACGTGAAGTCGGTGGTCAGCAAGGTGCAGCTCGGCGAGGCCGACGCCGGCGTCGTCTATCGCTCCGACGTGACCGGAGCGGTCGCACGCTACGTGCGCACCTTCGAGATCCCAGACAGCGCCAACGTCCTCGCCGAGTATCCGATCGCCGTGCTGCGCGCGGCCGCCGAGCGCGATGCGGCGCGCGATTTCATCGAGCTCGTGCTCTCCGCCGAAGGACAGGCGATCCTCGAGCAGCGGGGGCTGATGCGCGCCGCCGGGCGCGCCCCGTGACCCCGGGCCCACGCCCGACGGCACCTTCCGCGCTCTTCCCGGCGCTGGTGGTCACCGGGATCACGCTGCTCGCGCTGTTCCTCGCGCTGCCGATCCTGGCGCTCGTCCTGCGGGTTCCCCCGGGCGTGCTCGCCGCACACCTGTCCGAGCCGGTGGTGCAGGAGGCGTTGCGTCTCTCGCTGCTCACGAGCGTCGCCGCCACGGCAGTAGTTGTGGCGCTCGGTTTGCCGGCCGCCTACCTGCTCGCGACGCGGGCGTTCCCCGGCAAGCGCGTCCTCGAAGTAATGGTGGATCTGCCCATGGTGCTGCCGCCGACGGTGGCGGGAATCGCCCTGCTGCTCGCCTTCGGGCGCATGGGGCTCGCCGGCCGTGCACTCGCGGTGTTCGGCATCTCGATCCCGTTCACCACCACCGCCGTGGTGATGGCGCAGGTCTTCATGTCCGCTCCCTTTTTCATCGCGGCCGCGCGCGCCGGCTTCGCCGGCGTGGACTCGCGCCTGCTCGAGGCAGCGGCCACGCTGCGCGCGTCGGAGGCGCACCGGTTCCGCCGCGTGATGCTGCCACTCGCCCTGCCCTCCCTGATCGCCGGCGCCGCGATGGCCTGGGCGCGGGCGCTGGGTGAGTTCGGCGCCACCATCACCTTCGCGGGCAACCTGCCGGGCGTGACCCAGACCATGCCGCTCGCCGTCTACATCTCGCTCCAGTCCGACCTCGATGCCGCGGTCGCACTTTCCATACTGCTCCTCGCGTGGTCCTTTGCCCTGCTGCTCGCGCTCCGCTCGGCGCCGGCGTTCTGGATGGGAGGCGGCGCCGATGCTCGACGTTCGGACCCGGCTCAGGCTCGGTAGCTTCCAGCTCGACGTCGCACTGACCGCGGCGATGGGCAAGGTGACCGTGGTGGTGGGCGAGAGTGGGTCGGGGAAGACCACCCTGCTCCGGCTCGTGGCCGGACTGCTGCGCCCCGACCAGGGCGCGATCACGCTCGGCGCGCGGGTGCTGGTCGATCGCGAGCGGTCCGTATTCGTGCCGCCCGAGTCGCGGCCGGTCGGCTACGTCGCGCAGGACTACGCGCTCTTCCCCCATCTCACCGCGGAGGAGAACGTCGGGTTCGGCCTCACCGCCTCCCGCCTGCCGCGCATCGAGGTTCGCGAGCGCACGCGGGCGGCACTCGAGCGTTTCGGCCTCGGAGGGCTGGCGACGCGCCATCCGCGCGAGCTGTCGGGCGGGCAGCAGCAGCGGGTGGCGCTGGCCCGGGCGCTGGTACTCGATCCGGAGGTGCTGCTGCTCGACGAGCCGCTCTCGGCACTCGATCTCGTCTCCCGCCGCTCCGTGCGCGCCGAGCTGCGACGGACGCTCGAGAGCCTCTCCTGCGCGACCTTGCTCGTCACCCACCAGCCGGATGAGGCGCTCTCGCTCGGCGACCGCATGGTGGTGCTCGAATCGGGCCGGATCACCGCCTCGGGCACGCAGGGCGAGCTGGCCCACGATCCCCGCTCGCCCTACATCGCGGAGTTCTTCGGCCCGGCATCCGGGCGCTGAATGCCCGAGGGGTCGGGAGGCGGCGCAATCCGCGCTGACCCTCCTGCACTCCGCCCGACTGGTGCGAGGGCCCTCTCACCCGAACTTGTAAAGGCGTGCTCGGCGAGCCGTGCACGATGCCGGTTTCGAGCGCTTTCTGGGCCGCCCCGCCCACCACTGCCGGCCGCCGTGCGATCCCGAAGCGGATTTCCGGGTGGCCCGGCCCAGATTCCGATGATGGCGTCGTTCTTCCATAGGGTAGATACAGACTCACACCCTTGGAGGTTTCTCATGCAGGTCCCCTATCGAGCACTGATGCGAGGCGCTTTCATCGCCGGGCTCGTCGCGACAGTGGTCCCACGACTTGCATGGACGCAGTGTGAGATCAGCGGTCCCGACGTGCTTTGCACAAGCGGATCGAGTATCGAGCTGTGCGCACCCGCTGGATCGATCTACGAATGGTGGGGCGAAGGAGCAGTCGGCGATCAGCAGTGCATGACCGTCTCCTGGCCCGGCACCTACTACGTGACGTGGTTCGATCCGAACAGCGGCCTGTGGTTCGGGCCGTGCGCCAAGGAAGTGACCTGGGGCTACGGCGAACCGGCCTCGATCACCGGGCCGAGCACGGGCTGCGCGAACCAGCCCGTCGAGCTGTGCGGCCCCGAAGGCCCCTTCGGCTACGCCTGGACCGGTCCCACGGGATTCGCCGCCACCACGCGGTGTGTCTCGGTATCGTCGAGTGGTGTCTACTCGCTCGTGCTGACCGGGGCGAACGGCTGCCCCGGCGCTCCCGCGTACCAGACGATGGCGATGGATCCGTGCCCTTCCGATGATCCGCCGCCGGTCCTGGGCAACTGCCCGCGGCCTCCGAGCTGGTGGCTCAGGCAGTGCAATCACGATCGCAATCGTTGCGTGGACGCCGGACGGATGGCGGACCTCGCGGCGATGGTCGACCGGGCGAGTCCGGCTCTCGACTTCTCGCGTGAGAGCTTCTGCAGAACCCTCGCCGCGCGTTACACCCTGCGGGCCCGGGCGCGGCGTCACGTCGCGGCCGTGCACGCCAACATCTGCGCCGGTGAGATGGGACTCGAGATGCTGAGAGGCCCGGCGGTGAGGCTCTCGCGCTCTGCTCAGATTTCGCTCGCCGGCGTTTCCACCACGGTCGGTGAGTGGATCGACGGCGCCGAGCAGCAGCTGATCGCGCTGGAGCCGCGCTCCCAGTTCGACCGTGAGGTCCGCCGCCAGTACGCCGAGATCGTCCGCGTCGGCTGGTTGATCGACCACGGCCGCGGCCTGGGCGTGGTCTGCACCGACGGCATCGTCAAGCCGCTGCCGGAGGACGCGAGCCCTGCGATCGAGATGGCGGACGCCGTCGCGATGCTGGACCTCGAGGTTTCAGCGTCCGCCGGGTCGGCCGACGTCGACTTCGCAGTCTCCTCGGAGACGACGGAGAACGTCACGATCTCGGTGTACGACGTGGCAGGCCGCCGTCTGGCGGAGCTCGCCAACGGCCCGTACGCGCCGGGGACCTACCGTGTGCACTGGAGCGGTCCGACGGTCGGCAGCGGCGTGTACTTCGTCCGCGGCCGGATCGGCGACCAGGCCTCCACGCAGGCACGCGTCGCGATCATCCGATAAGTCTAGGGCTTCATCCGCCGGCCAGGTCCTCCCCAGGACCTGGCCGGCGTGCTTTGGGGGGCACCGTCATCCGAGCAGCGTCACCCACGCGGTGATGAGCGCGATGGCGCCGAGGTCGAGCAGGATTCCCGCGCCGATCATCTCGCGGATCGTGAGCCGGCCGGTCGCGTAGACGAGCGCGTTGGGCGGGGTCGAGACCGGCAGCATGAATCCGAAGGAGCAGCCGATTGTCGCGGCCAGCGCCGGCTTCACCGGATCCACCCCCGCGGCCGCGGCCAGCGCGAGCACCACCGGGACCACCAGCGAAGCGCTTGCCGTGTTGCTCGTCAGCTCGCTGACCGTCACCGCCATCACTGTCGCCGCGAGCACCACGCCGGCGAGGCCGGCCAGCGGAACCGCGCGGAAGATCGCCTCGCCGAGCGCCCGTGCGAGCCCCGACTCGAACATCATGGCGCCGAGCGAGAGGCCGCCGCCGAAGAGCAGCAGCGTCCCCCAGTCGACGCGCCGCAGCACGCCCGCATCGAGCAGGCGCTCGCCCTCCCCGCGCGCGCGCGGCAGCATGAACAGCACGAGCGCCCCGATCAGCGGCACCACCGGCTCCGGCAGCCGTGTCCGCCAGGCACGCACCCACGCCGCATCCGCGAGCGAGGTGGCGGCGAGGATCCCAGGCGTGATCCACAACGCGATCACGGCAACGAAGACGACCATCAGCGTCCGCTCGGCCGCGGACCAGGGTCGCCTCGCTCCCGCTTCCGACTTGGCCGGACCGTCCGCCGGGGGGGTAGCGGCCGGCGTGGCGCCCCGCGCGCGCCAGGCCAAAACCCCCGTGCAGAGGAGGCCCGCGATCACGGCGAGCGGCGCGAACACGAGGCACCACTCGCCGAACGAAGGCCGGCGTCCCGTGAACTCCTCGAGCAGCCGGAGCCCGATCAGGTTGGGCGCGGTCCCGACCGGAGTGGCGATGCCACCGATCGAAGGCGCGTACGAGCACGCGAGAAGCGCGCTGGTCGTCAGCCGGCGCGAGCCGAGTCCCTCGGAGGTGAGCGCGAGCGGGATGAGCATGACGGCGGTGGCGGTGTTGTTCACCCAGGCCGAGATGCCGATTCCGAGCCCGCCAAGCGCCCACAGCAGACGCCCCGGGTGCTCGCGCACCGCGCGCATGCCGCGCACCGCACCGGCGAGCCGCGCGGTGAGGCCGTGCCGCTCCGCGGCGTCGGTCAGCAGGAAGGTGCCGAAGAAGAGGAAGACGATCGGATCGCCGAAGCCCGCGAACGCCTTTCCCACGTCGCACACTCCGAGCAGGGTGCCCAGCACCGGGATCAGGAGCGCCGTCACGGAAATCGGCAGCGCTTCGGTCATCCACAGGCCGGCGGCCACGACCAGCACGCACAGCGTCCGCTGTGCGGCCGGCTCGAGCCCGAACGGCGGAAGCAGAGCGACGCCCACCGCAACGAGCGCGGTGAGCGCGGTCGGAAGCGGCCGGAAGGGCAGACTCACCGGAGGAGCGCGATTCTCCGGAGATGGTTCGTTCCATTCACGCGCACCCGGGCATGGTAGAGGCCGGGCGCGGCGCGCATCCCGTCCGACGTGACGCCCGGCCAGCGCAGCGTCCAGCGACCGGGATCGCGGCGGATGTCCTCCGCGCGCCACACGAGGCGCCCCTGCAGGTCGTGCACGTCGAAGCCGACGGTCGCCGCGGCGGGAAGATCGAGCCGGAATTCCACGGCGCCGCGGCTCGGGTTCGGGAACGGCGGAGACAGCGCGAACACGCCGGGGGCTCCGCCCGGAGCGTCGAGCGGCCCCGAGGACGTCCAGAACGAATCCAGCGGAGTTTCCGCCCAGTTGCCGTGCGGGTCCTCCGCGCGCACCACGAAGTAGTAGCGGGTGGCCGGCGCGAGGCCGGATAGCGTGACCTCCTGCGCGGTGTCGGCGTCCGCCCCCACCACGTCGGCGGGAACGGGATCGGGACCGTAGCGGACGCTGCCGAACGCCCATTCGTTGGTGGTCCAGTGAACCACCGCGTTGGCGCCGAACGGGACCACCGTCGGTCCGCTCACGAAAAGTGGCGGCAGCGCGTCGAGCGCGTGGTCGGGGAGCAGCGCGGTGGCGGCGGCATCGTTGTTCTCGTCGTCGGTCTCGGGCACGGCCTTCGCGGTGTCGACCACCACCCGGAACGTGCGCCATCCGGGGAGGAGCCCGCCCGTGATCGTCCGCACGACGATCACGCTGTCGTGGGCCGGACACAGCGTGTCGCCCTGGGCCAGCAGGACGGCGCCGTCGTACAGCCGCCACTGCGCGAACGGACTCGGCATGCCGCCCGCGTTGGCGATGCCGAACCGCACCCGGAGCGGAGCGTCGGCTCCCGCCGGGGACAGCAGCGCGGGCGCCGACGGCACGAGGTCGACCTCGGGGAACAGGTCGACGGTCGCGGTGTCGCGGGCGCCTCCGGTGTCGGTGACGATGAGCCGCGCGCGATAGAACACGCCGGTGCCATCGTCGTGGAGACCCATGATGAAGAACGGTGACTGCGCGCTCGAGACCATGAAGCTCGGATGAACGTGGTTGTTGTGGTGGAGATCCACGCGCCAGCTCCACGCGAGCTCCGACGGCTGGTCCTCGAAGTCCGTGGGGGCGCCCTGGAAGCGCACGGTGTCGCCGAGCGCGAAGAACGACCCCGGGGACGGCACGCTGATAAAGACGGAGGGCGGCTGGTTCGGTCCGGTCGCGAACGATCCCCCGCCGAAATCGTCGAGCAGCGAGGATCCCGCGCCGCCCAGGGTGAGGCCGATGCGCCCGCCCTGCGCATGGAACGGCCACGCCGACACCGACGCGGTGCCGATGCGGGTCGCGTTCCGGTAGACCTCGACCTTGCCGTCTTCGAAAGCACGCGCGCCCAGCCGGTCGCCCGCGACCAGCGTGATCGGGTTGATCACGCCGCGCTGGACCCAGCCCGGGCCCGGCTGATAGGTCCCGATCGTGATCCGCTTCACCGCGGCGTCGTAGCGCACCTCGATGTGCCCGGCGCTCCAGCTCGTGCCCTGGATCTTGAGCATGAGGTCGTGGTCGGTGGCGTTCGGCGTGATGGTCGTGAGCTTCACGTAGGCTTCCTGGTTCGGGCCGTAGACCTCGCCGTCCCAGACGATCGAGCGGTAGCCGCTCGGGGGGTCGAGCGCGTTGGAGCGGATGACCACGGATTCGGTCTCTCCCACCCATGACCCGCCCACCGGGCCGTCCGGCCGGTTGAACGTGTCGATCACGGGCTTCGCGGGAAAGGGGCCGGGTCCGTGGGCGGCGATCTGCACCGTGTCCTGAGCGAAGTGTCCGACGCTGTCGGTCACGGTGAGGATCGCCTCGTAGGTCCCGATGACCGAGTACACGTGGGTCGGGTTGGGCGCGGCGGAAAAGTTGTTGTCGCCGAAGCTCCACATGAACTGGAGCGGCGAGCCCTCGGGATCGATCGAGCCGGCGGACGAGAAGCTCACGCTGAGCGGGGCCTCGCCGAGAACCGGCGTCGCGGCGGCGACCGGAATCGGCCGGAGATCGGCGAGCACGGGATCGTAGCGGAGTCGCTGAACCTGCTGCGGCTGGATCAGCACGAAGCAGATGTCACCCGTCGCGGGATCCACCGCGAAGTCCACGGGGCCGTCCAGGTGTTCGGCGAAACTCGATATCGAATCCACCGCGCCGGAAGCCGAGAGGCTCGCCACCTTGAGCCACTCGCGCCCGAAGTCCGCGAAGAAGAGCCTGCCCTGGTAGGCCTCCGGGTAGCGGTCGCCGGTGTAGAACGCGCCCATGATCGCGGAGTTGCCGACGATGCCGGGGGGCGCGCTCGAGGTGGAGTCGGTGTGCGACCACTGGATGAGCGGCGTGCGCACGGCTCCCGGGTTCTCCGGGCTGCCGATCGACGTGCAGCCATGGTGCGCGGGCACCGCCGCCTGATACTCCGGGTTGTCGTGGCTGCCCTCGAAACACGGCCAGCCGAGGTTGAGACCGGCCGCGTCCACGACGCTGATCTCCTCCCAGGTGAACCACCCGACGTCCGAGACGAAGAGCGTCCCCGGCGAGCCGGCCGCGGGATCCGCGGCGCCGGTGCCGGGACGGACGGTGAACCGGAACGGGTTGCGGAGTCCGTAGGCCCACACCTTCGAGCGCGGCGCGGTGAGCGCGGTGTCGGCGTAGGGATTGCTCGGAACGCCGAGCCCGGTGGCCGGATCCAGGCGCAGGATCTTGCCGGCGAGACTGCCGGTGTACTGGGCGCGGAAGGCGCCGATGTTCTCCGCGGGATCGGTGCGGCCGGGGCCGAACGCGCCCGGGTAGAATCCGCCGGCGTCCATTCCGCCCGAGGTCGCCCCTTCGCCGACCGAGACCAGCAGTGTTCCGTCGGTTCCGAATCGCAGGGAGCCGGTGGTGTGTGAATAGGCGGCGGCGAGCGGCCCTTCGGTCCACGTCGCGCCCATCAGCACGGTTCGCGTCGCGGGATCCACCACGTTGGTGTCCCCGATGGCGCTCATCTGGTAGCGGACGAGCCGCCCGAACCCGCTCGGATTGTCGTCCACGCCGTTCGAGTCGGGATCGACCGTGTAGAGCAGGTAGATGAAGCGGTTGCTCGCGAACGCCGGATCGACGGCGACGCTCATGAGGCCGAGGTCGCCTTCGTTGAGCACCTCGAGCTCGTTGAGCCACACCGCGGCGGGGAGCTTCACCCCGTTACGGATCATGACGACCCGCCCCAGCTTCTCTCCGACCAGCAGTCGCCCGTCCGGCAGGAATGCCAGACAGGTCGGCGTCTCCAGCAGCGGCCCGATGTTGTCGAGCGCAAAGCCCGGCGGGAGCTGGGGGTTCGCGGCAACGGGTGCCACGAGGAGGATCAGGGCGAAGGGGACGAGAAGGCGGTGCAGCGACATTCTCCGGCTGGGCGTCGAGGGCGGCGTCAAGGGCCCACGATTCTAGCAGTCTCACCGCACCACGAGGACTCTCCGTGTGACCGTGTTCGAGGCGGTCTCGACCCCGGCCAGGTAGAGCCCGGGCGCCACGGGCCGTCCCGCCCGGTCGGTTCCCGGCCAGGACAGCGACCAGAGCCCGGCCGGGTAGCTGCGGCTCTCGCTCCACACCATGCGCCCGGAGACGTCGTGGACCTGGAATCGCACCCATTCCGATCGCGGCAGGGCCAGCTCGAGGCGGGTTGCCGACCCGGTCGGATTGGGGCGCGGCTCCGAGAGCGCCCACCCCCTGGGTGGGCTCTCCACCGCCACGTTGCCGAAGGTCACCTCGAGCTGGCCGAGGGCCACGTTGTTCGATTCGTCGGTTTCCACGACCTCCGCGAGGGTGTCCGCCACCACCCGCACGGTGTGGTTTCCGGGCGGCAGCAGCACCTTCACGGTCCGGCTGATCGTCACGCTGTCGAGCGGCGCGATGATGGTGTCGCCTTCCGCCAGCAACTGGCTCTCAGCCAGGACCGACCAGTGGGAGCTGCGGGCGAGCACGCGGCCCTGATTGTGGAGATGGAACAACAGGTCGACCGTGGAACCGGCCGGCGCCGGCCCGAGCGGGCCGATGGTCGGAGTGAGATCCACCTCGGGCCAGATGGTGATCGAGGTGGAGTCGCGCAGCCCGCCCGCATCCTCGACGTGGAGGTTGATGCGGTAGCGGCTGCCGGTCCCGTCCTCGTGCGGCTCGGTCACGAACGAGGCGTTCCGACCCAGCGCGGTGAGGCTCGGGTGCGAATGGTTGTTGTGGAGCAGCTCCACCTTCCACTCGTAGAAGATTTCGTTCACGCCGGTCTGGGCGTCGTCGCCGCGTCCCATCAGGAAGATCGGCTCGTTCTCGACGTAGAACGAGCCGTCGGCCGGTGCTTCGATGACCGCGGTCGGCCGCGTGTTGGTCGCGATCACCATGTCCCCGCCGCCGAAGTCGTCGAGACGCGACGCGGTGGCGCCGCCGAGCGTGAGACCGAGATAGCCACCCAGCCGGTACCACGGCCAGTCGGTGACGAGGCAGGAGCCGATCGGGGCGCCGTTCTTCAACACTTCGACGACGCCGTTGGAGTAGGCACGCGCGCCGAGCTGGTCACCCGCCGCGAAGGTGACCCCCGGAAACGCGCCATGTCCCCGCCACCCGACGCCGGGCGTATAGCTGCCCACGACCACCCGCGGATACGTCGCGTCCCAGCGCACCTCGATGTGGCCGAAGTCCCAGCTCAATCCCTGCACCTTGAGCATCAGGTTGTGCTCGGGGGCGGTGGGCGTGACCTGGTCGAGGCGCACGTACGCTTCCTGGTTCGCGCCGAACGATTGTCCACCCCAGACCGACGACGGGGCTCCCGACGGCTGCGTGAGCCCCTGGGCGTTGATCACGAGTCCGGAGGTCGTGCCGACCCATGATCCTCCGACCGGGCCGTCCGCCCGGTTGAAGTCATCGAGCACGCCGGCCGTGGGGAACGTCGCGCTCGCGCGCGCGATCACGGTGACGGTGTCGCGCGCCACGCCGCCGGCGGTGTCCGAGACCGTGAGGACCGCGTCGTAGATCCCGGGCTGGAGGTAGGCGTGCGAAGGGTTGGCCTGCGTCGAGCCACCGGCATCGCCGAAGCTCCAGCTCGTGACGATCGGATCCCCGTCCGGATCGAGCGAGCCGGCGCTCGAGAAGGACACCACGAGCGGCGCGACCCCGACCATCGGCGTGACTGTCGCCTGCGCGATCGGCATGCCGTTGCCGGTCGGGCCGGTCCAGCGGATGCGCCGCACCTCGCCGGTGTTGATCGACACGTAGTAGAGATCGCCGTCGATCGGATCGGCCTCGATGCCGACCGGACCTTGCGCGTCGTCGGCGAAATCCAGGACCGAGAGCAGCTGGTTCGCGGCGTCGACGCGCGCGACCTTGATCCAGTTCCGCCCGTAGTCGGCGAAAAACAGGTGGCCGCGATAGGTCGTCGGGTAACGGTTGCCGGTGTAGAACTCGAGGCCCGCGATCGCGTTCCCGCGGATGCCGAGGGGCTGGCTCAGCGCGGGGTCGGTGTGGTGCCAGCTCATGAGCGGCGGCGTGTGCGGAGCGGGGTTCGCCGGGGTGCCGATCGTGCTGCAGTCGTGGTGCAGCGGCTCCGCCGCCTGGTAGCCCGAGTTGGGGCCGAAGCCCTCGTAGCAGGGCCAGCCGAAGTTCTTCCCCGCAGCCGCGGCGACCGAGATCTCCTCCCACAGCGTGTAGCCGACGTCGCCGATGTAGAGCGTCCCCGGGTCACCGGCGCCCGTGCCCGGGGACCCGGTGCCAGGCCGCACCTTGAACCGATAAGGATTGCGGAGTCCGTACACCCAGACCCTGGACTGCACCGAGAAGGGGTCGCCGTCGTACCACGGATTGCTCGGGTAGCCGGCGCCGGTCGCGGGATCGATGCGCAGCACCTTGCCGCACAGGCTCGAGAGGTATTGCGAGCGGAAGGCACCAATGTCCTCCTGCGGATCGGTTCGTCCGGCTCCGAAGGCGGGCGGATCATTGCCGCCGTCGTCGGTCAGCGTGTAGGAGGCGCCGTCGCCGATCGACACCAGCAGGCTGCCGTCGGCGCCGAACTGGAGCCTTCCGATGGTGTGGGAAGGCGAGGCCGACAGCGGGCCGTGCGGCCAGTCGACCCCCATCAGGATCGCGCGCGAGGACGCGATCACCTCGATGGTGGCCCCGCTCGTGAGGTCGTAACGCGTGAGCCGCCCGAACGCGTCGTTGTCGGTGTCGACGCCGTTCGAATCCGGCTCGACCGTGTAGAGCAGGTAGATCCGCCGGTTGCTCGCGAAATCGGGATCGACCGCCACGTCGAGCAGGCCACGATCGTTCTGGTCCAGGACCTCGCTGGTGGAGCTCCACACCGGCGTGCTCTGGATCACGCCGTTGGTCACGAGGAGCAGGCGACCCTTCTTCTCGCACACGAGCATCCGGCCATCCGGGAGGAACGCGATGCCGGTGGGCGTGTCGAACGCGTTCCCGGGGGTGGCGTTCTCGGACACGAAATTCGCCGGGAGCGTGATGGCGTCCGCGGATCCCGCCACCGTCGCGACGACGAGCAGACCCCCAAGCCCCAACCGGGCGAGCCTGCTCACGCCCGGGCAGAGTCTGCCGGCCCGCCTTGGGAGCAGCGGCCGCCCGCGCATCAGGGGATGCTGGCGGGCGGGAAGAAGGTGGGGGTCACGAGTTCGCCGTCGAGCGAGGCCGGATACTCGGCGGGCAGCTCGCGCAGGCTTTCCACGAACAACGGGACGTTCGGGTCGTCTGCGGCCACGGCTTCCGGGCCCGGTCCTTCGCGAAGGATCTCGTAGAGCGTGGTGCGTTGCGCCGGCCGGAACCCCGCTTCCCGGATCAGGGTCTCGATTTCCGCAATGGTGGTCCGGTTCACGTGCCCGGTGGCGAGATGGACGTTCTCCTCGAAGAGCGTCCCGCCGAAGTCATCGGCTCCGAATTGGAGCGCCGCCTGGCCCGTCTTCTTGCCCTCGCTGAACCACGAGGCCTGGATGTGATCGAAGTTGTCGAGGTAGAGACGCGAGACCGCGAGCATGCGGCAGTACTGGGTGGCTCCCGCCACGTGCTTCACTTTCGCCTCCATCGGTGTGTTGCCGCGCTTGTAGGACCACGGCACGAAGGCGGTGAAGCCGTGCGTCTCGTCCTGGAGCGCGCGCACGTACTCGAGGTGCTCGATCACCTCGGCCGGCGTCTCGACGTGCCCGTACATCATGGTCGCGGTCGAGCGCATTCCGGCCCGATGCGCCTCGCGATGCACGTCGAGCCAGGCCTCGGGGCCGCCCTTCTTGATCGAGATGCGGCGCCGCACCCGCGTGGCGAGGATCTCCGCGCCGCCGCCCGGCAGCGTGCGCTGCCCGGCTTCGTACAGGGCATCGAGCACGCCGCGGATCGGGAGCCCCGACACCTCCACCATCTGGTGGATCTCGGGCGCCGAGAAGAAGTGCGGAGTGATGCCCGGATAGCGCCGGCGCGCTTCACGTACGATCGCCGGGTAGAACTCCCAGGGGATCTCGGGATTGAGGCCGCCCTGCAGCAGCACCGTGGTGGCGCCGAGCTGGTGGGCCCGCTCCATCATGGCCATCACGCCTTCGACGTCGTAGGTGTAGACGTCGGGGCCGGCATGGCCGGGCTTCCGGTAGAACGCGCAGAAGTGGCAGTCCACCGTGCAGACGTTGGTGTAGTTGGGATTGGTGTCGATGACGTAGGTCACGACGTCCGGGCGGGTGCGACGGGAGCGGACCTCGTGGGCGAGCGCGCCCAACTCGAGAAGCGGCGCCTCGGTGAGGAGGTAGACCCCCTCCTCGGCGGAGAGTCGGGCTCGATCGAGAACCTTGCGTTCGATGGTGGACCACACGGTGGGAGGCTCCTCACAACGCTCGGGTTCGGAAATGGGGGGGTGACAAGAATACCCGCGACTCGCGCGGGCTGTCGAGTTCACGGGCATGAACTCGTTGAGGCTATATTGAGACTCGCGTTAGGATAGCGGCGGACGGTGCGCGTGCCCAGCGCGCACGCTTCGGCGGAGGAGCTCGTGCAGTTTCAGCTCGACCAGGCCCTCGGCGTTCTCGAGCGCACGCCGAAGGTCATCCGTTCTCTGCTGACGGGACTTCCCGATTCGTGGATCCGGGGGGACGAAGGCCCCGAAACCTGGAGTCCCTTCGACGTGGTCGGACACCTCATCCACGGAGAGCGCACGGACTGGATTCCGCGCGCGCGCATCATCATCGAGGAGGGAACCGGCCGGCCGTTCGATCCCTTCGACCGGATCGCGATGTTCCGCGAGAGCCGCAGCAAGACGCTTGGCGCGCTGCTCGACGAGTTCGCGAAGCTGCGCGAGGCGAATCTCGCGACACTCGCCTCGTTCCAGCTCACGCCCCAGAAGCTCGCGCTCGCCGGCACGCATCCGGCCCTCGGTCGCGTGACCCTGGCGCAGCTCCTGGCGGCGTGGGTGGTGCACGACCTCGATCACCTGGGGCAGATGGCGCGCGTGATGGCGAAGCAGTATTCGCCGGAGGTCGGCCCGTGGAAGAAGTACCTGTCCATCCTGAGCGACCGGGCCACGCGTTAGCCGTGCTTCCGTCCGGGCTCGAAACTCTGGTCAGGCCCCAGGCCCTCACGATGCGCATCATCTGGGGCGCGATGACGCTCGCCGTGTTCCTCTACGGCGTGGTCGCCTACAGCGTCGCGGCCAGTGCGTCGGCGCCGGTCACCGGGCTCCCGGAAGCAGGGCTCCTGCGCTTTGCGCTCGGGGCGGCTGCCGTCGCCGCGGGGCTGATGTCGGTCGTGATTCCGAGGTTCATTCCCTCCGAAGAGACCATCCGCCGCGTGATGGCCTCCGAGCCCGACGTCGCCGCCCTCGGCCTGAATCCGCGCACCGGCCGTCCCGATCCCGGGCGCGCCGCGCTGATCGCGGCTCTGAGCGCGCCGGAGCGGCAGCTCCTCGCGGCGGTGCCCCTCGCCTCGATCCAGCTCGTCGTTCGTGTCGCGCTCGCCGAGGTCCCCGCGATCACGGGTTTCGTCCTCGTGATGCTCACGCACGAGCCCACGAGCTATCTCCCGTTTGGAGCGTTCTCGCTCGTCCTCGTGGTGCTCGCCTATCCGCGCCTCGATGCGTTCCTCGAGCGCGCGGCGACGCTGCGCGGCTGAGCCGAATGGCGTCGAGCGACACCCCGCCGCCGCCTCTCGACGGCGCGGAGCCGGCAGCGCGGTGGGCGATGCTCGCGGTGCTCGCGACCGCAGGTCTGCTCGGCATGTCGCTGTGGTTCGGCGCGACGGCCGCGCTCCCGGCCCTCCGTGAGCGATGGTCGCTCACCGCCGCGGACGCCGGCTGGCTCACCTCCATCGTCCAGCTCGGGTTCGTCGCGGGGACCGCGCTCGCCGCCACGCTCAACCTCGCCGACCTGTTTCCGGCGCGTGCCTATTTCGCGGCCTCGGCGGTGCTCGCCGCGTCGGCCAACTACCTGCTCGCGGGAGCCGACTCGTTCGACGTGGCGCTGGTCTCGCGCTTCTTCACCGGCTTCTTCCTCGCCGGCGTCTACCCGCCCGCGATGAAGATGGCGGCCACCTGGTTCCGCGTCTCCCGCGGGCTTGCGATCGGCGCCATCGTGGGCGGGATCACGGCCGGCAAGGCCGCCCCCTACCTGGTGCGCGCGGCCGAGAGCACCGATGTCGGAGTGATCGCGGGCGTCACGTCGATGGCGGCGCTGATCTCGGCCGCCATGGTGGCGCTCTTCTACCGCGATGGCCCGTTCGCGTTTCCCCGCCGACCTTTCTCGTGGAGCCTCGCGCTGGTGATCCTGCGCCACCGCGAAACGCGGCTCGCGATCGGCGGCTACCTCGGACACATGTGGGAGCTCTACGCGATGTGGGCCTGGCTCCCCGCGTTCCTCGCCGCCAGCGTCGCAGCGGCGGCCGCTCACGGCCACCCGCCGCCGCTCGCGCCATTCGTGGACCTCGCCGCGTTCGGCGCGATTGCGATCGGCGCCGTCGGCTGCGTCTGGGGCGGCGCGTGGGCGCGCACCGCCGGCTACGCGCGGGTGGTGACGGTCTCGATGGCGGCGAGCGGAACGCTCGCGCTCGCGATCGGATTCTTCTTCGGCGGGTCGTTCCTGCTGATCGCGGCGGTGGCGGCGGCGTGGGGCTTCTTCGTGGTCGCCGATTCGGCGCAGTTCAGCGCACTCGTCACCGAGGTCGCGCCGCCGCACGCAGTCGGCACCGCGCTCACGCTGCAGACATCGATCGGATTCCTGCTCACCATGGCAACGATCCAGCTCGTCCCGCTGCTGGCGGAGGCGTTCGGCTGGCGCTGGGCGTTCGCCGTGCTGAGCCTCGGTCCCGCCGCCGGCATCGCCGCGATCGCGCGGCTCGCGCGCCGCTGAAGCGCTATTCTGCCGGCATGCCGGTATTCACCGCCAGGATCGAAAACGGCGTCGCGCGTCTCGTCTTCGATCGCCCGCCGCTCAACATCGTGGACCTCGCCACCGCCCGCGAGATGGAACGCGTGCTGGGAGACGTGACCGCCCGCGACGACGTCGACGTCGTGCTGCTCGAGGCCCGCGGTCGCGTGTTCTCGGCGGGCGTCGACGTGCCGGATCACCTGCCCGGCCGCGGCGAGCAGATGATCCCCGCATTCCATGCGGTGTGTCTCGCGCTCCAGGAAATGGCGGCGCCGGTCGTGGCCGCGGTGCACGCGCCGGCGATCGGCGGCGGGTGCGAGCTGGCGCTCGCCTGCGATCTCGTGATCGCGGCGCGCTCGGCGACGTTCTCCCAGCCCGAGATCCGGCTCGGGGTGATCGCCCCGTTCGCCTCGCTGGTATTGCCGGAGCGGATCGGTTCCGCGCTCGCCGCGGATCTCCTGCTCACCGGTCGTGCACTCACCGCGGACGAGGCGCTCTCCGCGGGGATCGTGAGCCGGGTCGCGGACGACCCCGGGTTCCCGGCCGCCGTGGACGGATTGATCGACGAGCTGCGCG
>DAIUEO010000064.1:0-18979 GCA_036845125.1 Candidatus Eiseniibacteriota bacterium | reverse complement strand
TGCCTGAGCCCTACCGGAGCTACTACCAGAGGAAGGTGCCGACCGCGCGCATCGCTCGGCCGCGCCAGCACCAGCTCCGGCTAGCGTTCTAGTGGCGATGGGCGAGCCAGGCCGGCCGATCTACCGCACCGCGACAACATTCTCCGCCCCACAACCGTCTTATCTGGAGTCGAGAACCACGCCGAAGGGTCCGGTCATCCCCGTGACCCGCGCCACGACCGCTCCCGTGGGGCTCACCACCAGCACCTCGCCGCGGCCCCGGATCGTCGCCCAGGCGTTGCCGGTCGCCAGGTCGACCGCCACCTCGCGCACCTCGTCCAGGTTCGAGATCCGCACCTTTGGCGTTCCAGCACGGTCGAAGCAGCGAAGTTCGCCGCCCACTGCGTCGGCCACCCAGATCAAGCCGCGACGATGGTCCACGGCGACGCCGATCGGTCCGGCGAAGCCGCCGACGGTGTCGAGCGCCGTGCCGGCCGGGTTCACCCGGACCGCGACTCCGCGCTCGAACGACGTCACCCAGGCGTCACCGGTCGTGGAGTCGACCGCGACCCGCGAAGGCCGCTGCATCGAGCGGGTCCAGCGCAGCCCGCCGTCGGGAGAGAACAGCTTGAGCTCCGCGGCGCCGTTGCCGCACACCCAGACCGCGCGGTCCCGCGGGTCGACCGCGACCCCGGTGGGCAGGGTGATGGGCCCGATCGCACCCGGCGCCGCGGCGCCGCCGGCCGCTGCGAAGTGGGCGACATCCTGGCGCAGCTCGTCGGTGACCCAGGCGCTGCCGTCCACGGGGTCGACGGCAATGCCCGAGGGTCGGGAGAGGTTGGTCTCCACCCGCCGCGTTCCGGTCACGGGATTGAACTTCGTCACCGAGGCGGCGAACGGGTCCGTCACCCAGATCGAGCCGTCCCGGGGATCGAGCGCGATGCCGGCCGGCGAATCGAAACCGGTCACGGTGCGCGCGATGTGCCGGCCGTCAGGCGTGAGCGCCAGCACGTAGCCGCCGTCGAAGTCGGCGACCCACGGAACGAGCGTGCCGGGGGTCGCCGAGTCCTCGGCGTAGAGCGGGGAGAGGCCGCGCTCGAAGACATAGTGGAGCCGGTACGTCATGAGCTGGCCATTGATGAGCCCGGTGTCGCGGTGGTTGCGCGTGCCCCGCGGCAGCAGGTTTACAAGCACCTTGAATTCGGTTTCGCCCTGGACGCGGCGCAGCAACCGGTAGCCGAGGAGATCGGAGGTCGGCGTATCGCTCCAGTCGAGCATCACGAGAGCGTTGCCGGCCCGGCTCTGGAAGCCGACCGGGTGGCCTCCGGTCACGGGATTGCCGGGATCGAAGGGGTTCAGGCGCTGGCGATTGCTGCACGCGGGGAGAAGCCCCGCGAGCATCAGAAGCGCAGCGAGAAGGCGACGCGATCGGGTCTGCATTGGAAGCCGACACGGCCAGGCTGGGGCGCACGCACCCACCGGAGGTAGACGCCGAGCACGAGCAGCGCCTCGCCCGTGAGCATGGAGGCGGTGGAGATGTTGTCGTAGCGGCGGGCCTCTTCGTAGAGGCTCTCGATCTCGTCCGGCTCGGTCGCGGTCAGGTACTCCGCATAGGCCGCGTCCGCGTGATTGCGCAGAGGAAAAGCCGCGATCACCAAACCGAATCCCGTGGCCATCGCGAGATAGGAGCCGACGTGCGTGCGGCGCTCCGGCTGGGGCAGCGGGATGCGCTCGAAGGGGGGAGGCTCCTGGGCCTCCAGCGGTCCGGCGAGCGTGGCCGCGATCAGCGCGACCGCGCTCCAGGTGCTAAGCCGGAAGAGTGCTGGTGAAGAGCGCGAGGCGTGACTTGTGGCGATCGGCGGTGCCGCGCGGGATGACTCCCTTGGCAACCGTGCGATCGAGGACGGCGACGGCATGGCGGTACGCGGTCTCGGCCTGTGAGCGGGAGGTGGCTGTGCGCACTGCCTTGAGCGCGGAGCGCATCCGCGAGCGCAGCGCGATGTTGCGCTGGCGGGACTTTTCGTTGGTGCGGACGCGTTTCTCCGCGGACTTGTGGTGAGGCATGAACTCCTCCGGGGGACTCCGTCAGTCGAATCGAGCGAGGTACGGTACGCGTCCCGGAGCGCGACTGTCAACCGTGTTGCCGGGCCTTGCGACCGGGGTGTAGTGTCTCAGCTTCCCGCACTGTTGGCGGGTCGCTTCGGAGACGCCCGTGAGCCTGATCCACGAGAAAGCGCTCAATCTCCCCGCCGTTCCAGGGGTTTACCTCTGGAAGGACGCGCGCGGTGCGGTGCTCTATGTCGGCAAGGCGAAGAGCCTCGCCCACCGGGTCCGCAGCTACCTGGCCCCGGACCTGGCCGACCCCAAGACCCGCGAGCTGATGTCGCACGCCGCCGATCTGGACGTGGTGCTGACCGATTCCGAGGTCGAGGCGCTGCTGCTCGAGTCCAGCCTGGTCCGGCAGCACCGGCCCCGCTACAACATCACGCTCCAGGACGACAAGAGCTACCCGTACGTGAAGGTCACCGTGCAGGAGGAGTTCCCGCGGGTCTCGGTGACCCGCCAGGTCCGCTCGGATGGCGCGCGCTACCTGGGCCCCTATACCGACGTGAAGCACCTGCGTCGCACCCTGCGCGAGATCCGGCGCGTCTTCCCGGTGCGCACCTGCTGGAACTTCGAGGACTACCGGCGTCGCGACCGGCCGTGCCTGTACTACCACATCCGGCGCTGCACCGGTCCGTGCTACTCCAAGTCGGCGGTTTCGCCCGCCGAGTACCGCGGCATCGTGGACCAGATGCTGCTCTTCCTCACCGGGCGCGACGAGGACCTGCTGCAGCGGCTCAAGGCCGAGATGCACGCCGCCTCCGAGGCCCGCGAGTTCGAGGTCGCCGCGCGGCGCCGCGACCAGATCCACCTGCTCGAGAGCGCGCGACGCCCGCAGAAGATGGTGATGCGGACCGGCGGCGACGTGGACGTGGTGGGCATCACCCGCCACTCGGGGCGCGCGGCGGTTGCGGTGCTGATGATGAGGGGCGGGCGCGTGATCGGAAAGGAATCACACTTCCTCGTGGCACACGGCGAGCCCGACGAGGCGACGCTCCTCGAGGCCTACCTGTCGCAGCGCTATCTCCCCGATCCGGCGGTGCCGCGTGCGATCGCGCTCTCCACCGAGCCCGCCTCGCGCGAGGTCACCGCGGCGGCGCTGTCGCAGCGCGCCGGGCGCCGCGTGGATCTGCTGGTGCCGCAGCGCGGCCGGCTGCTGCGGCTGGTGCGCGCCGCCGTGCGCAATGCCGCGCACGCGCTCGAGGACGCCGAGGCGCGTCGTGCCGGTCGCCGCGCCCGGTTCTCGGAGGACGTGCTCGAGCTCCAGCGCGTGCTCGGGCTCGCCGTGCCGCCGTTCCGCATGGTGTGCTTCGACATCTCGAATCTCGGGTCCGAAGGGGCGGTGGCGGCGATCGTCGCCAGCGAGAACGGGGTTGCGCGCAAGGGGCTCTATCGGAAGATGCGCATCCGCCGCCCGGGGCCCGACGACTTCGCGATGATCGCCGAGGCGGTCGAGCGCTACTGGACGCACGTCGAATCGGGGGAGATGCCGCGGCCCGACCTCGTGCTGGTCGACGGCGGGCCCGGCCAGCTGAGCGCGGCGCGCGCCGCCCTCGAGCGGTCCGCCACCACGCCGGTCGCGCTGTTCGGCCTCGCCAAGCGCGAGGAGGAGATCGTGCTCGAGAACGGTCCGCCGCTCCGGCTTCCCCGGCGGAGCCCGGCGCTGCGGGCGCTCCAGCGCCTCCGCGACGAGGCCCACCGTTTCGGTCTCACGTATCACCGCGTGCTGCGGCGTCGTGCGCGCATCGCGAGCGAGATCGACCGCGTGCCCGGCGTGGGCCCCGCGCGTCGCGCCGCGCTGCTCAAGGAGTTCGGCTCGGTGGCGGCGCTGAAGGCCGCGACCGCGGGCGAGATCGCGGACCGCGCCCGCGTTCCGCTGGCGCTCGCGCAGCGCGTGGTCGACCGGCTGGCCGCGACGGGTCACGGATTTGGCGGCGGCTCCGGCGGAGGAACATCGTGAGGCCGCGCGCCGCCCTCGAGCACGAAGTGGAAGGATTCCTCGACGAGCTGCGCACCGGACGCCGGCTCGCCGCGCGCACCGTGGATGCCTACGGCTGCGATCTCGCCGACTACCTGGCCTTCGCCCGCGTGCACCGCCTGTCCCAATGGCGCGAGGCCTCGGCCACCTTCGCGGACGCCTATTTCGCCACCCTCCACCGGCGCGGTCTGGCGGCGGCGACCGTCGGCCGGAGACGCTCCGCGCTCCGCGGCTTCCACGGCTACCTCGTGCGGCGCGGCGAGCTCGGCACCGATCCGCTCGTCCACCTGCCGGCGGCGCGCCGCGAGCGACGGCTCCCGGAGCCGCTGACCGTGGACGAGATGACCCGCCTGATCGCCCAGCCCGAAGGCGAGGGGCCGCTCGCGCTGCGCGACCGCGCGCTCCTCGAGCTCGGCTACGCGAGCGGGCTGCGCGTCTCCGAGCTGTGCGGCCTCACCCGGAACCGCGTGGACTTTAGCCAAGGTGCGGTCACGGTGACGGGGAAGGGGGACCGCGAGCGCGTCGTCCCCTTCGGACGCGCCGCGGCGTCGGCGCTCGGCGAATACCTGGAGCGCGGGCGGCCGGCCCTCGCGCGGAACACGCGGCGCGACGAGGTGTTCCTCAACGCCCGCGGCGGTCCGCTCGGCCGGATGGGCTTCTGGAAGATCCTCCGCGGCCACGCGCGGCGGGCCGGCATCGAGCGCCGCGTCCACCCGCACGTGCTGCGTCACACGTTCGCCACGCACCTGCTCGAAGGCGGCGCCGACCTGCGCGTGGTTCAGGAGCTGCTCGGACACGCTTCCGTCACGACCACGGTGATCTACACGCATCTCGACCGGGCCTATCTCAGGGAAGTCCACCGCACATTCCATCCGCGACCGTGAGGGGGACATGGGGAGTCATCGAATGATCCACAGGAAGGTCATCGCGCTGTCGCTGCTCGCATCCATGGGAATCGCGGGCGCCGCCGACGCCGCGAAAGTCGTGCTGCCGAGGGCTGGCCAGGTGGGGGTCGGCATGCAGGGGCAGTACGGCACCCTGCTCGAGACCGGGGATTACGGGGACCTGTTCTCGGACGGCGCCGGGCTCGCGGTGCGATTGCGGTACCGCATGCGCTACGAGCGCGCGATCGGTCTTTCGTTCGAAGGCCAGACGTTCAATGCGCGGGTGTCGGGCGCGGCGGGCGACACGACGGTCAAGACCCTCAAGCTCATCCTGACCGGATTCGAGATTTACCAGATGTTCGACACCCGCCAGAAGACCCACAAGAACGTGTGCCTCGGACTCGGGATCGCGCAGTCCTCCGCCGAGATCCATACCGGCGAGACCGTCTATCCGGACGACGGGGTGTACGTGAGCATCGGCGCCGGGATCGAGCACTTCTTCTGGGGGAGCTGGGGCTACGACCTGAGCACGCGCTACATGGCGATCTACCAGCACCAGAAACCGAACCACGACTTCCAGGTCTCACTCGGCCTGATCTACTACGCGAGCTACTAGGTGGAATCCCTGCGCATCTCGTTCGAAGGCGCGGCCCGCACGGTGACGGGCTCGCGCCACCGGCTGCGCTTCGGCACGAAGCAGTGGCTGTTCGACTGCGGCCTCTACCAGGGACATCGCGAGGAGGCGGAGCAGATCAACCGCACGTTCCGCTTCGCGCCGGAGGAGCTCGATGCGGTGATCGCCTCGCACGCGCATCTCGATCACACCGGCAACATCCCCACGCTCGTGGCGCAGGGCTTCCGTGGGCGCATCCATGCGACGCCGGCGACCCTCGACCTCTGCCGCGCCATGCTGCCCGACAGCGCGTACCTGATGGAGCGTGACGTCGAGCGCGTGAACCGGCACGGCCGGACCTCGCGGCGCCCGCTCTACCGGCCGGCAGACGTCGAGGCCACGCTCGGGCGCTTCGACTCCCACGCCTACCACGCGCCGTGGTCGCCGTTCGACGGGGTGACCGTCGAGTACCACGACGCCGGGCACATCCTGGGCTCGGCGGTGACGACCTTCGATTTCGCGCGCAATGGGCGGCGCTTCCGGCTCGGCATGGGCGGCGATCTCGGGCGGTCGGCGCGGCCGATCCTGCGCGATCCCGAATTGCCGCGCGGCCTCGATGCGCTCGTGCTCGAGAGCACCTACGGCAATCGCCTGCATCCGGGAGCGGCCGAGAGCGAACGGATGCTGGTCGAGACCGTGCGCCGCACCGCGGACCGCGGCGGCAAGATCATCGTTCCGGCGTTCGCGGTGGGCCGCACCCAGGAACTGGTGGCCACGCTCCACCGCCTGATCGGGGACGGAACCCTGCCGTCGCTGCCGATCTACGTGGACAGTCCGCTCGCGAGCGAGGTGACCGAGGTGTTCCGCCGCCACCCCGAGTGCTACGACGACGCCACGCGAAAGAGCGTGATCGAGAACGGCGGCGCGCCGTTCGGCTTCGAGCGCCTCCACTACACGCGCTCGGCCGAGGAGTCGAAGGCGCTGAACCAGCGCCGCGGGCCGTTCATCGTGATCTCCGCCTCCGGCATGTGCGAAGGCGGGCGCATCCTCCACCACCTGCTGAACGGCCTCGGTGACGAGCGCAACACCGTCGTGTTCGTGGGATTCCAGGCCGAGGGGACGCTCGGCCGACGGCTGCGCGACGGCGCCGAACGGGTGAGCGTCTTCGGCGAACCGGTGCGCCGCCGCGCGGAAGTCGTCGCGCTCGACGGTTTCAGCGCGCACGCCGACCAGGGCGAGCTGGTCGAGTGGGTGGCCCGGCTCGATCCGGTGCCGCGCCGCATCTTCCTCGTCCACGGTGAATTCGAGGCGGCGGCGGTGCTGTCGGAGCGCCTCGTCGAGCGCACCGGGGCCGAAGTGCACATCCCGTCGCTGGGAGAGGAGTGGGAGCTGTGGAACTGACCACCCCGACCCAGTACCAGATCGGGCAGCGCCTGCGGCATCCGCAGTTCGGCGAAGGCCTCGTGGTCGAGGTCCATACCGACCGCGGCCGCGAGGTGCTGGAGGTCGTGTTCGACGGCCAGCTGCGGCGGCTGTCCGCCCAGCGCGAGTGGGAGATCGTGACGCGCGACGAGCCGCCCACCGGGCGTCCGACGCGCGGGTCGGGGCCGTCCGAGAAGGCGCGCCGGCTGTTCCATCCCCAGGGGGAGAAGCTGATCGAGCACTGGCAGTCGGGAGCGGTGTCGTCGGTGGCCGCCTTCGACCTGCGGGTCGAGGCCGAGCGCTGGGCGGGGTGGGCCGAGACCGACCGGCTGGTCTCGCTCGACTCGCTGCGCGGGGTGGAGCGCTTCCCGCACCAGATCCGCGCCTGCCTCAAGGTCATGCGCGATCTCAACGGACGCGCGATCCTGGCCGACGAGGTCGGCCTCGGGAAGACCATCGAGGCCGGCATCGTGCTCAAGGAGTACCTGCTGCGCGGCGCCGTGCGCACGATTCTCGTGCTGGTGCCGGCGTCGCTCTGCGAACAGTGGTGCGCCGAGCTGTAGAAGAAGTTCGAGCTCGACTTCGTGATCTCACGCGGGCCGGCCGGCCAGTGGGGGCGGCATCCGCTCGTGATCTCCTCGCTCGAGACCGCGCGTCACGAGCGTCACCGCCGGCGCGTACGCGGTGCCAACTACGACCTCGTGGTGGTGGACGAGGCGCACCGCCTGCGCAATCACCTCACGCTCGGGTGGAAGTTCCTGAACGACCTGAACCCGCGCTACCTGCTGCTGCTCACCGCCACGCCGGTGCAGAACGACATGCGCGAGCTCTACAACCTGGCGACGCTGGTGCGGCCGGGGGCGGTGGGGACGTTCTCGCAGTTCCGCCGCGACTTCCTCAGCGGCCACGACAAGCGCTCGCCGCGCAACACGCCGCGGCTCCGCACGCTGCTCGAGTCGGTGATGATCCGCACCCGGCGCTCGGACACCAATCTCACGTTCCCGCCGCGCGACGTCGAGACCGTGTGGGTGACGCAGACGCCCGGCGAGCGCGCGCTCTACCGCCAGCTCAGCGACTTCGTGGCCGACGCCGTGCGCGGCGTCCACGGCGCGCCTGGCAAACCCCACTACCTCACGTTGATGGTGCTCCAGAAGGAGATGGGATCGTCGTGGGCGGCGGCGCGTGCCACCGTCGACAAGCTGGCGCTCCATCCCGACGGGCTCGAGCCGAAGCGGCTGCGCGAGTTCTCGCAGCGCGCCCAGACCGTGAGCGGCGCTCCCAGCAAGGTGCGCTCGCTGGTGAAGCTCGTGACTTCGCTCAAGGGCGAGAAGTGCATCGTGTTCACCCAGTTCCGCCTGACGCAGGAGGCCCTGGTCAACGCGCTGCGCGAGGTCGGGATCGAGCCCGCGATCTTCCACGGCGAGCTCGGCTGGCGCGAGAAGGAGGAGGCGCTCGACACCTTCCGCACCACGGCGCCGGTGCTGGTGAGCACCGAGGCCGGCGGCGAAGGGCGCAATCTCCAGTTCAGCCGCATCGTGCTCAACTACGACCTGCCGTGGAACCCGATGCGCGTCGAGCAGCGCATCGGCCGCGTCCACCGTCTGGGGCAGACGCAGCCGGTGCGCGTGGTCAACTTCGTCGCGCGCGGCACCATCGAGTCCTACGTGCTCGAGATCCTCGAGCGGAAGATCAAGATGTTCGAGCTGGTGGTCGGCGAGATGGAGGAGATCCTCGGCGCGTGGCAGCCACAGGGCTCGCTCGAGGACGAGATCTTCAAGCGCTGGACGGAGTCCAAGAACCTCCGCGTCCGGAAGCGCCGCTTCGCCGAGCTCGGCCAGCACCTCGCGGTCGCGCGCCGGCTCTACCAGGAGCAGAAGGACCGCCAGGGCTGGCTCTTCCCGTCGCTGAAGGACGAGGTGAAGGAGGAGAAGACGTGAAGCCCGCGGCTCCCGTGCGCCGCGGAACGGCGCGGCGCGGCGCTCCGCCGGTGGCCAAGCCCAAACCGCCCGCGCGTCCCGATGAAGCCGCCTCGTCGGTGACCTTCGACCTCGAGGCCTGGCGCGGCTTCGTCAAGCGCTGGCTCGAGAGCGAGAGCTGCATCGTGGGAGCGGCCGCCCGCGGCGACTGGGAGGTCGAGCTGCCGGGCGCGCTCCAGCGGCGCTGGCGGCGGAAGCGCATGCGGCTCGTGTTCGATCCGCTGCGTCCGACGCTCCCGCGCGGCGCCTGGTTCGCCGCACCGGGCAGCGGCGCCGGCCGTCGCATCCTGGAGGTCGCCACCGAGGCGCCGTTGTTCACGCGCCGCACCGCGCTCGCCTGCGTGCCGGGTGCTCCCGACGATGGGTTCGCCGGAGTGTGCCGCGTGCGTGGTCTCACCTGGGCGCCGCCGCGTCTCGGTCCCGTGCACTACGAGCGGCGACTCTCGTTCCACGCGCTCGTGACGCGCTGGGGCGGACTGCCGTCGCAGGAGCCGTGGGTGCTGATGATGGACGAGCAGGGCCGCCTGCTCGAATGGGCGCGCGAGTCCGACATCCCCGGCGTGCGGGTGCGGGAGGGGCTCTACCAGATCAGCGACGAGCCGGAGCCCGAGCGTCGTGCGGAATGGGTGGCGACCGCGCGGCGCCATCTCGAGGGATTGCTCGAGGATCAGGAGCGCGCGTGGGAGGCGGAGCTCGCACGCAGCCGCGACGACGAGCTGCAGCGGCTGGGGGACTTCTTCTCCTCGCGCATCGAGGAGGAGGAGGAGCGGCTCCGGCGCCGGACGCCGAACGGCGACGAAGGCGATCTCGAGCGCGGTGACGCCACCTCGCTCAAGCTCGAGTGGGAGCGCCGCGCCGCGGAGGTGCGGCAGCGCTGGGAGCTGCGCACCGAGGTGCGCCTGTGGGGCGTGTGCGAGTGGTCGTGGCCGATGGCGTGGCTCGAGCAGGAGCTCCGCACCGGCGCCGTGCACGTGAAGCTCGAGGCGAGCGTGGATGTCGCGCGCGGTCGCCCGCAGCAGCCGCCCTGCCCCTCGTGCCACCAGCCGGCCGAGCTGCTGGTGCGGTCGCACGGTTCCGTGGCCTGCGAGCACTGCGGATAGGGCGACGGTTGACGGGGCGGCGGATGGCCGGATAAGGTTCCCCGTTCGACAGCCGCTCCCGTCTTGAGGGCGCGGCTGAGATGATTCTGCCAACAGGAGGCGGCACTTGAGCTTGGAAGCACGAAAGTCCGCGCAGCTCGTAGATCCCGGCGCCGACATGCTCGACCGGATCCAGGGTTTCTGGGATCGCTACGGTCGCATCGTTCTCATCGCGGGAGCCGCCGTGCTGGCCGCCGTCCTGCTCGGGTTCTTCACTGTGCGCTCGCGCGCGGCGTCGGAGAACGAGGCTTCGGGGCGGCTCGCCGAGGCGAGCGCCCTCTTCTTCCGCGGCGAGTATCAGCGCTCGATCGAGCTCTCGCGCCAGATCGCGCAGCAGTACGGCTCGACCCCGAGCGGGGTCGATGCCCACCGCCTCGCGGGCGACAACGCCTTCTGGATGGGCGATGTGAAGACCGCGATCTCCGAGTACCGCACCTACCTCGCGCGTCAGAAGTCGGGGATGCTCGCGGATGCGGTGAAGCGCAGCCTCGCCTACTCGCTCGAGAGCGAGAAGCAGTACGCCGAGTCCGCCGGGCTCTACGATCAGCTGGTCGGCAGGTTCGACCGTGAATCCTCGGCCGAGTTCCTGACCGCCGCGGCGCGCTGCCACCTCGCCCTGAATCAGCCGGCCGAGGCCGAGAAGCGCCTCAAGCGCGTCGTCGACGAGTTCGGCGAGACCAGCTTCGCCGAGTCCGCCCGCATCCGGCTCGCCGAGACCGCCACGACCCGGTGAGTGGCCGGTGGCGGGTGTCGCGCCGCGCCTGATTCGGGTCGCCATGCGAGCGGGTGACGCATGAGCACCCCGGCTCCGCGCGTCGATCTCCTGATCCTCTGGCACCACCACCAGCCGGACTACCGCAGTCCGCGCGAGGGCCGCGCGCTGCTCCCGTGGGTGGCGCTCCACGCCTCCAAGGATTACGTGGACATGGCGCTCCACCTGAAGCGCCATCCCGGCGTGCGTGCGACATTCAATTTCGTGCCCTCGCTGCTGGACCAGCTCGACGACTTCGCGGGCGGCGGGCCGGAGACGTTGTTCGAGCTGCTCGCCCGGCCGGTCGAGGAGCTGATCGGGGC
Source organism: Candidatus Eiseniibacteriota bacterium (assembly GCA_036845125.1). Lineage (GTDB taxonomy): Bacteria > Eisenbacteria > RBG-16-71-46 > RBG-16-71-46 > RBG-16-71-46 > DAIUEO01. Next base: position 7,811 of record DAIUEO010000064.1, on the reverse strand, counting down.
CGAGCGGATCGAGCTGCTGTCGCGCTGCCTCTTAGGCCCGTCCCACGCCTTCGAGCGGATGCCCGAGTACCGGCGTCTCGTCGAGCGGGTGCGGCGCTCGCTCGCGGGCGGGGGAGGCGAGACGCTCGGCGAAGACGACGTCTTGAAGCTCGAGATCGGATTCCTGCTCGCGTGGATCGACCCCACGCTGCTCGACGAGCCCGAGGCGGCGGCCGCCGGGGCAAACGATTCGAGCACGACGGCGACGGACCTGGTCGCCCGACGGGACGGGCTGATCGCGCTCCACCGCCGGCTTTCCGGCCGCGTGGTTCCGGAGTACGCCGCGCTCGCTCGCAGCGGTCAGATCGAGCTCAGCGCCTCGCCCTACTACCACCCGATCCTGCCGCTGATCATCGGGACCACGGCCGCGCGGCGGGCGCGCCCCGATCTGCCGCTCCCGATCACGCCGTTCGCCGCCCCCGAGGATGCCGAGTACCAGGTGCGACGGGCGCTCGATCGTCACGCGGGCGCCTTCGGAATGCCGCCTCTGGGAATGTGGCCCGCGGAAGGCTCCGTGAGCCCGGAGGCCGCGGAGATGTTCGCGCAGTGCGGCGTGCGATGGATCGCCAGCGACGAGGGCATCCTGTGGAACTCGCTCGCGCCGGGCGAGCGCCGTCGTGAGTTGCTCTATCGACCGTGGCGCTTCGACACGCCGAGCGGATCGGTCGTGCTGTTCTTCCGCGACCACGAGCTCTCCGATCGCATCGGTTTCGTCTACCAGCACTGGGCGGCCGATCAGGCGGCGGCCGATTTCGTCGAGCGCCTGCGACGGATCGGCCGCGAGCACTCCGGTGCGGGAACCCCGCTGGTCGCGGTGATCCTCGACGGCGAGAACTGCTGGGAGCACTACAAGGACGGCGGCCGCGTGTTCCTGCGCGAGCTGTATCGCGGGCTTCAGGAAGACGAACGCCTGCGCGCGGTCACGGTGGTCGCGGTAACCTTAAACAAAAAAAACTGCTGGGAGAACTACGCGGAGGATGGCGGACCGTTCCTCGAATCACTCTACCGGGCACTCGAGTCTGCGCCGGACATCCGCACGGTGACACCCCGCATGGTGCTCGAGGAACGCCCCGACCTGGGGCTGCTGCCGCGGCTCCACAGCGGCTCGTGGATCGATGCTGACTTCCGGATCTGGATCGGGCACCCCGAGAAGAACAGCGCCTGGGAGCTCCTGGCGCGCACCCGGCGCGACCTGGCGTCGGCCGGGGATCGCGCCGCCCACCCGGAGGCCTGGGAGTCGCTCGGGAGGGCCGAGGGCTCGGACTGGTTCTGGTGGTTCGGCGACGACCACTTCACATCTGACAAGGCCTTGTTCGACCGCCTGTTCCGCGAGCACCTTCAGGCGACCTATGAGCTCAGGGGTCGTCCCGTCCCGACCTCGCTCATGGTGCCGGTGGCGAACCCTGTTGCCGGGAAGGACGGGGGAGAGCCACTGGGGCTGATCCAGCCGCGGATCGACGGGGTGTCCTCGGAGTTCTACGAATGGCACGGCGCGGTGCGGCTGGAAGCGAACGGCGGCGGCTCCATGCACCGGGGCCCGGCGATCGCCCGCGAGGTGTGGTTCGGCTTCGACCTCGAGAATCTCTACGTGCGGGTCGATTTCACCGGCGAGCTCCCGGGTGCGGACGTGGACTTCGCGCTCGAGCTGGTGTCACCGGTCGCGGTGGTGGTGCGGGTCCCGGGACTCGAACCGGGAGAGCGGAGCGTGCTGCGGGTTGATGCCCAGGGAGAGCAGCCGGTGCCGGGCGCCGAGTGCCGGATCGCCAAGCTGCTCGAGCTCAAGCTCCCGTTCCGCGAGCTGGGGGTGACCGCCGGGCAGAGCGTCGAATGGATCGGGCAGCTCAGGCGGGGCGGGCAGCTGATCGAGACGGTGCCGGCGGAGCGGGTCCGGTTCGAGGTTCCGGACGATTCGTTCGAAGCCTCCATGTGGACCGCATGAGAGGCTCCCGGGGTCCGATCACGACGTGACCCGGCGGACGGTATCGGCCGCGACCATGATCCTCGTGGTCTCCGTGTTGGCAGTGGTGTCGGGCCTGATCCGGGTCCGCGACTACGTCAACGACGATGCGTACATTTCGCTGCGCTACGCGAGCCGCCTGAACGACGGCCGCGGGCTGACCTGGACCGACGGCGAGCGTGTCGAGGGATTCTCGAATCCCCTGTGGGTGCTGGAAGCCGCGGCGGCTGGCGCTGCCGGAATTCCTCTCGTGCCGGCGGCGCGATGGCTCGGTGTAGTCCACCTCGCGGCACTCTGCTTCCTTCTGCTCCGTGCCCGTGTCTGGCCGTGGGTCATGCTTCTGATCGCCACGCACGCCGGGGTGATCGCGTGGAGCGTGGGCGGTCTCGAGACCATGGCCTTCGCGACGTGGCTCGCGCTGGGTTCCTATCTCGCCTGGCGCGCGGCGGAGGAGGGCCGCTCTCCACCGCGAGACGCAGTGGCCGCCGCGGCGTGCTTCGCGGCCGCGGCCCTGACCCGACCGGAGGGACTGGCCGCGGGGCTTCTCGCGCTGTCACCCATGGTCGTTCGCTGCCGGCGCCGCGGTCGCCCGCTGCGGCCGCACGAGATCGCGTGGGTGGCCGCGGTGTTCGCGCTGCCGCTGGTGTCCTACGAGGTGTTCCGCGTCGCCTACTATGGCGACGCGCTTCCGAATGTCGCGTACGCGAAGGGCATGGGGATCCCGTTCGGCCGCCGGTGGGCGAGCGCGATCGAGTACCTCGGCCGGAATGGGGTGCTGTGGGCGCCGGCCGTGGCGAGCCTGCTCGTGGTCATGGTCGGAACCGCCGCGCGGAGCGCCGCATGGGTCCTGCTCCCGGCGGCGGCTCCGTTGGCCGGGATCTTCTTCGCCGCCGGCGACTACATGCCGTTCGGCCGGCTGCTGGTACCGGTCGTCGTGCTCGTGGTGCTTGCCGCGGGTCTCGCGGGACCAGGGCTGCGCCCCGCCTTCGAGCGGCCCGCGGCCTGGATCGTGTGTCTCGCGGCGCTCGCGCAGGGGGCGGCGTTCCTCCTCACGCCGGTGGGGCGTGACTCAGCGGCGTCAGTGGGGGCGCCGGTCGGCCGGTTCCTCGAGCGGAACCTGGCGGCCGGGTCGCTGGTCGCGCTCGCCACGGCGGGCTCGACACCGTTTCACGCGCCATCGCTCCGCTTCCTCGATACGGTGGGTCTCAACGACCGGCACATCGCGCGCCAACCGGTGGGCCCGGTGGTGACGCGGCTCCAGCATGCCTCGGGGCACTTCAAGGGTGACGGCTCGTACGTTCTTTCGCGGCGGCCGGACGTGATCGTGCTCGGTCCGGCCGAAGGTTATTCGGGGAATCCGCCCGATGCCTGGTTCCTGTCGGACTACCAGCTCCTGACTTCGGACGAGTTCCGGCGCGAGTACCGGCCCTTCGATTTCGCGGTTCCGGTGGACGCGCTCGAGTCGCGGCGGCCGCGCGTGAAGGAAGTGCTGCTGCCGGGCACACCGGCGATCCGCTTCGTCGCGTACCTGCGTCTCGATTCGCGAGCCGCCTACGAACTGGCCCGTCACGGCCGTCTGATCGCCGCGCCGTGGGAGGGGAGGCCCGACCGGTGAGTCTCCGCCGGGCCGGACCCCGGGATTCGAGGGTGGGGTAGAAAGCAGGGGGCGGGCGTAGACTGGAAGCCGTTCGGACCGCGGTCGGACCGGGGTCGGAGGTTCAGGTGAAGCGACTGATCGCGGGGTGTTTCCTGGTTGGTGCGGCGGCGTTGGCGGGCTGCGGCGGGCGTCCATTCGTGTCGGGACGGGGACGATGGTGATCGGCATGTGCCCCGGGCGTTGGTGCATGACTGCAGACGAATGGCCAACCTACGAGCTCACGAGCGTGCCCGCCCGGTTCCAGCAGGAGGGGCTGAGGGTGCGCTTCACGCTTCGTGTGCGCGACGACCTCTCCAGCAACTGCATGGTGGGCCCGGTCGCGGACTTGATTTCCCTGCAACGCGTGGACCAGGTTGGGATCAGCGGATCCAGACGCTCTTCACGTTGACGAACTCGCGGAGCCCGGCGACCCCCAGCTCGCGGCCGTAGCCCGAATTCTTGACGCCGCCGAAGGGGAGACGTGGGTCGGAGCGCACGATCCCGTTCACGAACGTGGCCCCGGCCTGGAGTCGTGCGGCGAATGCTTCGCCGCGCGCGGCATCCTGCGTCCAGACGCTGGCCCCGAGCCCGTATCGCGAATGGTTCGCCAGCTCGAGCGCGTGCTCGGCGTCGCGGGCGCGGATCACGGGGGCCACGGGACCGAAGGTTTCTTCGTCGAACGCGGGCATCCCGGGCGCGACGTCGGCCAGCACCGTCGGCCGGTAGAAGGCCCCGCGACCTTCCATGGGGTGACCGCCGGTGACGAGCCGCGCACCGCGCGCGATGGACTCCCGCACCTGGCGGTCCAACTCGTCGCGCAGTTCGAGCCGCGCCAGCGGACCGACCTGCGTGGTGCGATCCAGCGGATCGCCGACTCTGAGCGCTTCGAATCTCCACTGGAGTCCCGTGGTGAACGCATCGGCGACCGACTCCTCGACGATGAACCGCTTGGCGGCGATGCAACTCTGGCCGTTGTTCTGGATGCGTGCGAACACCGCCTCGTCGAGCGTGGTCTGGAGATCGGCGTCGGCGAGCACCACGAAGGGATCCGAGCCGCCGAGCTCGAGCACCGTCTTCTTGAGCGCGGCGCCGGCGCGGGCGGCCACCGCGCGGCCGGTGGGCTCGCTGCCGGTGACGGCGACGGCGTGGATCTCCGGGCGGTCCACGAGGGCTGCGGCGCGGGAGCCGGGAACCAGCAGCACCTCGAGCACCGGGAGCCGCGCAGCCTCGTCGAGCCGCGCCTCGATCGCGACCGCGCAGCCGCTCACGCTGGAGGCGTGCTTGAGGGCGATCACGTTGCCGGCCATCAGCGCGGGCGCCGCGCAGCGGAACACCTGCCAGAACGGGAAATTCCACGGCATCACGGCCAGCACCACGCCGAGCGGCTCGTAGCGCACGTAGCTCTTTTCGGCGTCGGTGGCGACCAGCTCCGGGGCGAGGTCGTGCGCCGCACGGTCGGCGAAGTGGGCGATGCTGCGCGCACACTTGTCGATCTCGGCCTCGGCCTGAACGATCGGCTTGCCCATCTCGAGGGTCGCAATCCGGGCCAGAGCATCGCGCCGGACGGTCATCTCGGCCGCCAGCGTGCGCAGCACCTCGGCCCGCTGCTCGAGAGACCGCGCCGCCCAGCGCCTCGCCGAGTCGACCAGGCTGGTGAGCCGGAGGTCGATCTCCTCGTCGGAGTGCGGGTGCCAGGTCTGAAGGACTTCGCCCGTGGCCGGATTGATCGACTGGATGGCGGCGGCGGAGCTGATCTCGGTTTCGGTCATCGGTTCAAGGATAGAGGGGCGGTTCCAGTGCGCAATGGGGAACTCGCTCTAGAGGCCGCGGTGTTTATCTGCATGTCGCATAAGAAGCATTATGTAAACCTATGCATGAAGCCTGAGCCGGGACCGGTTCGGACGTGGACTCTTGGGCCGGGATCGAGCGAGACCTCTCCCGTCTCCGCGTAATCAGCGGGACGCGATCACCAGATTCAGCAGCTTGTCCGGGACGTAGATGACCTTGCGCACTTCGGCGCCGTCCACGTACTTGTGGACGCGCTCGTCCGCGAGCGCTGCGGCCTGTGCCGCGGCCTGGTCGCTGCCGCGGGCCAGCTCGAGCGTCGCCCGCAGCTTGCCGTTGACCTGGACCGCCACGGTCACGGTCTCGTCGATGGTCAGGGCCGGATCGAAGATCGGCCACGGGTGGTACGCCAGGCTCTGCTTGTCGCCGAGCCGGGACCACAACTCCTCACCGAGGTGCGGCGCCAGGGGCGACAGCAGCAGCACGAACGGCTCGAGCAGCGCGCGCGGGCGCCGGTCGAGCTTCATGATCTCGTTCACGAAGACCATCATCTGGGCGATCGCCGTGTTGAATTTGAGCGCCTCGAGGTCTTCCGTGACTTTCCGGATGGTCCGGTGCAGCAGCCGGCTCTCCTCGAGGGTCGGTTTCTCGTCGGCCATGGCGTGGCTCAGGTGCCCGTCCTCGTCCACGTACAGGCGCCAGACCCGGTCGATGAATCGCGTGATGCCCTCGACCCCGCGCGTGCTCCAGGGCTTGTTGGCCTCGAGCGGCCCGAGGAACATCTCGTAAAGCCGGAGGGCGTCGGAGCCGTACTCGTCCATGACGTCGTCCGGGCTCACCACGTTGCCCACCGACTTGGCCATCTTGATGCCGCTCTCACCCAGGATGGTGCCCTGGTGCAGCAGCTTCTGGAACGGCTCCACGGTGCTCACCACGCCGATGTCGTAGAGCACCTTGTGCCAGAAGCGCGCATACAAAAGGTGCAGCACGGCGTGCTCCGCCCCGCCCACGTAGAGATCGACCGGCATCCAGTACTTCTCGCGCACGGGATCGACGATCTGATCCGGATTCTTCGGATCCAGGAAGCGCAGGTAGTACCAGCACGAGCCCGCCCACTGCGGCATGGTGTTGGTCTCGCGGCGCGCCGGCTTACCGGTCGTGGGGTCGGTGGTGTTGACCCACTCCATCACGTTCGCGTGCGGGCTCTCGCCCGTTCCCGAAGGCTTGAAGTTCTCGGTTTCGGGCAGCCTCACCGGCAGCATGTGCTCGGGGATGCCCTTCGCCTCGCCGTCCACCCACACGATCGGGAACGGCTCGCCCCAGTAGCGCTGGCGCGCGAACAGCCAGTCGCGAAGCTTGTAGTGGACCGCCTTCCGGCCCTTCCCCGCTTTCTCGAGCCACGCGGTGATCGCGGGGATCGCGTCCTTCGGCTTCATGCCGTCGATCGAGAAGCTCCGGTCGGGCGTGGCCGAGTTCACGACCGTGCCCTCGACGTTGTCCGTGAACGCCTCCTGCTCGAGGTCTCCCCCCTTCACCACCTCGCGGATCGGGAGCCGGAACGTGCGCGCGAAATCCCAGTCGCGCGCGTCGTGCCCCGGCACCGCCATGATGGCACCGGTGCCGTATCCCATGAGCACGTAGTCGGCGATCCAGATCGGCAGCTTCTCGCCGTTGACCGGATTGATCGCGTGCCCGCCGGTGAACACGCCGGTCTTGACCTTCTCCTCCTGGCGCTGGAGGTCGCTCTTCCGCGCCGTGGCCGCGACGTAGGCCTCGACCGTCGAACGGTGCTCGGCGGTGGTGACGGCGGACACCAGCGGATGCTCGGGCGCCAGCACCATGTAGGTGGCGCCGAACAAGGTGTCGGGCCGCGTCGTGAAGATGCGCAGCATCCCGTTCACGCCCTCGAGCGGGAAATCCACCTCGGCGCCGATCGAGCGTCCGATCCAGTTGCGCTGCATCTCGAGCGTGCTGTGCGGCCAGTCGACCAGCGCGAGATCGTCGAGCAGCCGATCCGCGTACGCGGTGATCTTGAGCACCCACTGGCGCATCGGGCGGCGGACCACCTCGAAGCCGCCGACCTCGCTCCTGCCGTCGATCACTTCCTCGTTGGCCAGCACCGTGCCGAGCTCCGGACACCAGTTGACCGGCACCTCGGCGACATAGGCCAGGCCGCGCTCGAAGAGCTTGAGGAAGATCCACTGCGTCCAGCGGTAGTAGCCCGGATCGGTGGTGTCGATCTCGCGGTCCCAGTCGTGCGACAGCCCCGCGCGCTTCATCTGCTTGCGGAAGTTGTCGATGTTCTGCCGGGTCGTGATCGCCGGGTGGACGCCCGTCTTGACCGCGTACTGCTCGGCCGGCAGCCCGAACGCGTCCCAGCCCGTGCAGTGGAGC
>DAIUEO010000063.1:13400-19117 GCA_036845125.1 Candidatus Eiseniibacteriota bacterium | reverse complement strand
GGGGTCAATCGCGTGGTCTACGATGTCACGAGCAAGCCGCCCGCGACCATCGAGTGGGAGTAGCCAGCCCGCTCTTGGGGTTCGGGGTCCTCATCGGGCTCCTCGCGCCGGCGGTGTCGCCCGGCGCCCCGGCGCCCGGGATCCAGCTCGCGCCGGCCCGCCTCGACTCCGCGAATCACATGATGTGGAGGCGCAGCGCGGTTCCGGTTCCCGCCGCCGCCGAGTCGCTGCGCACGCGACTGCTCTCCGCGCTCACCGCGGCCGACAGCGCCGCGTGTCTCACGCGCGCCGCCGCGGACTCCGTGCTGCGACCGGCCGTTTTGCGGCGGCTTGCGATGCTCGCCCTGGCCCACGGTGACTCGGCGCGCGCCGACTCGGCCTGGACGGAGCTGATGCGATCACGGTCGCCCTGGATGTGGGAGGCCGCGCGCTCGCGCGCCGATCTCGCGAAGCCGCGCTTCGCCGATCCCGTCTCCTGGGCGCGGTTCGCGGACTCGCTCCTCGCGGGGCTCGATCTCACCGACGGGACCGCGCTCGAAACGTCGGCCTGGCGTCTCCGCCGCGCCGAGGCCCGCGCGCTGCTCGGGGACACCTCAGGCGCCGTCGCGCAGGCGCGGTCCGCCCTGATGGCGGCGCCCGCTCAGCCACCGGCGTCCGCCGCGCTCGAGCGCCTCGGGCTGTGGATGCCGGCACTCGGCGCCCGGCTCGATGCCGCGGAAGAGCGCGCGGCCGCCGAGACGGAGTTCGCCGCTGGACGCCGCGCGCCGGCGGTGGAGCGCATGGCCCGCGCGATCCAGATCGGCGATTCGTCCGATGCGGGCCCCGCGATCCGGCGCTCGGAGATGCTGCGGGCGATGCGCCGCTTCGACGCCGCACACGCGACGCTCGACGCCGCGACGCAGCGGATCGGAGCCGAAACCCAGGCGCTGCTGCTCGAGCGTGCGCGGGTGCTGCGCGACGCGGCCCGCAGCGAAGCGGCGTTCACGGCGTACCGCCGCGCCGCGCTGACCGAAGGACGGGCGCGCGAGACCGCATGGTGGGAGCTCGGACGCGCGGCGGATCTGGCGCGCCGCCCGGCGCTCGCCGACACCGCCGATCTCGCCGTGGAGTCGCTCGGAGGTCCGCTCGCCGCCGCCGCCGTACTGCGGCGCATCACGCGTGAGATCGCGGGAGGGAGGACCCCGGAGATTCCGGAGTCCACCGACGAAGGACTGAGGCTGTGGCGCGGGTTTCTCGACCGCACGCTCGGAGCCGGAGACTCGACGCTGGCCATGCTGTCCGCCCGCCCCGGCTACACCTATCCGCGCGCGACCGCGCGCGAGACCTTGAAGACCGAAGCGATGCGGAGAGCCCCGGCCGCGCCGGGATCCCTGGGCCCCCTGCCCGGACTGGCGGGCGCGGCGGCCCTGCTCCATGCCGGGCTTCTGGAGGAGGGAGCGGTGGTGCTCGATCGCGCGCTTGCCTCCGGAAACGGCGTCGCGAAGCCCGGAGCTCCAGCCCTGCTCGCGGCGGCCGCTCTTTATTATGGTGCCGAGCGGTGGGGAGCCGGCGTCCGCTGCGTCCGGATGGCGCTCGATGCGGCGGGCCCCGATTCGCTGCGCGCCGCGATCGGTCCCTGGCTCTATCCGCCGGCCCATCCCGAGTGGTTCGCGCAGCTCCCGGCGACACCCGATTCGGACGGCATCGATCGCGCGCTGGTGAAGGCGGTGGCCTGGCAGGAGAGCAAGTTCGATCCGCGGGCCGTCTCGCGGTCGAACGCCCTCGGCGTGCTCCAGCTCAAGCAGCCGACCGCGGCGGACATGGCGCGGCTCGCGCGCGAGCGCGTCCCGTCGGAAGCCGATCTGTTCGTGCCCGAGATCAGCCTGCGTCTCGGTGTGCGTTACTTCCGGCGCCTGGTGCGTCGCTTCCACGGCAGCGTGCCGCTGGCGCTCGGGGCCTATAATGCGGGACCGACCGGCGCGCGGGTGTGGGATCGCGGTCCGGCGGCGCCGTGGGGCGATGCGCTCACGCTCGAGCGGGTGCCGGCCGGCCAGACCCACGACTACGCGAAGATCATCCTGGCAGTGCGTTCGGCGTATCGCGAGCTCGCGCCCTATGTGGAGTGATCGCGAAGCCCAGATGCCATCCGACCGATACGAGGAGCTGGCGCGTCGCGAGGGCGCCTACTGGGGCTCGATCGACGGGGATGCGGGCGCGCCGCAGATCTGGCACGACCCCGGTCTGCAGGAGATCTTCTTCGGCGCGGAAGAGCGGCGCTTCGTCGATCGCATTGCCGCCCTCGGTCCGCGGGCGCTCGAGCTGGGGTGCGGTCACGGCGAGCTCGCGATCGCGGTGGCGGAGCGCGGGCTCGAGGTCACCGCGATCGACCTGAGCGAGGAGCGCATCGCCGGCGCCCGGGCGCGCGCGCCCTCTGGAAACCCGGCGTTCCTCGTCGGCGATCTCAACCGCATGCGGCTCCCGGACGGTCCCTTCGACGTCGTCGTGGCGCACGATGCGCTCCACCACCTGGTCGACCTCGATCACGTGCTCGCCGAGGTCGAGCGGGTCTTGAGGCCGGGCGGTGCGCTGCTCGTCTACGACTTCCGGGGCATGGGGAAATTCTGGAAGGCGCTCTCCGCGGCGCTCTACGCGGTGCTGCCGACCCGGCTCTCCTACGCGGAGAAGTGGCGGCTCCGGAAGGGGCTCGCCGCGTTCCTCGAGGGTGAGCGGGCCAAGCGCGCGGCGCTCGAGCAGGGGGGAGGCGCCGCGCTCCATCCGCAGTCCCCGTTCGAGGGGATCTCTCAGGAGTCGATCGAGCCCGCGATCGCGCGACGCTTCGACGTGATCGAGCGGCGCGAATTCTGCCCCTTCTTCTTCTACCTCGCGCCCAAGCTCCGGCTGCCCGCCGGGCTCCGCCTCCCGGTCGCGCGCGCCCTGCGTCGCGCGGAGGACGTCCTGCGCGATCTCCGGCTCGCGCGCGGCGCCTACTTCGTCATGGAGTGCCGCCGCCGTGCCGGCGCCTGATTCCGCGGGGCCCGCGCGCTCGTTTTCGCGCGAGCTGTCGCGCAAGGCGATTCACCTCTCGTTCATCGTGGTGCCGCTCGAGCTGCTGCACGAGTGGCTGCCGTGGCCGCGCACGAGAATCGAGTGGACGCTGCTGCTCGGCGCGCTCGCGCTGATCGCGATCGCGCTCGACATCGTGCGGCTGCACGAGCCGCGCGCGCGGAAGTTCTTCCACGAGTTCTTCGGCGCCCTGATCCGGCGTCACGAGCAGGGCCAGCTCCTGGGCTCGACCTATCTCTTGATCGCCGCCCTGCTGGCGGTGGACCTGTTTCCCCGCCCCATGGCGGCCGCGGCCATCGGCTACACCGTGCTCGGCGACGGTCTCGCGGCCCTGGCGGGGCGGCGGTTCGGCCGTACCAAGTTCTTCGACAAGTCGCTCGAGGGGGCGCTCGCGGGGCTCGGCGGCTGCGTGGTCTGGGCCGCCTGGGTGGCCTCGACGGGAGCGCTCCCGTGGTCGGTCGCGCTCGCCGGGGCGCTGGTCGCAAGTCTCGTCGAGTTCCTGCCGATACCTCTGGACGACAATCTCGGCATGACCCTGGCGTCCGGTTATGCCATGAAACTCCTGGGGGTTCCGTTGTGAAGCCATCGTCGCGGCCGCAGATACCGGCCCAGTTCGACTCGGCGATCGAAGCCGCCAAGCGGGGTGGATTCGGAGACGCGCTCGAGCGCATTGAAGGCGCGCTCGAGAAGGCTCCGAGCCACGAAGCGCTGGCGACCGCCGCCGCGCTGGCGCTGGCCGAGGTCGCCCGCCGTGCCGGCCGGGCACGCAACGCCGGAAGCGCGGAGGAGGCGCTGCGCCGCGCGATCTCGCTGAGACCGCGGTTCGCCGATCTTAGGTTCCAGCTCGCCTGCCTGCTTCTCGGCCAGAACCGGAGCCGCGAAGCGCGCGAACAGCTCGAAGCCGCGCTCGATGCCAACGCGCGGTACGTCGCGGCGCGTGTCGAGCTGGCCCTGCTGGATGCCCGCGAAGGCTTCGTGCCGGAGGCGCTCACCGCGCTCCAGGACCTCACGGCGAGCGTGGCGGTCAAGGACCTGCCGGCCCTCAAGCTCGGCATGCGGAGCCTGGAGCGGGCCGACTGGGAGGAGGCGGCGTCGCTCATCCGGCGCGGCTTCCGCCTCAGTGATCCCGAGCTGATGGACCGCATCGAGCGCTTCCATGCGCTCATGCAGCAGGAGAACTTCCAGGGGGCGCTCGACCTTCTGCGGGAGGTGCTGCCGCGCCACGATGCCTACCCGGACCTCCACTACCTGACCGGCATTGCCGAGCTCCAGCTGGGAGCCCTCGACGACGCGCTGTCCTCCTTCGCCCGGGCCCTGGAGCTCCACCCGGATTTCCACGCGGCGCGCGTCCAGTTCGCGGGCACCCTGGAGGCCATGGGCCTCACGGCGGTGGCCCAGGAAGAAATCGCGTTCGTCCTCCAGCGCGAACCGACCAACCGCGAGGCCAAGGCCTTCCTCGAAGCCCATCCCCGGGTCACCCACCGCGCCGCCTGAGCCGCGTCTGAACTTTTTGGCGGTGACCCCCGGCGTTTCCCGGGTGTAGCCTTTCGTCGTTCGCGGAAGCGGTCCCCTCGCCGCGACGGGAGGTCGCCATGTGCTCGATCGCTCGAACCAGTCTCGCGCCGGCACTCGCCCTCGGCTGCGCACTCTTCGCTGCTCCCGCCTCTGCGGCCGACGACGGCACCTGGCAGCAGTTCGAAACCGTTCCCATCTCGCGGCGGTCTCACTCCACCGCCTTCGATCCCGTTCACCGTCGGATGTACCTGTTCGGTGGCATCCACATTGCCGGGGGCACCTTTTCGGGCGATTCCCGAAACCTCGGCGACACGTGGATGTTGTCCCTGGACGCGCCACGACGCTGGACACGCCTCGATGCCCCGGGATTTCCCGCGGGTGAAGGCGGGAACGCCGTCATGATTCACGACCCGGTGCGGAATCGCCTCGTCGCGGTCAGCGGATCCTCAGCGACTACCGTCCGGGCGCTGCCACTCGAAGGAACGTTGCAGTGGACGACGCTGACCCCTTCCGGGATTCCGCCCTACCCGGTAGCCGGTGCTCACGCTGGCATTTACGATCCGCTGCGCGACCGGGTCGTCCTCTACTGCGGGTTCGGTTACGAAGGCGAGTTCTACGGCCACGAAACCTGGGAGCTTTCGCTCGCCGGCGGCGGTGCGTGGTCCCAGATCGCGACTGGCGGATATCCGGAAGGCACCACGGGCGGCGTGGCCTATGATCCGACGCGCGACCGAATGGTGCTCTGGGGGGACACCAACGGACCGTTCTGGACGTACGTCCTGCCGCTCGCGCCAGGATCCGAATGGGAGGCGTACGTCTCCGGGAGTCCGAACCCGGGCCAGCGGCCGCTGCCCTCCCTGGTCTACAGCCCCTCCAGCGATCGCGTCGTGCTGTTCGGCGGAGGTGTGGCCTCGGGAAACGCGTGGACGCTTCAGGATCTGGGTGGGTCCGTCAGCTGGGCGTCGGTTTCAGCGACGGGGCCTCCAGGCAACGAGCTCCCGAGCTCGATCTGGGATACCGAAACCGACGTCATGATCGAGACGGCGCCGGGAGCGGGAGGCGCCTATGCCGGCCTCACCGATCTGTGGCGGCTCGACCTGCTCCCGACCCCGCAGTGGACTCACGACGATGTTCCGAGACCGCCCCTGGGCAGGATCTCG
>DAIUEO010000063.1:0-13390 GCA_036845125.1 Candidatus Eiseniibacteriota bacterium | reverse complement strand
CGGTGCACGACCGCATCGTCGCCTACGACGGAACGCCGGACGTGAAGGTGGTCCCGCTGTCCAACCTGGCCGACTGGATGTCGCTCGCTCCCACGGGCTCGATCCCGGATCGCACCTTTCACACGGCGACGCTCGATCAGCTGCGGAACCGGATGCTGGTGATCGGCGGCACCAATCTTTCGCAGCAGGTCTGGCAGCTGTTCCTGGGAGCGACGCCCGCCTGGAGCCTGGTGACCACGGCCGGCACACCGCCGTCGGCGCGATATGGGCACACCACGATCTACGATCCCGTGCGCGACCGCATGATCGTCTTCGGTGGCAAGAGCAGCGGCGTGTTCAACGACGTGTGGGCGCTTTCGCTCTCGGGAACTCCGACCTGGTCGCAGCTCACGCCCACGGGATCCCCGCCTTCCGCCCGCGAGTCCCACAGCGCGATCTACGATCCCGTCCGCGACCGCATCATCGTGTCAGGGGGTACCAACGGCACCGATACCTTCGATGATGCCTGGGCGCTCCAGCTCTCGGGCACGCCGGCATGGACTCAGCTTTCATCTCCGGGTGCGAGCCTGGGCCACGCTGCGATCTACGAGCCCGTGGGTGATCGCATGGTGATCTTCGGCGGCCTCGCCAATCCCTTTGACCAGGGCTCCTGGTCCTTCAACAAAGTTCGGTCCCTGGATACTGCGAGCAACACCTGGACCACCTTGTCCCCGGCCGGGGTGACGCCCGTGAGGCGGGGTCAGCTCTACGGAGTCTACGATCCCGCTCGACGTCGCATGATCACCTACGGCGGCAAGTATGTCGGTTTGCCGGACCAGCTCGGACAAAGCGCCCGCGAGCCCCTGGGCGACATCAACGTGCTCCAGTGGGAGAGGGTCTTGTCGATTCCGACCCCCGGCGTGTCCGGTACTTCGAGCCTCGTCACGCGGATCCAGCCGAATCCAGGGCGCGAGCTGCAGACCATCGAGCTGAGCCTCGCGACTCCAGGTGCTCCCGCGGTCGAGATCCTCGACCTCTCCGGGCGCCGCGTGTGGCAGGAGCAGCTCGGGTCGCTTCCCGCCGGGACCCACCACGTGGTGTGGGGCGGGCGTGACCGACTCGGGGACCGCGTTCCCGCCGGCGTCTACTTCGCCCGGATTTCGGGAACGGCAGGTGCGAAGAGATTGGTGCGTGTGGAGTAAGGCAGCGGTTCTTCGTGAAACGACCGGTGCGGGCGGCGTAAAGCCGGCCGACGGTTTTCGCGTTGGCACGCTGCCGCGCGCCGCACGCCGCGCCGGGAGGGTTCGTTCCCTGCCAAGAATTCCGCACGCGGCCAAATTCGCTTGACCTCGGACCGACATCGGCTCACCGTGGAAACCGCTCCGGACGTTCTTCAACATTCGTCCGTGGAGGAAAGCCCATGGCGCGTGGCACGGTGAAGTGGTTCAACCATGTGAAGGGCTACGGCTTCATCTCCTCCGAAGGGGATCTGGACGTTTTCGTCCATCACTCCTCGATCGAAGGCTCGGGGTTCCGCACGCTGCAGGAAGGAGAGCAGGTGGAGTTCGAAATTCGACGAAGCGATCGCGGGCCCGAAGCATCCCACGTCATCCGAGTACACTGATTCCGCCTTTCCGGAGCACGACCGGCCCGGCGCGAAAGTGCCGGGCCGTGTCGCTTCCCCGGCGCGGGATTCCGCCTCGGGCTTGACACGCCCCCTATTCTCGACGCCATGTTCGAGTCCCTGCTCAAAACTATCTTTGGCTCCAAACACGAACGTGACGTAAAGCGAGCCGCCGCCCGCGTCGACGAGATCAACCGTCACTTCGAGGGCCTGTCCGGCCTCGGCGACGAAGCGCTGGTGGCGAAGACCGCGGAATTCAAGGCCCGCATCGCGGAAGCTGTCCGCGAGCTCACGGACCCCGAGGAGCGCCGGGCCCGCGAGCGGGAGGTCCTCGAGGAGGTCCTCCCCGAGGCGTTCGCCGTCGTTAAGGAGGCCTGCCGGCGCCACGTCGGCCGGACCTGGGACGTCGTCGGCATCCCGATCCGCTGGGAGATGGTGCCCTACGACGTCCAGCTCATCGGCGGGATCATGCTCCACGACGGCAGGATCGCCGAGATGGCGACCGGCGAGGGCAAGACCCTGGTCGCGACGATGCCGCTCTACCTGAACGCCCTCACCGGGCGCGGCTCCCACCTGGTCACCGTCAACGACTACCTCGCGCGCCGGGACAGCGAGTGGATGGGGCGCATCTATCAGTTCCTCGGGCTGACGGTCGGCTGCATCCAGCAGGGGATGGATCCGACGCAGCGCCGCGTGCAGTACAGCTGCGACATCACCTACGGCACCAACAACGAGTTCGGCTTCGATTACCTGCGCGACAACATGGCGACGGCGCCTGAGTCGCGGGTCCAGCGCCCGTTCACCTACGCGATCGTCGACGAAGTGGACTCGGTGCTGGTCGACGAGGCGCGCACGCCGCTCATCATCTCGGGTCCGGTCGAGCACAGCGACCAGGCGTTCGACGAGCTGAAGCCGCTGGTCGACCGCGTGGTGAAGGCCCAGAACCAGTGGGTGAACCAGACGCTGAGCGAGGTCGAGCCCAAGCTCGACACCGCCGACAAGGATTCCGAGATCGGCGTCAAGCTCCTGCAGGTGCATCGGGCGGCGCCCCGCCACAAGCGGCTCATCAAGCTGATCTCCGAGCAGCCGGCGGTGAAGGGCTTCATCACGAAGACCGAACTCGAATTCCTGCGCGACAAGCGGATGCACGAGATCGACGAGGAACTCCTCTTCGCCATCGACGAGAAGGCGCGGAACGTCGACCTGCTCGAGAAGGGCCGCGAGCACATGTCCCCGCAGGACGCGGACCGCTTCGTGGTGCCGGACCTGGCGGCCCAGCTCTCGGAGCTCGAGGGCCGCGAGGACATGACGCCCGAGGAGAAGATCAAGGCGCGCGACGAGATCTACTCCGCGTACCGGATCAAGAACGAGCGCATCCACAACATCAGCGCGCTGCTCAAGGCGTACTCGCTGTACGAGAAGGACGTCGAGTACGTGGTCCAGGACGGCAAGGTCCTGATCGTCGACGAGTTCACCGGCCGCCTGATGCCGGGCCGCCGCTATTCCGACGGGCTCCACCAGGCGATCGAGGCCAAGGAAAACGTCCATGTCGAGGGCGAGACCCAGACGCTCGCCACCATCACGCTCCAGAACTTCTTCCGCATGTACGAGAAGCTGGCCGGCATGACCGGAACGGCCGAGACCGAGGCCCGCGAGTTCTGGGAGATCTACAAGCTCGACGTCGCCGTGGTGCCGACGCACCGCAAGGCCGTGCGGCGCGACATGGAAGACGTCGTCTATCGCACCAAGCGTGAGAAGTACAACGCGGTGGTGGAGGAGATCGCCGAGCTGAACGCCAAGGGACAGCCGGTGCTGGTCGGCACGATCAGCGTGGACGTGAGCGAGGTGCTGTCGCGCTTCCTCAAGCGGCGTGGCGTCAAGCACACCGTGCTGAACGCGAAGTACCACCAGCAGGAGGCCGAGATCGTGGCGGGCGCCGGCCAGAAGGGCGCGGTCACGATCGCCACCAACATGGCGGGGCGCGGCACCGACATCAAGCTCGGCCCCGAGGTGCCGGCACTCGGCGGTCTCCACATCATCGGCACCGAACGGCACGAGTCGCGCCGCATCGACCGCCAGCTGCGCGGGCGCTCGGGGCGCCAGGGCGATCCCGGCTCGTCGCGCTTCTACCTCTCGCTCGAGGACGACCTGATGCGCCTCTTCGGCGCCGAGCGGATCTCACGCCTCATGGAGCGCATGGGGGTCGAGGAGGGCGAGGTCATCGAGCACCCGCTGGTGACGCGCTCGATCGGCAACGCGCAGAAGCGGGTCGAGGCCCACAACTTCGACATCCGGAAGCACCTGCTCGAGTACGACAACGTCATGAACCAGCAGCGCACGCTGGTATATGACCTGCGCAACAAGGCGCTGTCGTCCGCCGACATGAGCGCGACCGTGATCGAGGACCTCAACGAGGTCGTCGAAGGACGGGTCGCCAAGTACGCCGTGGCCGGTGCGCACCGCGACGAATGGAACCTGAAGGGGCTGGCCGACGAGCTGTCCTACCTCTTCATGTCCCTGATCCCGCTCGAGCAGATCCAGACCGATTCGCTGGAGGACCTGGTCGAGCGGTCCCAGGAGGCCGGGCTCCGCACGTACCGCTCGCGGGAGACCGAATTCAGCGCTCCGATGCTGCGGGACGTCGAGCGGCACCTCTACCTTTATACGCTCGACGAGCACTGGCGCGACCACCTGTACGAGCTCGACCACCTGAAGGGCGGGATCGGGCTCCGGGCCTTCGGCCAGAAGGATCCGCTGCTCGAGTACAAGAAGGAGGCGTTCGCGCTCTTCGAGACCCTGATGACCGACGTGCGCGAGGAGTTCGTGCAGCGGCTCTTCCGGGTACAGCTCGTGCCGGAAACCATGCGCGAGATGGAGCGCCGGCCGCGGCCGCGGCAGATGGTGGCCCAGCACGCCGAGACGCAGAGCTTCGCGAGCGGCATGCCCGGCGGCGAGCAGGAGGTGCGGGTCGGACGGCCCCAGGCGCCGGCCGCGGCCCCCGCGGCCGCTCCGGTGCGGACCGGGCCGCGGGTCGGACGCAACGATCCCTGCCCGTGCGGCAGCGGCAAGAAGTACAAGAAGTGCCACATGCCGATCGACGAAGGGGCGGTCGTCACCGAATGATCGAACATCGCCTGCCGGAGAACGTCGCCCGCCTGCTGCGCCTCCTCGCCGAGCGCCTGGAATCCTACGCGGAGGGCGACGAGCTGGCGTTCGACGGCCTGGGCCCGGATCTGGAGGAGGGCATCGCGACCACGTCGGACGTCGAGCTGGCCGCACTGCTGCTCCGCGGCGTCGCGGGTGCCGCGACCGCCGCGCCTTCGGCCGACCCGTCGGTCGAGCCGGCGGGACGGAGCCTCCGAGTGTGGAGCCGCGAAGAGCGCGAATCGCTGAGCCCCGAGGCATTCGGGTATCTGCTCGATCTCAAGAACCGTGGCGAGCTGAGCCCGGGGCAGTTCGAGCGCGTGATGGATCAGCTGGCTGCCGCCGAGGAGCGACCCGTGCCACTGGAAGCGGCACGCGAAGCCGCGAGCCAGGTGGTCCTCGAGCGGGGCACAGGGACGGTCGATGGCTCCTTCGACACCACCCACTGACGGCGACAGCACGCCGAAAAAAACCATGAAGAAAAAAACCACCAAAGCCGCCGGCGTGCCGGCGGCGGAAGACACCGCCACGACCGAGACGAAGCCGGCCGCGAAGAAGCGCGCCAAGTCCGGTGGCGCGGCGAAGCCCAAGACCGCCCGCGCTCCGGCGCGGGCAGCCAAGGCGAAGGGCGGCGACGGAGCCCCGGCCCCGGCGCGCGGCGCCGGTCGCTCGCTCGTGATCGTCGAGTCGCCGACCAAGTCGCGCACCCTGGTGAAATTCCTCGGGCGCGGCTACAACGTGATGGCGTCGAACGGGCACATCATGGACCTGCCGAAGAGCAAGCTCGGCGTGGACATCGACAACGACTTCGAGCCCGAGTACGAGCCGATCCGCACCAAGAACCAGGCCCTGGCCAAGCTCAAGATCGCGGCCGAGAGCGCCGAGCGCATCTATCTCGCCCCCGACCCCGACCGCGAAGGGGAGGCGATCGCGTGGCATCTCGCCAGCGCGCTCAAGAGCGCGAAGAAGCCGCTGCTGCGCCTGACCTTCAACGAAATCACCGAGCGCGCGGTGAAGCAGGCGCTCGAACATCCGCGGAAGATCGACATGAACCTGGTGAATGCGCAGCAGGCGCGCCGGGTTCTCGACCGCCTCGTGGGTTACAAGGTGAGCCCCCTGCTCTGGAAGACGCTCTACTTCGGGCTCTCCGCGGGCCGCGTGCAGACGGTGGCGCTCCGCCTCCTGTGCGATCGCGAGGACGCGATCGAGGCGTTCGTACCGGTCGAGTACTGGACCGTCGAGGTGGACTACGAGACCGTGGCGGGCGAGCGCTTCACCGCGCGGCTGGTCCGGGTGGGCGCCGACGACCTCGAGCAGGGCCAGATCCGCGGCGACAACGCCGCCCATACGGCACGCGCCCTGGCGGACGAGCTGGCGAAGGCATCCGCGGTGGTGAGCGCGGTGCAGACCTCGCCCAAGCAGGTGCACCCGCGGGCGCCGTTCATCACCAGCACGCTCCAGCAGACGGCGTTCAACCGGCTGGGCTTCGCGAGCCAGCGCACCATGAAGATCGCGCAGCAGCTCTATGAAGGAGTGACACTCGGCAGCCAGGGCAGCGTCGGCCTCATCACCTATATGAGAACCGACTCACCGCGCCTGGCCGGCGAGGCGATCGACTCGATCCGGGGCTGGCTCACCGAACAGCTCGGCCCCGAGTACGTCCCCGCGGAGGTGCGCCAGTATCGCGGCAAGAAATCTGCGCAGGACGCCCACGAGGCGATCCGCCCGACCGACGTGGTGCGCACGCCCGAGTCCATTCGCCCCTTCCTCACCGAGGAGCAGTTCAAGCTCTACGACCTGATCTGGAAGCGGGCTGCTTCCTCGCAGGCGGCTTCGGCCGAGTACCTGGCGACGACGGTCGAGATCGAGGCGGGCCGACTCGGCCTCAAGTCCACCGGACGGATCCTAAAGTTCGCGGGATTCCAGAAGCTTTACGGCATGGACGAGGAAGACGAGGAACGCGACGGCCGGCTTCCCGAGCTTTCCACCGGCGAAGCCCTGAGGCTCGCGTCAGAACCGGTCGGCGGCGCGGCCAAGGATGATGAGGAGGCTGCGGTCCCGGTGGCGGGCGGCGTGGTGCGTCCCGACCAGCATTTCACGCAGCCGCCGCCGCGCTACACGGAAGCGTCGCTGGTCAAGGCGCTCGAGGAGGAGAACATCGGGCGGCCGAGCACCTACGCCACCATCGTCACCACCATCACGTCCCGCCAGTACGTGGAGCGCGATCGCGGACGGCTGGTGCCGACCGATCTCGGGCGCACGGTGGTCCGGCTCCTCGTGCAGGAGTTCCCGGACGTGTTCGACGTCGGGTTCACCGCCAACATGGAGGACGAGCTCGACGGCATCGAGGAAGGCGAGCAGGAGTGGCAGCAGGTGGTGCGCGAGCTGTGGACCCCGCTTCACCGCGACCTCCAGCGCGCCGAGAAGCAGGTGAAGTCGCTGCGCGAAGGGGTGCAGAAGACCACCGAAATCGAGTGCCCGAACTGCGGGCGCAAGCTGATCCGCCGCTTCGGTCGGCGCGGGGCGTTCCTCGCCTGCCCGGGTTACCCGGAGTGCAAGTACACGCGGCCGGTGGACGAGCAGGAGCTGCCGGTTCCGGTGCCCGGCACCTGCCCCGAGTGCGGCTCCGGGCTGGTCGCCCGCAACGGCCCCTACGGGCGGTTCATCCACTGCTCGCGCCGCCCCGACTGCAAGTTCACGAAGCCGTTCACGCTCGGCATCGCGTGCCCGGAGTGCGGGATCGGCGAGCTGGCGGAGCGGCGCTCGAAGCGCGGCAAGGTCTTCTACGGATGCATCCGCTACCCGGAGTGCACGTTCGCCGTGTGGGACAAACCGCGCGCGACGCCCTGTCCGAGCTGCGGCGCGCCGTTCCTCGTCGAGAAGTTCACGAAGAAGGGGCTCGTGCTGCGCTGCGTCAAGTGCAAGTACGCCTCGGATCCGGACCCGACCGCGCTCACCGGCGCGGGATCGTCGAGTGCGTGAGGCGCTCGAGCGCTTCCTGACGGAGCTCGGCTCGCTGCGGCGGGCCTCGCCACACACGCTGTCCGCCTACCGCCGCGACGTCACGCGCGTGCTCGACCTCGCGGGCAAACCGGGTGCGGCGGTCGCGCCCTCCGCGTGGACCCGCGAGCTGCTCGAAAAGGGCTTGCGCGAGCTCTACCGCCAGGGCGTCTCGACCGCGACCGCGTCGCGTGCGCTGGCCGCCTGGCGCAGCTTCTCGCGCTTCTGCGTGCGGCGCAGCATCGTCGCTTCCGATCCCGCGCGCTCGCTTCCGTTTCCACGCATGCCCCGCCGCCTGCCGCGCACGCTGCCGTCGCAGGATCTCGCGGCGGCGCTCGACCGCCTGTCGGGCGGCGACGCGAACGCGCGCCGCGACCGCGCCATGCTCGAGCTGGCGTACTCGTGCGGACTCCGCCTCTCCGAGCTCGTGGGACTCAACGAAGGGGACATGGATCTCGCGTCGCGCCTGGTGCGGGTGCGCGGCAAGGGCCGCCGCGAGCGCGTCGTGCCGATGGGGGACACCGCGCGCACGGCGATCGTGGCGCATCTCGCCGTGCGGCCGGTTCCCCGGCCCGGACCGGGCGGAACGAAGGCGGTCTTCGTGAACGCACAGGGGACACGGCTCTCGGGGCGCACGTTCCAGCGCATCGTCCGCCGCCGGCTCGCCGAGGTGGCGGGCGGACTCGGCGTCACGCCGCACGCGCTCCGCCATTCGTTCGCGAGCCATCTCCTCGACCGCGGCGCCGACCTGCGCGCAATCCAGGAGATGCTCGGCCACCGGTCGCTCGCGACCACCCAGGTGTACACGCACGTTTCACACGCCCGGCTCAAGAAGGCGTATCGCCAGGCCCATCCACGTGCGTAGGTGCTTGGGCCTAGGGGTCGTGCTCCTCCTGCTTGCGGGGTGCGCGAAGAAGGAGCCGCCCTCGGGCGGGCCACCGGATCTCGAGCCGCCGCGCGTCGTCTCGAGCGAGCCGGATTCGGGCGCTGCCGGCGTGGCGCCGAGTGCGCGGCTGAGCGTGACCTTCAGCGAGAACATGGAGCCGCGTTCGGCGGCGGAAGCGGTGTCGCTCGCGCCGCCGGTCGAGATCCGACAGCGCCGCTGGCACGGCCGCACGCTCGAAGTGGTGCTGGCCGATTCGCTGGAGTCGAACCGGACGTACACGCTGTTCGTCTCGCCGACCGCGCGCGACCGCCACAACAATCCCTATGGGACCGGGACCACCATCGTCTTCAGCACCGCGCCGACCTTCCCGGCGGGTGCGATCGAGGGCCGCCTCCACGCCGAGGGCTTCGGCGACGGCGGCGCCTACATCTGGTGTTACCACGAGGGCCGGCAGCCGGACAGCACGGCGCGCGATTTCGACGCCCTGGGGCTGACCGACGACGAGGGGCGGTTCCAGGTCTCGGGCCTGCAGGCGCCGGGCCGCTACCGGCTGTGGGTGTTCGCCGACCTCGACGACAACCGCTCGCTCGAGCCCGATCGCGACGTGTTCGTCGCGGCCGACACCGTGATCGACCTCACCGCCGAAGCGCCGGTCGCGCGCGATCTGCTCTTCCAGGTCGTCAATCCCCGCGCGCCTGCGAAGGTCGAAGGGGTGGTGATAGACTCCACCGCCGACAGCACGGGGACCCTGGTCGTGCTCGCCGTCGGCGTGCCGGATTCCACCCAGCGCATGCTGACGGAAGCGGTCCATGGGAAGTTCGAGCTGATGCTGGCGCCGGGCGAGTGGATGCTGCGCCTGTTTCGCGATCTCAACGACAACCGTACCCTGCAGGGTGATCGCGAGCGGGCGAGCGACACGCTGCGACTCCACGTGCCGCCGGCGGCGACCATTCCGAACGTGCCGCTCGTGCTGAGGCCGTAGACGAGGAGGCGGGGGTGGAGATTCCGTTCGCGAAGATGCACGGCGCCGCCAATGACTTCGTCGTGATCGATCATCGCCGGACCCGCCTCGAACCCACGAAGGAATGGGTCGCGAAGCTGTGCGACCGGCGGCGCGGCGTGGGCGCCGACGGCCTGCTCCTCCTCGAAGAGGATCCCGACGCCGACTTCGCGATGCGTTACTACAATTCGGACGGCGGGGAAGCCGACTGGTGCGGCAACGGCGCCCGCTGCATCGCGCGCTTCGCGTTCGCGCTCGGGCTTGGGAAAGACGGCCGGGTGCGGTTCCGCACCGCGATCGGTCCCCAGGAAGCCCAGGACCTGGGTCCGGTCATTGCACTGGAGTTCGGGCACGTCCACGACCTCCCGGAGCCGGTCGAGCTGGCGGCCGCCGGCAACCGGTTCCGCGGGCGCCTGGTCCTGGCCGGGGTCCCGCACTTCGTGACCTGGGTCGATCGCGTCGGTGACGTCCCGGTTGCGGAATGGGGCAGACTCCTGCGCCATGCGCCGGAGCTCGGTGCGGCCGGCGCCAACGTGGATTTCATCGAGCGCCTCGACCGCGGGATCGCGATGCGCACCTACGAGCGGGGGGTGGAGGGCGAGACGTTGGCCTGCGGGAGCGGTGCGATCGCCTCCGCGATCACCGCCCACCTCGAGGGGCTGACGGCGCCGGTGACGGTGCGCACCCGCGGGGGCGACGACCTGGTGGTCGGTCTCGAGAAGAACGGTGATGGCTGGCGGGTGCGGCTGACCGGGCCGGCGGAATTCGCATTTCACGGGACTCTGTCCTGAAAGGAGCAGTGATGTACGAGGGACTCATCGTAGCGATGGTGACGCCGTTCCGGGGCGGCGCCGTGGATCTCGAGGCCTCCGGGCGGCTGGTCGAGTTCCTGATCGACGGCGGGACGCAGGGAATCGTGGTCTCCGGCTCGACCGGTGAGGCCGCGACCTGCACCGTGGAGGAGCGGCGAAACCTGTGGCGCCACGTGCGCGAGGTGGCGGGCGGGCGGGTGCCGATTATCGCCGGCACCGGCACCAACAACACGGCTGAGAGCATCACGCTGACCCGGATGGCCGAGGACGTGGGGCTCGACGGCGCCATGATCGTGACGCCCTACTACAACAAGCCGCAGCCGCGCGGGCAGGTCGAGCACTTCCGCGCCATCGCCCGCTCCACCCGGCTGCCGCTCGTGCTCTACAACGTTCCGGGGCGGACCGCGACCAACACGCTGCCCGAGACCTTCGAGAAGGTGGCCGACCTGCCCAACGTGATGGCCGTGAAGGAGGCGTCCGGCAACCTGGACCAGGCGACCGGGGTGGCGAGGACCCGCCTCACCCTGCTTTCGGGGGACGACTCGCTGACCCTGCCCATGATCGCGGTGGGGGCGAAGGGCGTGATCAGCGTGGTCGGCAACGCCGCCCCGCGCGCGATGCGCGAGCTCGTGGACCTCGGGCGGGCCGGGAACGTGGCCGAGGCCGCACGGCTCCACCAGCGGCTGCTCCCGCTCTTCAAGGCCCTCTTCATGGAGTCCAATCCGGCCCCCGTGAAGTTCCTGCTGTCGGCGATGCGGCTGATGGCCAACGAGCTGCGGCTGCCGCTCGTTCCCGCGGAAACGGCCACCGAGCAGGCCGTCCTGGCCGCGGCGGCGGCCGCCGGGGTGAACCTGGAGGCGCCGGCCGGGGTTCCGGCCCGGAGGTGATCCCGCTCGTGCTCTACGGCGCCGCCGGCCGCATGGGCAAGGCAGTCGAGGATGCGGTACGCACGAATTCGCATTTCCGAATCAAGGCTCGGGTGGATACTGGACCCTCGGGTGGGGGGAGTGGTGTAGAAAAGTCGGAGCTTCCCGTGCGTGGCGACGTGGTCATCGACTTCTCCAGTCCCTCCGGATTCGTCGCCGCGTGTCGGGTCTGCCGCGAGACCGGCGCGGCTCTGGTGTCAGGGACGACGGGACTCGGTGCCGCGGAGGAACAGGTTCTGCGGGAGACGGCGGCGCACTCGCCGGTGCTGCATGCGACGAACTTCAGTCTCGGAGTCGTGGTCCTGAGGCGTGCGCTGGAGGCTGCGCTCCGTTCCCTCCCCGCGGGGTGGGACGTCGAGATCCTCGAGCGGCATCACCGGGGGAAGGCCGACGCTCCTTCCGGGACGGCCCTGACCCTGGCGCGCGAAGTCGCCGCGGCCCGCGGGTTCACCGAAGAGTCATTCCGCAACGGCCGCTCCGGACGCACCGGCGCCCGGCCCGAACGGGAGATTGGAATTCACGCAGTGCGGGGCGGAACCTGGGTTGGTGATCACCAGGTGCTGCTCGCCGGTGAGGGAGAGTGGCTCGAGTTGCGCCACGTTGCCCAAGACCGGGGGGCTTTCGCCCAGGGTGCACTGGCCGCAGCGAATTTCGTAGCTGGCGCCGGGCCCGGCCTCTACAATCTTTTCGACGTGATCGGTTCCAAGACCGATCGAGGACCGCGCTCATCTTAGCCAGGAGTACGAATGAGTCACCCGCGCCGGATCTTCCTCGCGCTTGCTCTTCTGCTGGCCGCGCATCCGGCATCCGCGCAAGTCTTCGGTAAGAACAAGGTTCTGTACGAACCGCTGGATTGGGCGGTCCTCGAAACGCCGCACCTGCGATTCCATTTCTATGCTGAAGAAGAGAGTCTCGCGCGCCGCCTCGTCGTGTTCGCGGAGAGCGTGTGCGTCGAGTACGACGGTCGTTTCCGTCTCGAATCCGAGAAGCAGATTCCGTTCATACTGTTCTCGGCTCATCATCTGTTCCAGCAGACCAACGCGACCTACGGGCTGATCCCCGAGTCCACCGGCGGACTCACCGAGCTGATCAAGGGTCGCGTGCTGCTGCCGCACACCGGATCGTGGCACCGTCTCAAGTGGGTGACGCGGCACGAGCTGGCGCACGCGTACATGCTCGAGAAACTCAGCCGCGTGATGCGCGAGAATCGGCGCAGCCAGAACTACATGCCGCCGCTGTGGTTCATCGAAGGCCTCGCCGAGTACTGCGGAACCACCTGGGACGCCGACGCCGAGGGCCTGCTGCGCGACGCCGTGCTCTCGGGTCGCGCGTATCCGCTGACCCGCAGCGAGCCGATCACCGGCACCGTGCAGATGTACAAGGAAGGCCAGTCCTTCCTGCTCTACCTGGCGGAGCGTTTCGGCGACGCGAAGATCTTCGACCTGATGGACAACTGGCACCGCGCCGAGGACTTCGAGTCCGTGTTCAAGATCACGTTCGGCCTCCCGCTCGCCGAGGTGGACGAGGACTGGTTCCAGACCCTGCGCCGTCGCTACTACCCGGTGGTCGCCGAGGCGAAGACGCCGGACGAGACCGGCCGCAAGCTCACCTATCGCGGACCGTTCAACCTCGGCCCGCGCGTCCTGCCGTCCAAGAACGATTCCACGGTGCGCTTCTGCTACTTCCACGCGCGCGAAGGCGCGGTCGACCTGGTGGTGAGCGAGCCGAAGAAGGACGGCTCGCGGCACGAGCGCCGGCTGCTGCGCGGCGGCAACTCCGCGAAGTTCGAGTCGGTGCATCTCTTCCAGAACCGGCCGGACGCCTCGCCCGATGGCAAGATCGCACTTTCGTCGAAGTACGGTGGACGCGACGCGCTCTACATCCTCGATTCGAAGAACGGCAAGCTGGAATGCCGGATCGAATTCCCGGGCATCGTCGCGATCAACGACCCGAGCCTGCTGCCGGGCAGCCAGGGCGTCGTGTTCTCCGCGCAGGACAATGGCGGCAGCAGCGATCTCT
>DAIUEO010000062.1:0-19162 GCA_036845125.1 Candidatus Eiseniibacteriota bacterium | reverse complement strand
GGGCACGACTTCCGCCCGTCGTACCGGCGCCTCTGCGGACTCAAGCAAGAGCTCGGTGGCATCCCGATCCTGGCGCTCACCGCGACCGCCACGCGCAAGGTCGTGGGCGACATCATCCGCCAGCTCGGCATGCGCAAGCCCGACGGCTTCAAGGGCTCCTTCTTCCGCCCGAACCTGGTGATCACGGCGCAGCGCAAGGGCGGCGAGCGCGCGCGCGACACGCGGCGCGACATCCTCGGCATCGTGCGCAGGCACGCGAGCGAGAGCGGCATCGTCTACTGCATGAGCCGCCGCTCGGTGGAATCGCTCTCCGGCTGGCTCGGCGAGCGTGGCGTGAAGGCGGCGCCCTACCACGCCGGGCTGTCCGACGAGGAGCGCACGCGCCACCAGGACGCCTTTGCGCGTGACGAGGTGGACGTGATCGTGGCGACGGTGGCGTTCGGCATGGGCATCGACAAGAGCAACGTGCGCTTCGTGGTGCATCGCGACATGCCGCGCAGCGTCGAGGCCTGGTATCAGGAGATCGGGCGCGCGGGTCGCGACGGCCTCGAGAGCCAGTGCGTCCTCATGTACTCGTGGGCCGACGTCATCAGCTACGACGCGTTCCTCGGCGAGATCGAGGAGCTGAGCGTCCGCGAGGAGACCCGCCGCAAGACGGTCGAGCTGTTCCGGCTGGTGGACCGCCGCGGCTGCCGGCACCAGGGGCTGGTGCGCCTCTTCGACGAAACCCTCGAGCCGTGCGGCTCGTCGTGCGACGTGTGCCGCGGCACGACCATCGCCGACCTCGTGGCGGATGCGGGAGGCGCAGGCACACCGGCGCCCCGCCCGGGACGCGCCGCGCGCGACGCCGCCATCGAGAATCCCGGGCTGTTCGAGCGACTGCGCGTCCTGCGCAAGCGGCTCGCCGACGCCGAGGGCGTGCCCGCCTACATCGTCTTCAGCGACGCCGTGCTTCGCCAGATGGCGGCGCGCGTTCCGCGCACGCGGATCGACCTCGCCGCGATCTCGGGGATAGGCCCGGTCAAGCTCGAGCGCTACGGCGCCGTGTTTCTCGAGGAGATTGCCGCGGGACGGTGACCGGAGGCACCGGGTCGGGGCGCCGGTTCGTGCAGCAGTGACCCGAGCGCCGCACGCGTCTCGTCCGCCCACCAGTCGACCTCGCCGGCCTGCGCGACCGCGATCCGCCCCGCCGCGTCGATCACGTAGGTGTACGGCACGCTCGGGCACGGTAGCGCGGCCCTGAGACTCCGCTCGCGATCGAGCAGGACGGTGATCCTCAAGCGATGCCGGGCGACGAAGCGCGCCACCGACGGGAAGGGATCGAAACACACCAGCACCGCGTGCAGACCCCCAATCTCGGCTGACCGGCTCAAGGAGTCGAGCGCCGCGGCCTGCACCAGTGAATGACGCTCCCAGGGCGCCCAGTAGTGGATGAGCACCGGCTCAGCGGCGCTGCTCAGGTGGTGCAGCCCGTTCGGGATCGCCGTCACGATCACGTCGAACGACACCGCCGTGCGCTTTCCCGCGGGGATCAGCTGGAGCGGACGGGGGCGATCGCCGGGTCGGCTGACGGTGAACAGCTCGGCCCGCCACACGAAGGCGGCGCCGGCGAAGGCGAGCACGACCGCGGCCCACAATAGTGTTCTGCGATGCATCACGGGAGTTCCGAGCCCCGGCGTGTCATCGCCGGGGCCTCGAGGGAGCTCGGCGGCGGGGGGCGCCGCGAGCGCCTACTGAACCTCTTCGAGCTTCTCCGGGAAATGCGTCGGGTTCGCCAGCTCCCGCTCGTACTCGTCCATCACGATCTCGGTGAGGTACTTCCTCGTCGTGTCGTTGATCGGGTGAGCGAGGTCCTGGTGCTGGCCATCGGGCCGCTTGCGGCTCGGCATCGCGACGAACAGTCCGTTGTTCCCCCGGATGATCTTGAGCCCGCGGATCACGAACGAGTGATCGATGGTGATGCTGACGAACGCCTTGAGCTTGTCGTCGTTCCGCAGGGATACCCGAACTTCGGTGATCTCGATCATGAAATCACCTTCCCGGTGCGGCACGCCTCTGCGGGGTGCGGCCCACGGCGTACCGGTGATCTTGAGCAGTGTGCATCCTTGCCTCCACTCAAGTACGGCTAGTGACGCAATCGCAGTCCTCTTCGGGTGGAGCGAACCACGTACAGTCTTTCACTCCCGGTGAAGCGGCCCACGACTCCGACGGCGGGAGATCCGGAACCGAGGACTCCGAACACCGCCGACCCGCTCCCGGTAAGACGGGCGGCAAGTGCACCCGCTTCGCCCAGACGGCGACGCAGCGAGACGAAGTCCGACCTCCGTTCTCCCAACACCCGTTCGAAGGTGTTTCCGAGGCGCACCAGGGATGTCTCGCTTAGTCGCTTGCGCCCAAGGATTTCGGCCGATCTTAGTTTCGCGCCCTTCGCTGTCAAGGCCAATCTGCGGCGATCGACTTCAGCGTAGGCGTGCGCGGTCGAGATGCCCCACGCCGGATGCGCGATTACTGCACGAAACGGCTTTTCGAGCCGCACCGGCACGAGTGTTTCGCCGCGGCCGAGCCCGAGCATCGTGCCGCCGATCCGGGCGAACGGCACATCGGCTCCGAGTTCGGCCGCAATCGCGAGCTGACGCTCGAGCGAAAGGCGCCGCCGATGGAGACGCGGCAGCGCGGCGATCGTCGCGGCAGCGTCGGCACTGCCGCCGCCGAGTCCGGCCGCCACCGGGATGCGCTTGATGAGCGTGATGCGCGCGCCGTGATCGAGGGAAAGCTCCGCTGCCACGCGACGCGCGGCGCGCAGGACGAGATTGTCGGGCCCGCGCGGGATCGCGGGCGAAAGTGGGCGACCTTTCGCCGCGACGTCCTCGAAGCGCACGCGCAGCGAGAAGCCGCGGGCTTGGGGCTCGAAGATCAGCGTGTCGGCGAGCGAGACGCTCTGGAACACGGTGACGAGGTCGTGGTAGCCGTCCGCGCGTCGCGGGCCCACGGCGAGCATGAGGTTCAGCTTGGCCCGCGCGTCCACCACGACGCGCGGGAGGACGCGCCTCACGGGCGGTAGAGGATGAGGGCGACCGCCACGGCGTAGAGCACGACACACGAGGCGAGCGGCCGGTCCACGAGCAGGACGAGCGAAGGATCCTCGCTGGTCTCGGAGACCTGGATGAGGTGCAGGTAGCGGAAGATGCCGTAGGTGACGAAGGGCACGGTGTAGAGCAGCGCCTCGGTGCCGAACTTGGCGACGGTCGCGGGCCAGATGGTGTAGAGCGCGTAGCTCATGATGCTCGAGGCGGCGGTGACGACGAGCAGCCCGTCGAGCAGCTCGGGGGTGTAGGAGCCAAGCACCGTCCGCCGGTTCGAGGCCTGGTCCCCCGCGTTCTGGAGCTCGCGGCGGCGCTTGCCGGAGGCGATGAACAGAGCGCCGAAGAAGGTGCACACCAGCAGCCACGCCGAGATCTGGACGTCCGGCACCACCGGCCGCAGCAGCTCGACGCCGGCCAGCGCCCGCAGCACGAACCCGATCGCGATCACGAACACGTCGATCAGCACCTGGTTCTTGAGGAAGAGGCTGTAGGCGACCTGCATCACCACGTAGGCGGCGAGCACCAACGAGAACGCGCTCCCGAGCCACAGCGAGATCACCACCGCCACCCCGAACACCGGCAGCGCGAGGCCGAGCGCCGTGCCGCGTGAAATCCGGCCCGAGGCGATCGAGCGCCGGCGCTTCTTCGGATGCAGCCGGTCGGCTTCGATGTCGCGCACGTCGTTCACCACGTACACGCAGCCGGCCACGAGCGAGAAGGCGAAGAAACCGGCGGTCGCGCGCAGCAGCAGCTCCGGCTCGAGGAAGTGCTGCGAGAAGACGATGCCCGCGAACAGCAGCAGGTTCTTGGTCCACTGCTTGGGGCGGAGCGCCCCCAGGAAGGCGATGGCCGTGTTCATCCGCGCGGCGGTCTCATGGCTCCGAACAGCGCACGCTCGATCAGCTCGCAGAGCGCATGCCCCATCACCAGGTGACTCTCCTGGATGCGCGGGGTCGAGATCTCGGGCACGACCAGCGCGTGGTCGCAGCGGCGGGCGAACGCCATGCCCTTCCGGCCGGTGAGGCCGACGGTCACCACGCGTCGCCGGCGCGCGGCGCGTACCGCCGCGAGCACGTTGGACGAACCGCCGCTCGTGGTGACGGCGACCAGCACGTCGCCCGGCATGGCGAGCGCATCGAGCTGGCGCGAGAACACCTGCGAAAAGCCGTAGTCGTTGCCGATCGCGGTGAGCGCCGAGGTGTTGGTGGTGAGCGCCACGGCCGGGAGCGGCGGCCGGTCCAGCAGGTAGCGCCCGGCGAGCTCAGCCGCCATGTGCTGGGCGTCGGCCGCGCTGCCGCCGTTGCCACAATAGAAGATGGTGCCACCCGCGCCGAGGCTCGCGATCATCGCTTCGGCCGCGGCCGCCACGGCGGCGGCGGACTTCTCCGACATCCGCTCCATCGCGCGGGCGGCGTCGTCCAGCACGGTGCGCGCAGCACGCTCGAGCGGACCGCCCGCGGCATTCCTTCGCTTCGCCGTCGATCCCGCGCGGCGGCCACGTCGTGCGCTCATGCCCGTCCTCTCGTGTGGGACTTCATTCGGACTCGGTCCGGGTTTCGAGGAAACGGTCCACTGCGTCCTTCCACGGTGGCATGCGATCCCCGGTCGCCTGCTCGTACATCTGGAGATTGAGCACCGAATAGCTCGGCCGCGGGGCGGGACGGGCGAGGCTCGCGCTGTCGGTGCGGTCGAGCGCGACGGTGCTGCGCGTCCGGTCGAGCACGTAGCGGGCGAGATCGAACCAGGTGCAGTCCCCGGAATTGGTGACGTGGTAGGTCCCGTACTGGGCACGCATCGCCAGGCGCAGCAGCGCGCCCGAGAGATCGCGCGTCCAGGTCGGCGTGCCGCGCTGGTCGTCGACCACCTTGAGGTCCTGTCCGGAGCGGGACCGGCGCAGGATGGTGTCGATGAAGTTCGGACCGCCCCGGCCGTAGAGCCACGCGGTGCGCACGATCAGGTGCTTGGGATGGATCTCGCGAATGGCCTGCTCCCCCGCCCACTTGGACGCTCCGTACACCGAGCGCGGACCGACGGCATCGTATTCGCGGTAGGGCCGCTTCGAATCCCCGGGGAACACGTAGTCGGTCGAGAGGGCGAGCAGCCCGGCGCCGCACTGGGCGGCGGCCAGCGCCACGTGCCTGGAGCCGATCGCGTTCACGAGGTAGGCATGATCGACTTCCTTCTCGCAGTCGTCCACCTTGGTGTAGGCGGCAAGATGGAAGATCCACTCCGGGTTGAACGCGTGCACGGAGTGCTTCAGCGAGTCCGCGTGCGAGACGTCGGCGTCGCCGCGGGTCAGGGCGAGCACCTCGTGCCCCTCGTCCTCGAGCAGCGGCAGCAGCTCGGTGGCGAGCATGCCGCCGGCCCCGGTGACGAGGATCTTCATCGAGTGCCGCTCACGTCAGCTCGACCCGGCTCGAATCGCCCAGCATGAACCGGTGGGTGCGCGGGGTGTGGTCGACGGCGGTGACGGTGGCATCGCGCCCGATCAGGCTCGACTCGATGCGTCCCCGGATGTTGGAGACCGAGCTGCGCTCGAGCACGATCGAGTGCTCGATCTCGCAGCGATCGAGGACCACCCCGTCCGCGAGCGAGGTGAAGGGCCCGACGTAGCTGTCGCGGATCACCGAGTTCTCCCCCACGACCAGCGGACCGCGGAGCCGCGAGCGCTCCACCCGGGTGCCCTTGCCGATCCGCACCGCGCCCTCGACCACGCTCGCCGCATCCACCTCGCCCTCGATCCGGGTCTCGAGGCCGCCGAGCATCATGCGGTTTCCTTCGAGCATGTCCTCGACCTTGCCGGTGTCCTTCCACCAGCCCTTGATGACGTGCGAGCGCACCCGCTTGCCCGTCGTGATGAGGTGCTGGATGGCGTCGGTGATCTCGAGCTCGCCGCGGCGCGACGGCTGGATCGCCCGGACGGCATCGAACACGCAGGCGCTGAAGAGATAGACGCCGACCAGCGCGAGGTCGCTCTTCGGCTCCTTCGGCTTCTCCTCGAGCCGCACCACGCGATCGCCCTGGAGCTCGGCGACACCGAATTCCTGCGGGTTCTTCACATGAGCGAGCAGGATCTGGGCATCCGGCTTCTCGTCCTCGAACTCGCGGACGAACGGCGAGATGCCGTCCTTGATGAGGTTGTCGCCGAGGTACATCACGAACGGCTCGCCGGCCATGTACGACTCCGCGATCTTGACCGCGTGTGCGAGTCCGAGCGGCGCTTCCTGCTCGATGTAGGTGACCTTGAGACCGAAACGCGCGCCGTCACCGACCGCCGAGCGGATCTCCTGCTGGCTGTTCACCATCACGGTCATCATCTCGCCGGTCCGGTGGTCGGGCTTGAGCATCTCGCGCGGGTCACTCACCACGATGCCGACCTCGGTGATCCCGGCCGCGCGGATCGCCTCGAGCCCGTAGAACAGCACCGGCTTGTTGGCCACCGGCACGAGCTGCTTGGCGCTGGTATGGGTGATCGGACGGAGCCGCGTCCCGCGACCGCCCGCGAGAACCAGAGCTTTCATCGAGCCTCCTCATTCAAAGGGGTTCTCGTCATGGGCGATTCGTCACTGAAGGGCTTCGCGCAGCCGGCGCCGCGCCTCTTCGAGCGCGTCGGCCAACTGGGCCAGATCCTTGGCGCCGGCCAGCGCCAGGTGGGGCTTGCCGCCGCCCGAGCCACCGGTCACCTGCGCCACCGCACGCACCAGCTCGTCGGCACGGAGCTTCTTCGCGGCGACGAGATCATCGGTCACGATGGCGAGGAACGAGAGCTTCCCCTCGTTCCGGATCGCGAGCACCGCGGCGCCGGATCCCAGCGCGCCGCGCAGTCGGTCCGCGGCATCGCGCGCCGCCCCGGCATCGGACTCGGTGGCGAGCTCGGCCACGATCCAGCGGCCGCCCGGTGCCGTCTCGGCCTTCGCCACCAGTGCGGTCATCTCGCTCTCGAGCCCGCCACGCTTCGAGGCCTGCTGGTCCTTCCTCAGCTTCTCGAGCTCGAACTTGAGCTTCTCGATCTGATCCACGAGCTGAGCGGGACTCGCCTGCAGCGTAGCGGATGCGCGCGCCAGCGTCTCCGCCTCGCGCTTGAAGTGACCGAGCGCCTCGTGGCCGCACAGCGCTTCGATCCGCCGCACGCCGCTCGCGATCGCGCTCTCCTCGACGATCGTGAACGCGCCGATCTCACCCGTGCGCGAGACGTGCGTGCCGCCGCACAGCTCGCGGCTCGTGGATATGCCCGCCTCCTCGGCTCCGTCGACCGTCACCATGCGGACTTCGGAGCCGTATTTCTCGCCGAACAGCGCCATCGCTCCCTGCGCCCTGGCCTCGGCGATCGGCATGACCTGCCAGCGCACCTCGCGATCGCGGAGCACCCACTCCGCGACCTCGCGCTCGATGGCCGCGAGCTGATCGCGCGGCGGCGCCTCGAAGTGCCGGTAATCGAAGCGCAGCCGGTCGGGCGCCACCAGCGATCCGGCCTGCTGGACGTGCGTGCCGAGCACGTGGCGGAGCGCGGCGTGCAGCAGGTGGGTCGCCGTGTGATGACGCATGGTCGGGCGGCGATGCCCGGGTGAGACGTGCGCTTCGAGCGAGGATTTCTCTCCGGCGGCAAGCAGCGAGTCCAAGTCGGTGACGACGGCGCGGTGAACGATGAATTCGTCCTCGCGTTGCACATCCTCGATCTGCGAAGACCCGTTAGGCCACGAGATCGTTCCTCGATCTGCTACCTGGCCGCCACCCTCTGGATAGAACGGTGTCCGATCCATCACGAGATCGACAATGAACTCCTCGCCTCCACGGGCAGCCTGACGGGTCCCCGGCTTAGCGCCCGCTTCCGGCAGCCGGTACCTCCTGAGCGCCAGATTCGACACGCCGAACGAGTCGTAGCCAACGAACTCTGAGTGCGGGCCTGTCGTAACTTCAATCCACGGCTGCCCCGCTGCGCTCTTCGTCTTGGTGAACTTGCTCGAGGCGCGGGCGCGGGTGCGCTGCTCCTCCATCGCGCGATCGAAGCCGGTGCGGTCGACCGCGACACCGCGTTCGGCGGCGATCTCCTCGGTGAGCTCGAGCGGGAAGCCATAGGTGTCGTGCAGGGCAAACGCGTCCGCGCCCGCGATCGCGCCGCGGCCGAGCAGGTCCTCGAGCCGCTTGAGACCGGCCTCGTAGGTCTCGGCGAAGGCCGCCTCCTCGCGCTCGAGCACCTGGACCACCTGCGGCTCGTGGCGCGCGAGCTCCGTGTAGTGGTCGCCGAAGCGCCTCACGATCTCGTGTCCGAGCAGCGGCAGCATGGGCTCCTGGATCGCGAGCCCCTGTTTCGAGCGCAGCCGCACCACCGCGCGGCGCAGCAGGCGCCGCAGCACGTAGCCCGCGCCTTCGTTGCCGGGCAGCGCGCCTTCGGCGATCGCGAAGGTGAGCGCGCGCAGGTGATCGGCGACGATACGGGCGTCACGGATCTCGCCGGCGGTCGGGCGCTCGCGGCGCTTACGGTGCGAGAGCACGGCGGATACCAGCGGCTCGAAGAGATCGGTGTCGAAGATGGTCGGCACGCCCTGGACGATCAGCGCCAGGCGCTCGATCCCCATGCCGGTGTCGATCCCGGGCCGCGGCAGCGGCTTCAGCGCCCCGTCGGCCGCGGCGTCGAACTGCGGGAACACCAGGTTCCAGAACTCCATGTAGCGATCGCCGGGATCGCCGGGGCGCTCGCCCCAGAATGCGCCGTCCGCGAGATAGTCGGGGCGCTTCTCACCGAGATCGAAGTAGATCTCGCTGCACGGCCCGCACGCGCCCTGTCCGCCGGCCGGGCCCCAGAAATTATCCGCGCGTCCGAGCGGCACGATGCGGTTCTCGGGCAGCCCCATCTTCTTCCACAGCGCCGCGGCCTCGTCGTCGCGCGGAAGGCCGCCCTCGCCGTCGAAGATCGACGCGTAGAGCCGGTCTTTGGGAAGGCCCAGCACGCCGGTCGTGAACTCCCAGGCGAAGGCGATCGCCTGCTCCTTGAAATAGGCCCCCTTCTCCTTCGGGCCGAACGAGAAGTTGCCGAGCATCTCGAAGAAGGTGTCGTGGCGGGGCGTGCTTCCCACCCGCTCGAGGTCGGTGAGGCGCAGGCACTTCTGCACCGACACGGCGCGCGTGTAGGGCACGTCGTCGCCCGCCGAGAAGTAGGGCTTGAACTGCACCATGCCGGCGTTGGTGAAGAGCAGCGTCGGATCGTTGGGAACGAGCGGAGACGACGGCACGACCGAATGGTCGCGCGCGGCGAAGAACTCGACGAACGCCCGACGCAGATCGGCGGCGGTGCGGGGCGCGGACGAGGTTTCGGGCGTCATCCGGTCTCCGGAAACGGGTTCGCGGCGCGTCGCAAGGTCGGTGTGGAGATTCGAACGGGGGAAGATAGCGCGGGCGGATGGCGTTTGCACGCCGCGCCGATCTACGCGGCCTTGCGCGTCTCGCCTTCGGCCAGCTCCCGGAACCGGTCCATGAACGTCCCGTCCACCGGGCGGCCGTAGCGCATCACGATCCAGATGAAGAATCGGAGAAGCGGGTTGACGCCCGGGTGGTGGATGCGCACCTCGTGAGTCACGTGCGTCACGTCTCCCTGCGCGGCGATGGTGTAGCTCTCGATCATGTAACGCTGGAAGTTCCTGCCGTCCCCCTTGAGCCGTTCCTCGAGACGGACGGCCCAGCGCTCGCCGGGCACGAACTCGACGATCTCGGCGTCGAACGGGTCGCGATGATTGGCAAGCTCGTAGGTCACGCGGTAGCGGAACCCCACGGCCGGCGCACCGGAGCTCAGCACCTCGGTCTCGAGGATGCGCGGGTTCCACCGCACGTGGAGCCATGGGTCGCGGATCAGCTCCCAGGCGCGCTCGGGCGTGGCCCGGGTGTCGACTTCCTCGCGGATCAGCATGGGCGGGTTATCGGCCCGGCGGGTCCTGGGCCTTACGGGTCTCGTCCCGGGGGAACGATCTGCCCGGGATCAGGCCCCGGGAGCCCCCGCACCGGTCAGGAGGTTCGCGAGCCCGGCGAGATCGCGCATGGTGTGCGTCGCGGGGCCGGGACGCGCATGCGGGCGCTCGACGAACACGGTGGTGAGTCCGAGGCGGTTCGCGACCGCGAGGTCATAGTCGGCGTAGGCCGACACGTGCCACCAGCGTGGACCGGGCTCGAGGTTCCGGCGCTCCGCCATCGCCTGCCAGACGCGCGGATCCGGCTTGTAGAACCCCGACTCCTCGGCGCAGAGCCAGTCGGTGAGTCGGAATCCGAGCTGCTCCTGCACCTGCTCGCCGTGGATGCGGTCGCTGTTGGTGAGTGCCGCGCACGGCGCGACGCGCATGAGCGCGCGCAGCGCGATCTGCGAATCCGGGAAGAGCGGCCAGCGACCGACGCTCGCTCCGGTGGCGCGTGCGGATGGATCGTCGAGCCCGATCACCTGGACCAGGCTCAACCGGGTGACCTCGGAGTACGGCAACGATGGGGCGGCCTCGAGCCTCCCCTGCGCGTCGATGATGCGGTCGAACTCGCCGGCGACGAGCGGCCGGCCGGCCGCGGCGCACGCCGCTTCGAGGCCCGACCGCCAGTCGAGCACCGTGCCGAAGACGTCGAACGTGACGAGCGCGGGCCCCGCGTGCATCACTGCTTTCTGAAGGTGTCGTTCAGCTCTGCGAACGAGGCGGCGTCCGCGAATCCTTCGAACGACTGGCCTTCGGCCATCATCCGCGCGGCCCTCATGAACCCGCCCCACGCGGCGCGCGCCAGCGCCCCGCCCACCGAGATCCGGCGCACGCCGGCGTCGCGGAGCGTCGCGAACGTGAGACCCGGCACCGGGCCGGACATCAGCACGTTGACCGGCTTCGGCGCGACCGCGCGCACGATCGCCTCGATCGTGGCGAGGTCCTTTACTCCCGGCGCATAGAGACAGTCGGCGCCGGCGGCGGCGAACTCGGGCAGTCGGTCGAGCGCGGTGCGGGCGGCGTTCGGGTCGCCCACCAGGAACGCCTCGCAGCGCGCGGTCAGCACCACCGGCACTTTCGTGTCGTCGATCGCGGCGCGTGCGGTTCGCACACGCTCGATCGCGGGCGCCCGCTCATAGAGCGGCTTCGCATCGTTACCCGAAGCATCCTCGATGGAAAGGCCGGCCACCCCGGTCCGAACACACGCGGTGACGTTCGCGGCGAGCCCCTCGAGGTCGTCCGCATAGCCGTTCTGGAAGTCGGCATTCACCGGCAGCGGCGTAGCCGCGACGAGCTCACGCAGGTGCTGGAGCACGGCATCGCGCGGCACGGACCCCACGTCGTCGGGC
Source organism: Candidatus Eiseniibacteriota bacterium (assembly GCA_036845125.1). Lineage (GTDB taxonomy): Bacteria > Eisenbacteria > RBG-16-71-46 > RBG-16-71-46 > RBG-16-71-46 > DAIUEO01. Next base: position 7,786 of record DAIUEO010000062.1, on the reverse strand, counting down.
GCCCCGCGCGAGAACGCGAATCCGGCCGAGGTCGAAGCCAGCGCCTGAAAGCCGAGCTTCCACAGGTAGACCGCGCTTCCGACGTCCCACGGGTTCGGGAGCATGAAGCAGCCGGACTCATGCAGGCGGCGGAATTCTGCGTGTGCCGACGGGGCGGTCGAAGACGTTGGGCTCACGGCGGCATCCTCCAAGGGCAGTCGGTGGCTTCAGCGATCGTTGTGGAGCGCCTCGGCGATCACATCGGAATCGAAGCCCCGGCGGGTGAGCAGGGCGTACAACCGCTGCCGCCGGAGCCGTGGATCGAGCGACTGGTAACGCCGCGCCGCCTGCTCGACCACCTTGCGCGCCGCCGTCACTTCATCCACGGCGCCGGTCTGCTCGACGAGCAGCGCCCGGCCGCGCGCGATGTCCTCGCTCGCGACGCCGCGGGCCCGCAGATCCTGCTCGAGACGCCGCCAGCCCGCGGCGCGCCGGCCCCATCGTCCCGCGAGAAACGCCCGCGCATACTCGACGTCGTCGACCAGCTTGAGCTCCGAGAGCCGGTCGAGCACCGCCTCGATCGCGGTGGGGTCGAACCCGCGCTCGTCGAGACGGCGAGAGAGATCCGACCGCGTTCGCCGCGTTCGCTCGAGCAGGCCGAGCGCCGCCTCACGGCAGGCGACCGGATCGGCGCTGCGCTCGGCGGCTACTGGGCGTTTGGGACGAAAGGCTCTCAAGGTCGACCGCTCCTCTTATTGAGCGACGCCAGGGTCGTCGCTCAGCGCCGCCGATCGCCTGCCGGTACCGGAGCTTCTGTGGTCCGCACCGCCGCGCGTGCCGCGTCAGCCACGACCTGAGGGCTCGCCGCCGGTACGCCGTTCGCGGAGGCCGGGGCCTTGAGCCCGAGCTGAGGCAGCAGCTTGGTCTCGATCTGGGTGCGCGTGTCCTTGTGCTCCTTCAGATAGAGCCGCGCGTTCTCGCGTCCCTGGCCCATCCGCTCCTCGCCAAACGAGAACCAGGTGCCGGCCTTCTGGATGACGTTCTTCTCGACCGCGTAATCGATCAGCTCGCCTTCGCGCGAGATCCCCTCGTTGTAGAGGATGTCGAACTCGGCCTCGCGGAACGGGGCCGCCACCTTGTTCTTCACGACCTTCACCTTGGTGCGGCTGCCGATCGCGGCCTCGCCTTCCTTGAGGGTGCCGATGCGGCGGATGTCGAGGCGCACCGAGGCGTAGAACTTGAGCGCGCGGCCGCCGGCGGTGGTCTCGGGCGAACCGAACATGACGCCGATCTGCATGCGGATCTGGTTGATGAAGATCACGCAGGTCTTGCTCTTGGAGATCGAGCCGGTGAGCTTGCGCAGCGCCTGCGACATGAGCCGCGCCTGGAGACCGACGTGGGAGTCGCCCATCTCACCTTCGATCTCGGCCCGCGGCACGAGCGCCGCCACCGAGTCGATCACCACGACGTCCACCGCTCCCGAGCGCACCAGGTGATCGGCGATCTCGAGCGCCTCTTCACCGGTGTCGGGCTGCGCGACATGGAGGTTCGTGATGTCCACGCCGAGCTTCTGCGCGTACTGGGCGTCGAGCGCGTGCTCGGCGTCGATGAACACCGCGTTCCCGCCGGTGCGCTGGGCGTTCGCGATGATGGTGAGCGCGAGCGTGGTCTTGCCCGAGGATTCGGGGCCGTAGATCTCGACCACCCGGCCGCGCGGCACACCACCCACGCCCAGGGCCAGGTCGAGTCCCACCGAGCCGGTCGAGATGATCTCGATCCCGGCCGCGATCTGGTCCTCCCCAAGCTTCATGATGGCGCCCTTGCCGAACTGCTTCTCGATCTGCTGCAGCGCCAGCTCGAGAGCCTTGTTCTTCTCCTTGGAGGTCGGGTTCGGGTTGATCGGAATCATTGTGCTTCTCCTCTAGCAGGGGCGGATCCGTCCATCCGATGCCGGGAGCCTCGAACCGCACTCCCATCGGGTCGCGCCGCATACTACACATTTGGGCAGGCGATGGAAAGGCCGAAAAGCCCGGGGGCCAGCCCCCTTCGGCGCTACGGTTTCGGTTCCTTCCAGTGGGCGCCGGGAACCGCGCCGGCGTAATACCCGATCTCCACGGGCCCCGTCTGTTCCATGAGCCTGGAGTAGGCGACCAGGGTTGCCTGCAGTCGGCTCAGGACCATCTCCATGTGCGCGCTGGCCCCTTCCGTGATGATCCGACAGGGTCCGGGGGGCCTGCATGGAGGCAGATCATCCCAATCCGATGCCAGGATGTCGCAGGTGCCCGCCGGGATCCCTCCGATGGGCGTACCGCCGCTGATGGTTTGGGTGAGCAGCATGCTTCCGATGATGTCCGCGTGAAACCGCAACGCGTCCTCGCCACCTCTCAACATTCTCCAGAGCTGCAGCACGGTGAAGGGATCGGCAGGCATGGCGGCCTCCAGTGGGAACGGTTTCCGATGCAGCCCTGAATTCGGCGGGCCCCGCATCGGCATGGGACAGGTTTGCCATCAACTTCCTGAACTCCCGGTTCATCGGGTCATCGCCATCGGCATTCCTCCACAGGGTGAGCAGGCGGTCGAACGACCTTCGAGCGGCCTGGGGCTTCCCCATTAGAACGTTGGCGCGACCCAGCTCGAGCAGCGCCTCGGGGTAGTTGGGATTGATGCTGAGAACATGCTCGAGCTCCCGGACTGCCTGCGCGAGATTCCCGGACTCGATCAGGGCGGAACCCAGGTGGGTGCGGAAGTACGGGTCGTCGGCGCGCCCCGCATAGCGCAGGGCCCGACTGAAGAGGCCAACCGCCAGCTCAGATCTCCCTCGTTCCATCTCGATCTCTGCCATCAGGTGGTAGTAGAAGCGGCGCGAGCTGTAGGCCTCGACCGTCGTGGAATCGTCCCCCGGTGCCTCCAGAAAGGATTCGATCGTTCGCAGGCGCGCGCGCGCCTTCTCCAGATCGCCCGCCCCGGCCGCCAGCAGGCCGGCAACCCAGAGCGTGTAAGGATCCGAATCCCGAGTCAGCGCCGGCTCGACCAGCGCCAGTCCGCGCGAATAGTCCTTCCTCCGGTGAGCCAGCAGCGCCAGATACGTGTTCAACCGCAGCGTGTCGCGGTATCCTAGCGATCGGGAACGTTCGAACTCACGCTCGGCCTCGTGAAGTCTCCCGAGCTCCATGAAGAGGAATCCACGGTGAGGCCCGGCCGATCCCGGACGAACGCTGTCGAGAGTGTCGCAGAGCGTGAGGGCCGCATCGAAGTCGCCCTGGGACCGGTACGTCGCGATCAGCTCCACGAGTGGTGCCGGCTCCTGCGGGAAACTCCGCCGCCATTCCGCGAGTATCTCGACGGCCCTGTCGCTGCGTCCCGCCTCGACGTAGGCCGCTGCCCACCAGGGATAGTAGGAGTAGTCGAACGGGTTGAGCCCGTGAAGCACCAGGTACTCCGACACTGCTTCGCTGAACTGGCGGCGGTGAACGTAGAGGCGGGCGAGACTCGCGCGTGCAATGACGTCCTCGGGATCCATGGCCAGGACCGCCTCGTACTTTTCGAGCGCGCCCCGATAGTCGTTTCGAGCCGAGAAGTGGGCGGCCTCGATGAGCAGCCGCGTCTTCGGAGAAGCCTTGAAGCGATATTTCATGGCCATGGCCATGTGACGCTGCTTGATTCCCTCTTCCGGTGACATCCGGGCCGCGAGAAGATGCGCGTCGGCAAACGTCGAATCGTATTCCAGGGCATCGTCGAGCCAATCCAGGGCCGCGGTGAAGTCTCCGAGCTCCCGGGCCTCGAACGCGAGCTGGTAGGACTTGAGCGCGTCGATCGACTGGGAGAGCATCACCCGGGGAGGCTCCGTGCGCGATGGGCGGCGGGTCCTTTGTTCGAGGGCACCGGATACTGCCAGCGCCAGCTGATCGAGAGCCGGGTAGAGCTCACGCCTGACGTCAGTGAGGTCCGCGGACCAGCTTCCGACCACGACTCCCTGGCTCACGCTCGCCAGCTCGCAGGTCAGGCGCAGGCGGCCTCCGTTTCGCTCGACATTGCCGCTCACGAGATAGGCGGCGCCCATGCGATGAGCCGCCGACATGGGCGCCGTCGTTCCGGGCGTCGGCCTGGAGGCGAGCGTCTGATTCAGCGAGGACACGGTCTGCCGGCTGATCACGTGAAAGCCATCGCGCCCGGCGAGCGCACGAATCATGCAGTCCATGACCCCGTTGGACAGCCATCCGAGGTCCTCGAGCTCGGGCTCCACGGTCCACCGGGCGATGAGGACGCGGGGCTCGCCCGGAGCGAGCAGGCGCATTGCGACTGCGATGCCGATCGCGCCCAGCACGACGCCGGCGACGGTCGCTTTCAGCCAACGGCGCGGAGCTGCCTTCGCGAGCAGCTTCTCCGGGCGCTTCGGCTGAGCCCGGATTTCGGCCCGCACGATCTCGAGGTCGTGGAGCATCGCGGCGACGTCGGAATAGCGGTCACCGGGTTTCTTGCGCAGCGCCTGCATGACGATACGGTCCAGGCCCGGAGGCAGGCCCGACCGGTGTTGCTCCGGCGAAGCCGGGTCGCTGTTGAGGATGTCGTAGAGCAGCGGCACCTCCTCCTTGCTGACGAAGGGCCTGGTTCCGGTGAGCATTTCGTAGAGCAACACGCCGAGGCCATAGACGTCGGTTCGAGCGTCCGTCTCCTGCCCCTGAATCTGCTCCGGCGCCATGTAGGGCAGGGTGCCGAAGAGCTTCCCCTTCTCGCGCAAAGTCGATCGATTGGCGAGCCGGGCGATTCCGAAGTCGAGCACCCTGCATTGTCCACCCGGCTCCACCATCACGTTCTCGGGCTTGAGGTCGCGGTGAACAACGCCGATCTCGTGGGCTGCCCTGAGTCCCGCGCCGACGCAGCACGCGATGCCGAGTGCCTCTTCGAGGCCGGGGGGATCGCGATCGAGACGATCCCGCAGCGACATGCCCTCGACGAACTGCATGACCAGGCAGGTCGTACCGGCGTCTTCGATGACTTCGTAGATCGTCACCACCGAGGCGTGGTGGATCCTCGAGATCGCCTGCGCTTCCCGGAGAAACGACCGCTGGCTTTCGTCGGTACGGTCCGATTTCAGGACCTTGATCGCCACGACTCGATCGAGGGTCAGGTCCTGGGCCTTGTACACGCGGCCCATTCCACCTTCGCCGACGAGCTCGAGAATTCGGTAGTGAGAAACCTGAGTGCCGAGCACTGCATTGCTCCAGCCGGTCGGAGGAGGACCGGCGCGACGGCCTGACGCGGTTCATGGGAGAACCAACATCGAGAGACTATTCGCTGACGTCACCCGCCTCAACAGGGGACGTTTTGAGCCGAAAGCCCTGCCTTCTCAGCCGGAATCGATCCGCAGCATCGCCTCCGATCGGACTGTGTAGATCGAGCCCTTCGGGTTGAGCTGGCTCTGCACCACGAGCAGTCGGTCCACGCGAAATCGGGGGCGCGGGTCCGGCACGGGAAGCGCCGCCAGGCGCTCCGTCCAGTCGCCACGCGGATCCCTCACCCGGCCGAGCGTGAGGTGCGCGCTGAAGGGCTTGTCGGCCTTGTCGAATCCACGGCGCCGGAGCGCGGCCTCCAGATCGCGCGCCAGCGCCTCCAGCTGGGGTCCACCGCTCGCGAGCCCGAGCCAGATCGCGCGCGGGCGTTTCGCGTTGGGGAACGCACCGGGCCCGCCAAGCTCGGCCTCGAAGGGCGCGTGGCTCGCGGCGGCCTCGGCGGCCGCTTCGGCCACGCGTCGCGCGCCGTCCTCCCCCACGTCGCCGATGAACCGCAGCGTGTAGTGAAGGTTGTCGGGCCTCACCCACGAGACTCCGTCACCCGGCGCGCGCAGCCTCTCGCCCGCCGCGTGCGCCGCGCGCCGCACCTCGGCCGGCGGGAAGACCGCGAGGAACAGACGCAGCCGATCCGCGTCCTGGGGCCTAGATTTCGAATCCACGAATGGTCCGACCTTCGATGACGAAGATCATTCTGCGGAGCGGGTCGATCTCAATGAGTGGCATCCCCTTGAACGGGATCCGCCGGGCGGGTCTTCCGCCGTTCACTCCGATTGCCACCAGCTCCCTCCCGTTGAATCCGTCCACGAACTCGGCGAGCACGAAGACCAGGGAGTCGAACCGCGATGACGCGCGAAACTCCTGTGTGTACCGCTCCATTGCCGGGCCGTAGTCGGGGCCGAACCGCAGCGAGCCGGGCGCGGGAGCAGCGCCCTCCGCAACCTTCAGTGCAGTGCCGGACACCGTCAGCCCCTGTTCCAGGTCGATCAGCGGCTCGTAGCGGACGCGTCCCACGCTGTTCCCGCGGGTGTCGAGCCAGTCGAGCTCCTGCTGTCCGACGACCATGAAACCCCGGGAGGTGTGCACGAGCTGCATCCGATTCACCTGATTCACCCAGGTGGCTCCGAGTTTCGCGCCACTTCCGGTACGAAGATCGACTCGGAACAGATTACGACCGGCGAGCACCCATGCCGCGCCATCGGCCAACAGCAAGTTGCTGAGTGGAATGTCGGACTGGAACATGGTGGTGATGCGCGAACCGACACCCTTGTCGAAACGCGGGAACCTCCAGCGCACGGCGCCGGTTCCCCCGTCCAGCATCACCAGCTCGTCGTTGCCGGCGATCTCGGGCATGGTCCGCACCAGGATTCCGTCCCCGACCTGCTCGACTTGCGCCACGCGCCCGCAGAGCGCCGGCGGGCTCCCCCACAACGGGCGACCGGTCGCCGCGTCCACCGCCTGCAACACCGTCCCCTGGGCGACGAACAGTTGACCGTCGGATCCCAGGTGAATCGACAATGCGGCGGGAAGAGGACGAGGGTCCTTCCGCTCGGGGGGGCCGTTGGAATCACCACGCAAGGGAATACAGGGCTCCGCTGTGCGGGCTTTTGGCGGCGCCGATCTCCATGCGGCTTTGCCGGAACCGAGCCCATAACGAACGAGGCCCGCACGGGTCCAGCCCACGAGGGTGGTCTCGCTGTCGAACCACCACGGGCCCGACAGAAAGGTGGCTGCCTCCGGCGCCGGGACGTCGAGGGTCAGGATCCGCCGGCCGCTCGCGAGATCCGCGAGCAGGACACGATCCTCCCCCGAGACCCTCCCGCTGATCAGCAGTGCGTCGAGCGAGGGCACGTAGAGATCGGCGTGGACCTCCGCCATGCCGAGCACCGAGGTGTCCCAGACCTCGCGGCCGGTCCGGACGTCGATGACGATCCGAGGTGCGCCGGCACGGATACCCTGGCCCAGCGCGAGCACGGCATAGGGCGATCGCGGCAGAACCTCGAGACGCATTCGATCGGCATCACGCAGGTCGTCGCGTCGCCATAGCGTTCGCCCGGTGGGGCCTTCGACGCCCATGAGGCTCGCGCGCGTGCCGAGCACCAGCACTCCCGCCGGGGTGGCGTGCCACCAAACGATGTCGGCCGGCACGTCGATCTTCCAGGACTCTAATTCCGTGATCCCGGTCCCGTCCGGCGGGCCGGCACCGTCGGCCTGCGCGAGCGCGAGAGACGCAGCCAACAGGAGCGCGACCATTGCCCGGCTACCCCAATGCAGGATCGAGGGGCAGCCCGCGGATCGCGCGGCGCACCAGGTCGAGGGCGGTCTGGGCGCTGCGCTCGCGCACGGTGGTGCGTGTTCCGGCGAACGAGTACTTGCGCACGCCCTTCGTCTTCGGCGTCACCACGGCGATGAACACGGTGCCGACCGGCTTCTCCTCGGAGCCGCCGTCCGGCCCCGCCACGCCGGTGATCCCGATGCCCACTTCGACGCCCGCCTTGCGGGATGCGCCGGCCGCCATC
>DAIUEO010000061.1:10020-19481 GCA_036845125.1 Candidatus Eiseniibacteriota bacterium | reverse complement strand
TCCATGGCGAGTTGGGCGCAGCTTACGGCTTGCAACCGTTCTCAGACAGAACCTAAGCCAAGATAGGGTCAGCAGTGAATGCACTTCGAAGTAGCGACTTCCAGACCTCCTAGCTGAAACTAGGGCATCGATCGCTAGTTGACGCGCTTCGGCAAGGTCTCCAGCCATGTGGCGGGCAGCAGCAAGGGCGTGCGTGCACCAGGCCAGATTCTTTGAGTCCGACTTCCTGAGCAATCCGCTTCTCAGAGATCTGAGTACGCCTTCTGATTCCGTGATTCGATTGGTTTCTCTCAGGCAGATGGCAGTAACTATTTCCAGCCCACAAGAATCCTCATCCCAAACTGGCACATTGTCGCCGTCAGCGAGCCCCAATCTTGCGGTTTGCAGGCCTTCTTCAAATCTGCCGGAAACAAGCAACGCTCTGGAAATGGCTAACTGAATCTTCGAGCGCCTAGTGCCTGCGGAGGAGATGTCGAGCCTGCTCAAGAGATCCAAAGCAACTCTCGAGTCACCTGCCTCAATCAGCTCGTGCGCGCACTGGATAGCTGCATCCGCAAGAGAAGTCGACTGGCCAGGGCTCGATGTGAGCCTGTCGCTCAGCGCTTCGGCTTGTGCACGAACGCTGGTCATCTACCCAGACCACCTCGTGCCCGCTCAACTCGGATCGGGCCCTCAATGCTCTTTGAGGCGGGAGAAGCTGGAAGAATGAGGATCAAAGGACCGCGCAAGAGCACCAGACGCAGCCCGAGAAAACTCACTCGGGCTGGGGAGCCACCCGGCGGGGTGTCCGGATCCCCAAGCTCATGACGCGTCAACTCCCACTGCTGCGGCGTCGCTGAAGACTGCAGCGGGAATGCCAAGGTAGTGATTGCGACCGTCCCGATGACCAGCCATGTGAGCGGCCGGTGCAACTTCTTCATCTCATCGCTCCTTCATGCTGCGACTTCCATATCGGAGTCGCCTCCAAACACACCGACCCCAGCAGGGCGCGCGGACGCACGCCTTACCAGGGCCACGGGCACGTTTCGGATGGGGATGAGGGGAGACGGCCATTCAGCTTCCCGGGGGCTGAGGGTATTGGCAACCCGAAACTCAGGGAAGACTACGCCCGTCGGAAGCGCGTTTCAACGGGGTTTTGTTGCTGGAGAGCGGGGGCATGGGTGACCCCGCACCTAATGGCCACCCATACCCTAGGTTGATCTATTGGGTCCGCTGGGAGGCTCGAACCAGCGCAGAAAGCAGCTTGCGCAGGAAGTAGGGCGGATCATCCGGCTCACCGATCTTGAGCAACCGGCGAGACCCATCATCCGGGTCGCCAAGTCGCAGACGCTGGGACCTCCCGGCCGGAACCTCGGGCTCTCGGATCCCGGATCCTAGTCCGCCACTCATACTGGATCCCCGCCCAATCGGTGTGTCGGGCTCGCCGAAGGAATGACCCTGCGACCGCTCGGCCCGCACGGTGGTCGGAAGCCAAATACATCCGGCCAGGACCAGACAAACTAGCGACCGTCTTGCGTGTTTCATTTCGCCGCTCCCTTTTCTGTGCCGCAACCGGTCGACTTCACGAACGCAGAAGTAGTTCTAGTTCGCTCAGGCGAATACGGTGGCAGCCGGTCCGGGGGCGGGTGGACTGGCAACATCAACGGGTAACGGAAGCGTAGTCACGAGGCGGGCAGAGCTTCAACAGAATTCTTCGATCGCCCGCATGTGACAGGGTTGCACCCAGTCAATCAAGACCGGATAGTGCCGCCCGTGAACAGGCCCCTCCGCCATCTCTTGACCCTCGCCGCCCTCTCGCTCCCGGTCATCTCCTGCGGCCAGGCCCCGAAGCAAATCCAGACGCCCGCCCAGCTCTTGGCCGAGATGCAGCGCATCCGCATGGAGTCGCTGCTCTGTCTCGATACCTTCGACATCGAGAAGCTGGTCGGAATGACTGGGGAGGCGACGCCGTGTGCGGTCGAGGTCGAGTCTGGCAATCGGAACTTCGGCACCTTGCACTCGATCGGGCAGCTCCATAACCCCACCTACGAGACTTCGCGGGCCGAGGACGACATCCTCACGCGCTATCAGCTCGCGATCCTGCGTCTGCTGCTCGCGGACAGTGCGCGCGTTGTGTTCGTCGAGGGGTTCCAGGCCGCCTCGCCGGTCCAGCTCGACGGCAATCTGCGAGCGCGGCTTGCGATCGCCTTCACGCCGGTTCCGGAGCCGGATGCCTTCGAGCGCCTTGACGGGCCGCAGTTCCAGATCCTCCGCAACTCCCTCGCACCGGTCGTCTACCAGGCACTCGAACCGCGTGCGCAGATTTACGGAGCCGATGACACGAGCATGGTGAGGCGGCTCATGAACAATGAAGAGACCGATCCGTTCATCGCCGACAGCCTGCGGTTCGAATATCGCGATCGCATCGCGATGGGCGAAGTGTGCAGCTACCTGCGCGACCATCAGGGCGCGGAAGTGCACCTCGTCTATGGCGCCGCCCACATCTTTCAGCGCTCGGTGGTGCCGCCTGGAATCGCGTGCCCTCGCATCGTCATGACCACCTTCCCGGGACTGATCGCGGCCTCGACCGGCTTCCAGGTCGAGATGGTGAAACGGCTCGAACAGAAGCCTTCGCTGCTCCCCGTCTATCTCGACCGGCTGAAGGATCTGAACCCGGACTGCTTCGAGCTGATGCCCGAAGCGGGGCAGCTTCATGCGCTCGGCAAGTCGTTCGTGTTGACGGCGGGCGTTCCGGATCCGGATTCGCTGACGCGCTTCCTCAAGCGGACCGCGAAGACCGATGCGGTGCGCGCCGCGATTGACCGCGGGCACGTCGCCTACAAGTCGCGCTCGCCGGCTGTCGGCTACTAGTCCTCGGCCGGCTTCTTTCGGAACAGGTCCTCGAGCTTGGCGCGCGCCTCGGCCGCCTTGTCCACGCCCGCGGGCTTTCCGCCGAACAACGCGTCGAGCTTCTTCCGCGCGTTGTCCGAGCGCGACGGTGCGACACCCTTCCCGGTGGGGCCGTAGGAAAAGAACTCGCAGAAGTTCCGGCGGTCCTTGTCGGTGACGGGATCGGCGTCGGGTTCGCGACACGAATTGTTGTAGGCGGTGTCGAAGAAGCTGCATGCCATGCAGCAGCGGAGATCGCGGCGGCACTCGCGGCATTCACTGTCGCGTGGAATGGGGTCGGGCGTCTCGTTCTCGGTGCCGCAGCTCCAGCAGATCACCTTCTTCATGACGCGAAGGTGCACCCGGGTTTGGTGGGCGTCAATGGTGTTTCGCGCGTCGTGCTAGCCTGCGCCGCATGTCGGATTCCCGTCGCGATCATCTCGAAGCCATGGTGCGCGCGCTGCGCAAACACCATCAGCGGATGGCCCGCAAACGCGATGCGTTGAAGGGCGATCTCGAAGAGGCGGGCGAAGGCGCTTCATTTCGCCGCTACGCCGAGACGCTGCTGGTTCATCTGAAGCAGGTGCCGCCGCGAGCGGCGTCGGTGACGCTGCCCGATCCTGCGGACCCTCGGCACACCATGGAGATCGCGCTCGATCCCAACGTGGCGCCGCAGGTGAATGCGGCGCGCTACTTCAAGAAGGCAGCCAAGTGCGAGCGTGCGATGGAGGAGATCCCGCCGCGGATCGCAGCGCTCGAGAACGGAGTGTCGGGGCTCAAGGATTCGATGCGGCGCGCCGAGGTGGTGCTCGATGGCTGGCCTGCCGAGGAGCCACCGCCCGCCGAAGAGATCGTCGAAGAACGCGAGTCCGAGATCAGCGAGGTCGAGGCGATCCTCGTCGCACTGCCGGTCACGGTGCTGAAGGCGATCGGTGCGCCGATCATCCGCGCGACGACGGCTGCCGGGAAACCGGCACCGAAGAAGCCCACGATCCCGGCGCGCCTTCAGCCGCGCCGACTGCGCACGAAGGAAGGCTGGGAAGTGCTCATCGGCCGCAGCAACGATGGCAACGACTACCTGACGGTGCGCATCGCGCGCGGCGAGGACTACTGGTTCCACGTCCACGGCGCGCCCGGCTCGCACGTGGTGATTCGCCGCGGCAAGGGGAAGGACGAGCCCTCCAAGCAGACGCTCGCCGAGGTCGCGTCATGGGCCGCGTTCTACTCGCAGGCCCGGAACGCCGGCAAGGTGCCGGTGATCTATACGCTGAAGAAGTACGTGCGGAAGCCGCGCGGCTCGAAGCCGGGCAGTGTCACCTGCGAGCGGGAGAAGATGCTGATGGTCCGCCCGGTGGAGCCTGGCCCGGAGTCGCTGGAGGACTCGGCTTCAACTGGGCAATAGCTTCTGCAAGCGCGTGCGATTTGGACGATGAACCCGCTCCAAAGAGAGACCTCTCCAGAGTTATCCACATCAACTGTCCCCGGGGACAGTTCTGATCGCGCTTGGCGAACATCGTCACGTCGGATCAATCAAAACCTGCCCCGGCGCAGGTTCAGCGTGCGGCTACCTTGAGACAGGCAAAGCAACGCGAGCAGCGGCCGATTCATCCTCTAAGCCTCCCGCGTTTTCGCTCGTCGCCCACGCGGACGGTCCAACCGATGCGGTCGGTGTGCTCGAGCAGTGGCACGGCGTGCTTGCGGCTCACGCCGGTCATTTCCTTGAAGCCCGCTACGTTGAGCGCGGCGTTCTTCTCGAACCACTGGGCGAGCTTTCCGCGAAGCTCCTCCATCTGCCGCGCCGTGTAGGCGAACTCCTGGCTTATGCGCACCAGGCGCCCGAGGAAGAGGCCGAGTCCCAGCACCTCGGCGCCCTGCGCCGCGCCGAGCTTCGCCTGCCATGTGAGCACTTCCGGCACTGAGTACCCGGTTGCTTCCAACTCGGCTTCGAGCTTCGCCAATGCCGCGGCCTGCGCGGCGGGCGGCTCCCACGGAGAATCCCCGGCGCGGACGCGATCCAATCGGATCTCGAAAGCTCCGTTCGTCGCCATGGATTCGAACACCGCGTCGTGGAGCGCGGCGTCGAGCTTCATCTTGAGCCCGCTCTTCAGTTCGCCCTTGGGGATTCCGAAGCGCGCGGGGTTCTTCTCCGCGTACTCGCGCACGGTCGCGGCGATGAGGTCGCGCGCCTCGTTCCAGCGCTTCATCCCGAGCCAGCGCCCGGGCGTCGTCGCGACGGCCTGCCCCGATCCCGCGATGCGTTCCAGCGCCGCGGTCACCGCGGCCTCGCTCTCGCCCATCGCCTGCGCGAGCACTGCCACCGCCGCCGGCTTCGTCTCGGAACCGAGCCGCTCGATCAGCCGTGCTTCGAGCGAGCCGGTCTCGAAAACGGCGAGCGACTCGAGCCCTCCCGCGCGCCGATTTCGCTTCTCGGCGACGGGCTCGATCACGGTGCCGCCGCCTACCGTGCGCGACGGCGAGTACGACCGGATCACGAATCGGTCGCCGCGTGCCGCCACGGTCGGGCGCTCGAGCCGCAGTTGCGCGAGCGCGCTCCCACCGGCCTTGAGCTTCCCTTCCTCCAGCATCACCAGCCGCCCGAGGAGCTCGCTGGCGCCGAGGTGGAACCGCACCCGGGCCTGCGACGGCCACTCGCGCGGGTAATCCGGCAGCAATTCGAACCGCACGTCGATCACGCTCGAGGCGCGCAACGCGCCCGGCGCGCACAGCCAGTCGCCGCGCACGACCTGGTCGCGCTCGACGCCGTGGAGAGCGACCGCGGTGCGCTGGCCGGCGTGGGCCTCGTCGACCGTCTCGCCATGCACTTGAACCCGCCGCACGCGCGCGCTGCGCCCGGTGGGCAGCAGCTCGAGCGTCTCGCCGGTGCGGATCGCACCGCGCCACAGCGTCCCCGTCACCACGGTGCCGAAGCCCTCGACGGTGAACACGCGGTCCACCGGCAGCCGCGCGGGCTCGGAGAGCGAGCGCCCCGCGACGCCCGCGAGCTGGCGGTCCATCTCGGCGAGCAGCTCCGGGGTGCCGGCGCCGGTCACCGCCGAGAACTCGATCATCGGCGAGCCCGCGAGCGCCGTTCCCTGGAGCAGCGTGCGAACGTCGCGACGCACCATCTCCACCCAGTCCCCCTCGACCAGGTCGCGCTTGGTCAGCACGACGATCCCGCGCGGGACCCCGAGGAGCTGGACGATCGCGAAGTGCTCGCGCGTCTGCGGCATCACGCCCTCGTCGGCAGCGACCACGAGCAGCACGAGATCGATGCCGCCGACTCCGGCCAGCATGTTCTTCACGAAGCGCTCGTGCCCGGGCACGTCCACGATGCCGACCCGAATGCCGGCCGGCGTCGTGAGCGGCGCGAAGCCGAGGTCGATCGAGATGCCGCGCCTCTTCTCCTCCGGCAGGCGGTCGGTGTCGATGCCGGTGAGTCTCCGCACGAGCGCGGTCTTCCCGTGATCGATGTGCCCGGCGGTGCCGACGATCGCGAGCCGCGTGGTCGTCGCGTTGATCACCGCGCGGTCTCCATCTCGCCGAGGCGCTCGGCGTCGCCGCGGGTCACGTAGCAGTGGAGGCCGGACGCAACCAGCCCGGCATCCGCGATCCGCGCCTCGTACCAGTCCCGCGGGCGTTTCAGGATCGCCGCCGTGTCGCCCTCGACCTCGTCGGCGCTGGTGAAGATCTCGAGATAGGCGAGGCCCTCGAGCAGCTTGCCGATGGCGGCCAGGCCGGGAACCACCTCGTCGTCCGGGATGTAGTAGAGCGCGCCGCTGCAAACGATGAGATCGAAAGGACCTTCGAGCCTCAGCCGGTCCAGCTCCCCGAAACGCCCCAACCTTATATGTCGGGCCCGGCCGTAGCGCTCGACCACGTAGGGGCTGGCGTCCACGCCCACGTACTTCGCGCGCGGGCGCAGGCGCGCGAGCACCGGCTGCCACTGGCCGATCCCGCAGCACACGTCGAGCACGTTCAGCAGCCGGCGTTCGAGCACGAACTCGGCGGCCGCCACGGCGAACGCCGCATGGCGCTCGAGATCGGCGCGCGAGTGCACCCGCGTTCGGGGATCGTGATACCAGCGCTGGAAGTATTCGCGGTCGTAAGGGCGCACGGCCCGCAGTGTACCGGTCGAGCCGGGCGCCGACACGCTGACGCAGCTCCGGCTGCCGGAGGCCAAATTAGCGATTGTCGGGCGTACCTTCACCGCCGTAGAATTTACGGGCTCTGGAGAAAGGTTTTCGCGTGCGTCTCTTGATCCTCCTCACCTCCGCCATGTTCAGCTCCTTCGGATGGAGCTGCACCAGCGGTACCGTGGCCCCCGGCAATGTGGCGCTCCGCATGGAAATGCGCGTCTCGTCGGCCACCGGCGACCCCACGCACCCGGTCACCGTGCACACGCGCGTCACCAACGCGGGCCGGAAACCGGTCACCTACATGATGGAATGCGTGAACCCCACGCTCACGCGCCTGACCGATCCCGAAGCGCGCCACGTGAACACGCTGTGCGGCACCTGCCCCAACGCCCTCTGCCCGGCGTGCGCCCCCATGCCCCGTACGATCCCTCCGGGTGAGAGCATCGACGAGGACTTCCAGTTCACCGGCGGGTTGCGCGATTGCGCCGGCAACTTCCAGGGTGCCTCGGGCGAATATCACGCCGACGCGAAGCTCACGGCGACCGGGCCCAACGGAAGCACGGCCACCGTGGAGAAGTCGGTGAAGTTCACCTGGACCGCGGAAAACTGACCGGCGGCCGCGGGACGAAACAGGTAGATTCCCGGACATGGCACTCAAGCGCTCGATCGTATTCGCCGTGGTCGCGGCCGGCCTGCTCGGCTCGAGGTGCGGCGGCGACGGCATTGCCCGGCCGCCGGCGGAGCCGCTCCAGATGGAGCTGACCGTGTCCGCGCCGACCGGCGATCCTTCGCATCCGGTCACTGTGCGCACCCGGGTCAAGAACGTCGGCTGGACCCCGATCTACTACCTCCGTGATTGCGTGCAGCCTGGAATCATGCGGCTGACGGATCCCGAGCAGCGTCATGTGAACAGGCTCTGCGACGGCACGTGCCCGAACGTCGCGTGTCCCCTGTGCGCCCCGATGTCCGCTTCGCTCGGACCCGGCGAAATCTACGACGAGGAATTCACGTTCGTCGGCGAGCTTCGCGACTGCTACGGCACCTTCCCTGGGGCCGCGGGAGTCTATCGAACCGACGCCGTGTTCATGGCCTTCGTCGACGGCGGTCAGCGGAACCTCACCAAGTCCGTGAGCTTCACCTGGACCACCGGGCCGTAGCCGGAAGCTTCACGGTTGTGTTCGTGGCGGCGGCAGCGGCCGCCGTTATCGGCGGCTGCTCTTCCGCCGTCGCGCCAGCGGAGACCTTCGACTGGCGCGGCAAGTCGATAACGTTCGCCCCGCCACCTCCCGCCTGGCGCCGCGAGGGCATCAACGAAGGCGGCATGCTGGGCGTCTACTTCGTGCTCACCGGCTCGGTCGGGGAGCGGATCTTCGTCGCCGATCACTACATCATTGCCGATCGCGATCGGCGTGCCGCGCTCGACGAGCTCCTCGAGCGCCTGAACGATGTCGGCGATCCCGACGACCTCGACCATCGCGAGCTCGCTCACGCCATCTCGCTCGCGCGGTGGCGCACCGAGGATCCGCTGTCGCCGCTCGAGGCCGACATCGCGCGCGAGGGGAACTACCGCCTCGACCGTGCCAGCCTGGCGGTGTTCAACGAAGGCCGCCCGGAGGTTCACCGCCAGCTCGTGGCCGCACGCGAGGAAGCCGAGCGGATGCATCTCGAGCTGAAGGACGTTCTCGATCGCGTGAAGTTCAAGGCCAAAGGACACCACGAGCCTGTGGAGTGGAAGGTGGTCTCCGAAGGCCCCGCCACGGTGGCCGGAGTTCCGGCGTGGCGCGTCGACTACACCTGGCAGTCGACGAAGCGCCTCTATTACGGCCGCGAGCTGTACTTCGTCTCCGACAACCACGTCTTCACCGCCAGTTTCCACGGGCTCGAGCAGAACCTCCTGCTGTTCGATCGGATCGCCGCATCGATCACCTTCCCGCCGGCGGACTCGACGAAGGCCGGGGAGCCCGGTGTCGGCGTGTCCGTCGCGACACCGACGCGGTGAGCCTCACGCCCTCGCGGAGTGCAAGCCTCGTGGCCCTCGGCCTCGCCGCGCTCATCGTGGGCTGCGCCAAGAACGAGCGGGTCACGATGGATGTCGGCTCGTTCCGGGTCGAAGCCGAGGTGCCCTTCGGCTGGCGTCACCTCGATCTCGGCAGGCGCCACCTGCTCCAGAACGGCGAGAACCAGCTCGCCTTCGAGGATTTCGGACCGGTCGCCCCCGAGGGCATCCGCCGTGAGGTCGCGCGCGCCCGCGAGCTCGCGCGCGCCAACCGGCTCGCCACCGCGAAGTCGGTGCTCTCGATGATTCCGATACCCGAGGAGTTGTTCGCGACGAAGGAGCAACGACGCCGGTTCCGGGACGACTGGTCGCTGATCGCCGAGGCCGACGAGCACACGCCGCCCGGCAGCCTCGACGGCGCCTTCGAGCGCGTGCTCGGCAACATCGCCCTGCTGCTCCCC
>DAIUEO010000061.1:0-10010 GCA_036845125.1 Candidatus Eiseniibacteriota bacterium | reverse complement strand
TCTGGCCGAACCCGACCGAGGCGTCGCAGTTCCGGCTGCGCGCGACTCACCTCGACGGCCGCCGCGCCCCCAAGGTCGTGCTCACCAACGACGAGCGGGTGGTCCCCGGCGTCGCCTGCCTCAACCCAACATATTTCAACGAGGTCACCCTGCTGCTCCCCCGCGACGCGGCATCCATCGAGCACGACGTGCTGCGCCGGATGGGCGCGGACGACCGCCGCGACGTCGCCTCGCGCGTGGGCGTCGCCATCGACGGGCACCGAGGAACCCTGCTCGTGACGTGGCACCGCATGACCCATGACTTCCGCGGGCGTCACGCGATCTTCGTCGAAGCCGGATCGGCGCTCGGCGTGTGGACCGGGCGCGGTCCGCTGGCCGTGACCGGCCCGCCGTTCGACCGTGTCATGAGATCGTTGCGCTTCGAGGCCGGTCCCGCCGACAGCGCGATGAGCAGGACGGCCGCGAAGTAGGTATCGTCTGCACATGGCTCTCACGCAGGGAAGCAAGCTCGGTCACTACGAGATTCTCGGCCCCCTCGGCGCCGGCGGCATGGGCGAGGTCTATCGGGCCCGCGACACCCGCCTCGGCCGCGACGTCGCGGTGAAGCTGCTGCCGCCCGCACTCGCCGCCGACCCCGACCGCCTCGCGCGGCTCGAGCGCGAGGCCCGCGCGGTGGCCGCACTCAACCATCCGAACATCGTCGTGCTCCATTCGATCGAGGAGGACGGCCCGCTGCGCTTCCTCACCATGGAGCTGGTGGAGGGGGAAACCCTCGACCGCCGCAGCGCGTCCGGCCACCTGGCGCTCAAGGAGATCCTGGATCTTGCGCTGCCCCTCGCCGAGGCGCTGGCGGCCGCGCACGAGCGGGGCGTCGTCCACCGCGATCTCAAGCCGGGGAACGTGATGGTCTCGCGGGGCGGCCGGGTCAAGGTGTTGGACTTTGGCCTCGCCAAGCAGGCCGAGTCCGCGACCTCCGGGCCGCTCGACAGCCGGGCCTCGACCCGGCTGGCGCTCACGGCCGCGGGCGAGGTCGTGGGGACGGTGCCCTACATGGCGCCCGAGCAGATCCGCGGCGAACCGGTGGATCCGCGCACGGACCTCTTTGCGCTCGGCGTCATCGTGTACGAGCTGACCACCGGGCAGCGACCTTTCGCCGGCGCGACGGCCGCCGACATCTCCTCCGCGATCCTGCGCGATGCTCCAGAGCCGATCCGGAAGCGACGCGCGGACCTGCCCGAAGCCTTCGGCCGGGTGATCGAGAAGTGTCTCCAGAAGAGCGTGGCCTCGCGATTCCAGAACGCGCAGGAGCTGGTCGAGGCGCTGCGCGCCCTGCGCCAGTCGCCCCCGAACGGCACCACGTCGGACGAAGGGATCCACTCGCTGGCCGTGCTGCCG
Source organism: Candidatus Eiseniibacteriota bacterium (assembly GCA_036845125.1). Taxonomy (GTDB): domain Bacteria; phylum Eisenbacteria; class RBG-16-71-46; order RBG-16-71-46; family RBG-16-71-46; genus DAIUEO01. Next base: position 8,615 of record DAIUEO010000061.1, on the reverse strand, counting down.
CTGGAGAACGTCTCGCACGACCCCACTCAGGAGTATTTCGCCGACGGCATGACCGAGGCGCTGATCTCCGATCTCGCGCGGCTCCGCAACCTGCGCGTGATCTCGCGCACCAGCGCCATGAAGTACAAGGGGGCGCAGAAGTCGCTGCCCGAAATCGCCCGCGAGCTGAACGTGGACTCGATCATCGAGGGCTCGGCGCTCCTGGTGGGCAAGCGGGTGCGCATCAACGTCCAGCTCGTCTCCGCACGCCGGGACGAGATGTTGTGGAGCAACCGGTACGACCGCGATCTCGAGAACGTGCTCGATCTCCAGAGCGAGGTCGCCGAGGCGGTGGCGAAGGAGATCGCGCTGCGGGTGACACCCGCCGAGGCCAGGCGCCTGGCTCGGCGGAAGGAAGTGAACCCGGAGGCGCATCTCGAATTCCTGCGAGGGCAGCACATCGCCGCGGGGACCTCGCCGCAGGCGATCGAGCTGAGCCTCCGGCATTTTCAGCGCGCGATCGAGCTGGATCCGACCTTCGCTCCGGCGTGGGCGGGCATCGCCGACTGCCATCACACCCGGGCCGCGCGCGGCATGGCGCCACCCGCCGAGGCGATCGCCCAGTCCCACGCAGCGGCAACGCGGGCGCTCGCGCTCGACGATTCCCTGGCCGACGCCTACATGGTGCTGGGAGCCATCGAATCGCGCGAGATGAACATGGCCGAGGCCATCCAGCACCTGAAGAAAGCCCTCGAGCTGAATCCCGGCCTCGCCTCCGCCCACTACACGCTCGGCCGCATCTACTACTGCATCGAGCGCCACGCCGAAGCGCAGGAATTGATGCTCGAGGCGCTGAGCCTCGATCCGCTGTCGATGATCATCCACACCACGGTGGGTGACGCCTACTACTACGCACGTGAATACGAGAAATCGGTCGACTACTACCGGCGGGCCATCGCGCTCGATCCGCGGTTCGACGGTGCGCACACCGATCTCGCACGTTCGCTGGAAGCGCTCGGGCTCTTCGACGAGGCGCATGCGCAGTATGAAGAAGGGCGCCAGCTCGCCGGCACGGTGGCGGGGCCGTCGTTCGGGCTCGCCCACCTCGCCGCCAGCCGCGGCGACGTGGCCGAGTCGCGGCGGATGCTGAAGGAGCTGACGGAAGCACGGTCGAAGCGCGTGGTCTCGTCCTGGGGCATTGCCGCGCTGCACGCGAGCCTGGGCGACGTGGACGAGGCGTTCGAGTGGCTGGAGGTCGCCGTGAAGGAAGGCGCGACGGGGCTCGTGTTCCTGCGCGTCCACCCGCGCCTCGATCCCATCCGCAGGGATCCCCGCTACACGGCGCTGGTGACGCGGCTCGGACTCGATCGCGCCTGAAGCGCTGACTTCAGGGCAGGACGGCCGACCGCAGCAGCAGCGTCTGAGCGCCCTCGCGCGAACGATCGCCCAGCGCCCACGCGCGCCCGTCCTTCATCGCGGTGAACGCGCGCAGCTCTTCGCCGTGGGCTTCCGCCTCGATCTTCCACGAGTCACCACCGTCGGTCGTGCCCAGCACCACCGACCGTCCCTGATCGGACCAGAACCCGACCGCCCAGCCGCGCCGCTCGTCGATGAAGAACACCCTCGTGAGGAAGAGCCCGGCCAGCGGTCCTTCGATCTCCTCGATCCCCGGCGGTCCCGGCACCGAGCCCGGCGGTCGCGGGCGCTCCTTCGCGTCGGAAAGCCCGGTGTCGAGGTGCTCCCACGACGCGCCGCCGTTCACGGTCCGGAAGACCGTTCCGTCTTCGCCCACGACCCAGCCGTGCTGCGGATCGGCGAAGTGCACGTCGAACAGATACGGCTTCGGGTTCGACGCAAAGGTCAGAACGTGGTCGTACCAGCGCCGCCCGCCGTTGGTCGTGAACTCGAGCACGCCGTACTGGCCCACCTTGAAGCCGTGCACCTCGTCGACGAACGCCGCGGCGTGGCCCCACGTCGGCTCGTCTTCACCCCCCGGCCGCGTGAGCGGCACCCACGTTTCGCCGCCGTCGGTGGTCTTCATCACCCCCATGAGCCCGATCGCCCAGCCGTTCCACGGGTCGCGCATCTCGAGGTCGAAGAAGTGGCTCGCGCCGCCCCGGCCGTACTCGACCAGCCGCCAGTTCCGCCCCCCATCCTCGCTCTTGAAGATGCGGCCGCCCTCGCCGGCAACCAGGCCGTTCAGCGTGTCGGCGAAGTACACCGCGTTCAGCGTGTAGGCCACGGTTCCCGGTCCCTCGCTGGCGATCCCGCTCGTGAAGGCCCACGTGCGGCCACCGTCCCGGGTCCGCCCCACGATGCCGCCCTGGGCGTGGATGCTGCCGCCGACGATCCAGCCGTTCAGAGTGTCGGCGAAGCACACGTCCTCGAAGCTCGCGTCGGTGCCGAGCTCGATGGTCTCCCACGGGCCGGCTGCCCGTTTCGAGCCACAGCCGCCGATCGAAAGGAGCAGCGCCACGAGTACGATGCGCATCATTGGGGCGGTTTCGGCTCGGATGGCCTCCGGGTTGAGGCTCGGCTGGCGTTGGGGGCGCTGACAATCTGCTTGCACCGATCGACGCGCCGGACGCATCATTACGGGTCCTGACGCCCACCCTGGCCACCGAGGTCCTGATGCATCTCGCAGCACATTGCTGGTGTTGTTGTTGTTGCGTTCCCGCGAGGGGAGCGCGACCCCGGCACGCTGCGAGCCCGATGACGGGCTGAGCCCCAGGCAAAGCAGCCACCCACGTCGCGGCCCCTCACGCAGAGGCCGCGACGTTCGTTTTCACCCGGAACCCGATTCCCATGATCGCCACCGAACCCGCCATCCTGAGCACCCGCACACCCCGCCTCGTGGAGGCGATTGGCAACACGCCGCTGATCGAGATCGCGGGCCTCGACATCCCGCGCGGCGTTCGCGTCCTCGGCAAGGCCGAGTGGTGGAACCCGGGCGGGTCGGTGAAGGATCGCACCGCGTGGAGCATGATCCGGGCGGCTCATTCCTCCGGCCAGCTCGCCGGGCGCACGGTGCTCGATGCCACCTCGGGCAACACGGGTATCGCGCTCGCCTGGCTCGGCTCGGCGCTCGGCTTCCCGGTCGAGCTGTGCGTTCCCGCGAACGTCAACCATCGCGTGCGCGAGCTGCTGGAGACGCTCGGCGCCCACCTCGTGCTCACGGATCCGCTGGAGGGCACGGACGGCGCGCAGGTCGAAGCCCGGCGCCGCGTGGAGGAGCGGCCGGATCACTTCGTCCATACCGACCAGTATTCGAACTCCGCCAACTGGCTCGCGCACTACGAGGGCACCGGACCCGAAATCTGGGAGCAGACGGGCGGTCGCATCACCCACCTCGTGTGCGGGCTCGGCACCACCGGCACGCTGGTCGGGTGCTCGCGACGCCTGCGCGAGATGAATCCGTTCGTCGAGGTGATCGGCGTGCAGCCGGATTCGCCCTACCACGCGCTCGAAGGCTTGAAGCACCTGGCGACCTCCGCGCGTCCGGCGTTCTACGATCCCGCCGCGCATCAGCGCCTGATCGAAGTGCGGAGCGAGGACGCGATCGACATGGCCCGGCGGCAGGCGCGGAACGAGGTGCCGATCGGCTGGTCGGCGGGCGCGGCGCTGGTTGGGGCCGAGCGGGTGGCCCAGGGACTCGAGCACGGCCTGGTGGTCGCGGTGCTGCCGGACGGCGCGTGGCGCTACCAGGACGACCGGCTGTGGACGGAGGAGCCGTGACGCTCAGGCTCGGAACCGCCGTCGCGCAGCAGATCTTCGAGACGTTGCGCGCCGCCTATCCGGAGGAAGGCTGCGGCGTGATGCTCGGCCGCGACTTAGGCCCCGTGCGCGAGATCGTCTCGATCGCCGCGCTGGACAACGACTCCCCGGAGAATCGCGACCGCCGCTACATCATCTCCCCCGGGCAGTTCCTGGCCGCCGAGCGCGAGGCGCGCAGCCGGGACCTCGACGTCGTGGGCATCTTCCATTCGCATCCGGATCATCCGCCCGAGCCGTCGGCCTTCGACCTCGAGCATGCATGGCCGTACTATTCCTACCTGATCGTGAGCGTGGGCCCGGACGGCGCGCGTGAAGTGCGCGCCTGGCGGCTGTTGGAGGATCGCACCCGCTTCGAGCCCGAGCCTCTCGACCTGGCCCCGGCGGAGATTTCATGAGCGTCACCATCCAACTACCCACCGCGCTCCGGGCGTACGCCGGACAGGAGACGCGCGTCACGGTCGAAGCCGCAACCGTGGGCGAGGCGCTGCGCGAGCTGACCGGGCGTCATCCCGAGCTGCGCCGGCACCTCTATGACGAGGCGGGCAGCCTGCGCCGGTTCGTCAACGTGTTCCACAACGACGAGGACATCCGGCACCTGCAGCGCGAGGAGACCCCGCTCGGGCCGGGCGACACCCTCACGCTCGTGCCGAACATCGCGGGGGGCGCGCCCGACACGCCGGAATCACCGCCGGCAGCGCGTCCCGCACGACCGGCTCCCGACTGGGCGACCGGAGCCGACGGCCTGCCTCCCATCACGCCGCCCGAACTGCTCCGCTACGGGCGCCACCTGATCCTGCCCGAGGTGGGACTCCAGGGTCAGCGCAAGCTCAAAGCGGCGAGCGTGCTGCTCGTGGGCGCCGGCGGCCTCGGCTCGCCGCTCGCGCTCTACCTCACGGCCGCCGGCATCGGGCGCATCGGGCTCGTGGACTTCGACGTGGTGGACGAGAGCAACCTCCAGCGCCAGGTGCTGCACGGCACGTCGAGCGTCGGCAGATCCAAGCTCGAATCGGCGCAGGCCCGGCTCCACGACCTGAACCCGCACGTGCACGTCGAGCCCTACGAGGAGGCGCTCACCAGCGCCAACGCGCTCGACATCCTCCGCGGGTACGACGTGGTGGTGGACGGCACCGACAACTTCCCGACCCGCTACCTCGTGAACGACGCGTGCACGCTGCTCGGGAAACCCAACGTCTACGGCAGCATCTTCCGCTTCGAGGGCCAGGCCTCGGTGTTCGATGCGCGGGTCGGCCCCTGCTACCGCTGCCTCTATCCCGATCCGCCGCCGCCCGGCCTCGTGCCGTCCTGCGCCGAAGGCGGCGTGCTCGGTGTGCTGCCCGGCGTGATCGGCGTGATCCAGGGGATCGAGACGATCAAGCTGATCCTCGGCCTCGGGGACAGCCTGGTGGGCCGGCTGCTGCTGTTCGACGCGCTGTCGATGCGCTTCCGTGAATTGAAGCTCCGGAAGGACCCGGCCTGCCCGCTGTGCGGCGAGCACCGCACGATCACGGCGCTGATCGACTACCAGCAGTTCTGCGGACTACCGACCGCGGCCGAAGCGCAGGTACAGTCCGGCGCCGTGGAGATCGGCCCGACCGAACTGCGCGCCCTGCAGGATCGCGGCGAAGCATTCGACCTGATCGACGTGCGCGAGCCGCACGAGTACGAGATCGCGCGCATCGAAGGGGCGCGGCTCATCCCGCTCGGAACCCTGCCGGCGCGGCTCGCCGAGCTCGACAGCAGCCGGCTGATCGTCCTCCAGTGCCATCACGGCCAGCGCAGCATGCGCGCCCTCGAGCTGCTGCGTCAGTCCGGCTTCCGAAAGCTCAAGAACCTGCGGGGCGGAATCGACGCCTGGTCCCGCGAGGTGGACCGGACGGTGCCGCGCTACTAGGCAGCTACTCCTGGACCCGCTCGATCCGGGCTCCGAGGCCGCGCAGCTTGTCGTCGATCGATTCGTAGCCGCGGTCGAGGTGGTAGACGCGTGAGATGCGCGTCTCCCCTTCCGCGACCAGCGCCGCGATGACGAGGGCCGCACTCGCGCGGATGTCGGTCGCCATGACCGGTGCGCCCGAGAGATGGTCGACGCCCTGGATCACCGCGCGGTTCTTCTCGAGCCGGATGTCGGCGCCGAGGCGCCCCAGCTCGGGGACGTGGGTGAAACGGTCGAGGTAGACGGTATCGAGGATGGTGCTGGTTCCGTCGGCGATCGAGCACAGCGCCATGAACTGGGCCTGCATGTCGGTCGGAAATCCCGGGAAGGGATCGGTGACCACGTTGACCGGCCCCGGTCGCTTCGGGCCACGCAGCGTCACTTCACCGGCGCCGCGCGTGATCTCGCAGCCGGTCTGCTCCAGCACCTCGAGGACGGATTCCATGTGCGAGGCCTCGCAGTGCTCGGCGGTGATGGTGCCACCGGTGATCGCGGCCGCCGCCAGGAACGTGGCCGCCTCGATGCGGTCCGGGATGATGGTGGTCTCGATCGGGCGCAGCTCGGAAACGCCGTGGATGCGGATGGTCCGGGTGCCGAGTCCCTCGATGCGGGCGCCGCAGCGCACCAGCACCTCGCCGAGCACCGTGATGTCCGGCTCGAGGGCAACGTTGTCGAGCTCGGTCGTTCCTTTCGCGAGGGTCGCCGCCATCATGAGCTGGGCGGTGGCGCCGACCGAGACGACCGGGAAGGTGAAGCGCGCGCCTTCGAGCTTCACGTTCTCACCGACGATGTAGCCGTGCTCGATCTGGAGCGCCGCATGCATGGCCTCGAGGCCTTCGAGGTGCAGGTTCACCGGCCGCGGTCCCCACGCGCATCCGCCCGGCAGCGAGACGCGGGCCCGCCCGAAGCGCGCGAGCAGGGGCCCCAGCACGTAGATGCTGGCCCGCATGGTGCGCACGAGGTCGTAGGGCGCTTCGACCGACTCGACGCCCGTGGTGTCGATCACGCAGGTCGAGTCGCGGAACTCGACGCGGGCTCCCAGCACTTCCAGCACGCGCGCCATCGTGCGCGTGTCCGAGAGGCGCGGCACGTTGTGGAGGGTGTGGACCCCCCGGCTCAGGAGCGTGGCGGCCATCACCGGCAGCGCCGCGTTCTTGGCGCCGCTGATCGTGACCCGCCCCTGGAGGGGACGGCCCCCCTGGATTACGAGCGCGTCCATCGCGGCGGGGGCAAGCGTCGAATCATCATCGAGGCGGGGGGCGGACACATCCATGCGGGTTCCTTCCCGAGGGTGGCGAGAGGGCCTGAAGGGAACGACGAAAAGCGATGGATGCATTATCGGCAGCCAGTGCTCGTGAATCAACGAATGGACGTGATTTCGTGGCGGCGGAGCACCGAAATTCGCGCGGAACCGGCCGGGCCGCCTCGTTTCGCCGGTCCGCTCACGGACCGCTGCATTCTGCGGTCAAGTCTTTGTGCACTTCCGCTCATCCTCGGTGACGCCGGTTCTGGTGTGGAACCGGCGCTCCGCCTCGTCGTATCATGGTTCCCCGCTGACGGCCCTCCCGGGCCCGGCGTCTCCCCTTCAGACCCGACTACGAGGTTTCGACCGCCTCACCAATGGAGCCATCGATGCTTCTGCACCTGTTCGCGATCACCCTCGCCGCGGCTACCATTCCGGAGCCGGCTGAATACGCCCGGGCGGCGTCCTACCCCAAGGAGGTCGCGGACCGGATCATCGAGGGGATCTACAAGGAGCGGGAGAAGACCGCCGAGTGGATGAGCACGAGCCCGACCTCCCACTTCACCACCGTCAGCCGGCGCGATTTCGAGGGGAAGAAGACCCTCACGGTGGGCCGGACCAAGGACAACGACCTCGTCATCGATGATCCGGTGGTCGAGGAGCACCACCTGCGGGTCACGGTGAAGGGCGACTCGTTCCAGGTCGAGGCCGTCGATCCCCTGGCGCGCTTCGTGATCAGCACCGATCAGATCCGCCAGGCCACGGTGCCGCCGGGGATGATCCGGATCTCCCGCTTCTACCTGAGGCTTTCGCACCAGAACTACCCGGCGATCATCGTCTTCGATCGGAAGATGAACGGCCTCGAGCGCTTCCGCGGGCTCAAGCACTACCGGGTCGACCTCAACTACTGCTTCGCCCTGCCGCTCACCGAGAACCCGGCGCCCGACACCGTGGTCATCCTTTCCACCCGCGGCAATCAGCGGCGCGCGCTCCGGATCGGCTGGTTCCACTTCATGGTCGGCGACACCAAGTGCCGGCTCGAAGCCGTGCGGCTGCTGGAACCGGGAATCGACGAGAAGGACGTCGCCGTGTTCTTCCAGGACGCCACCAACGGGAAGGACACCTACCCGCTCGGGCGCTACGTGGATGCTCTGCCGCTGCCCGGCGGGACCGGCAAGTACCTGCTCGATTTCAACCGCGCCTACAACCCGGCGTGCGCGTACTCACCGCACTACAACTGCCCGATCCCGCCCAAGGAGAACGTCCTGAAGGTGGCGATCCCGGTCGGCGAGCAGGACTCGCACTACGCCGATCACGAGACCGAGGTAAAGGTCGGCGCGAAGTAGCGTCGCGGGCGGCCTGAAGCGCCGCCTATTCCTCGATCCACTGGGCGGGAGCGATCGCCGGACCGCGCTCGCGGATCGCGACCAGGATGCGGGGCTTCCCCGCGAGATCGTTCCGCACCGCTACCTCGGCCCAGTCGCGCGATCCCTCGAGCCAGGCCGCGACCTCGGCGGCCCGCCGCTCCGAGAGCTCGAGCAGGAGTCGGCCGGCGGCGACCAGGTGGCGAGGTGCCCGGTCCAGGATTTCGCGGGTGTCCTCGAGACCGTCCTCGCCCGAGAACAACGCCTCGGCGGGCTCGTGATCCCTCACGTCGGCGGGCAGCTCGTCACGCTCGGCGGGCGAGAC